>JAITRL010000098.1 GCA_031288415.1 Deltaproteobacteria bacterium | reverse complement strand
CCGGACTTCTTTAAAGTCACCTCCTTCTATTCAGGTGTTTACCCGCCTGAATCATTCCATATCGCTTGGCTCCGCCCTCTGCGACATCTTTTCTGGTCCGAGGGCTACCTTTCCTTGGTCATACCTATAACCTGCAGTTTCATGACAAGCCTTTGCCAAGCCGGAAGAACCGGCCAAGTTAACCGGCAGCCGCAAGCCATGCCAATATTTTCATCAAACCTGCCGTTTCGGCTCTTCGCCATTACGAGACCGTCAAACCCGCAACTTTCCCGGCCTTGGAAACCTCCGCGAACCTGCCTGTTCCGCCATTTCCTACCCTGGCCCCGGCCTCTTCCAGGCTCTCAATTTTGTATGCCCAGGCATTCCCGGAACTTTTCCCTGAAACTTCTTCCCGCATGTTCTTTCCCGGCGCCCATAGCCTTAAATGATTTTCCGCACGACCGCAGCCGCTACACCTTTCTTCAGAACAGGGCTCGAAAGGGCCGCCGATGGACAATGCAACTCCGGGCATGGCACCAGCGGATGGCCAGCCTGACCTGCGCCTCACGGAATGTTCCGGCGCTTGACCAAGGCCAGGAACTGGCCCCGCGCCAACATGAGTCAAAGCCCCTTACGCCTTACGTTGATCGGCCACCTTGACGCCTCCTCCGGACAGGCTGTCTGCCCCACCGGGAGCTGGGGACGGCTAGCATTGCCTTGCGCCGCCTTCGCTGACACGCCTTATGGGGCGGGCTACACCGAGAACTCCCTGAACTGCGGCTTTCGGAGGAGCACCTTTAACTCCACCAAGCGAGAAGAGGAAGCGCGCTTCTTTGGGCCAATGCGATCCCCGGCTTGGCATGAGACTTCCTGCAGGCCGTGGCCGTGTCAGTACCGCCAGAATCGGCCTAAAACCTCAGGAAGCCGCCGTAGCCTGCCCGCCCCTCAGGCAACGATCCGACCTTTCATGCAGGGGATCCGGCCGTCTCCCAGCATTCAGGCAAGAGCCTTAACTCTGGCACTCCTAAAAGCAGTCAGACAGGCTCCTCAACTTTTGCGCTCCGTAAAGCAGTCAGACAGGCGGCTCAGACCTGTTGCTCCGTGAAGCAGTCAAGCAGGCGCCCCAAATCGCCCTCCCAGCGGAGCGCTCAGGGAGAAGCCTCATTTCGCCCGCCCCGAAAAGCGGTCAGGCTGGTTCCTCAGCCCTTCCGAGCCGAGAGACGCCAAAGCTGACGCCTCACCCCGCGCGCCCCGCGAAGCGAGCTACCAAGAGCCACATCTCGCCCGCCACAGCGAAACGATAGGCTGGCTCCTCAGCCTTGCCGCCCGTTAAGCAGTCAGGCGCGCCTCAGGTCGGCCGCCTCATAAGCCGCAGTCAGGCCTATATTGCCGTTCCTGCAGGCAAACTTCCAGTCCATAGGATATCCGGAAAGGTCCCCGTCAAGGAGCGGTTCCAAAACGGGTTCGGCCTTACTGAGCCGTCCGTTTTCCGGAATCGCCCATGCTTCTGTCTCCGCGCAGAAAGCGGCATCTACGCGGGTCAATGGCGCGGCAATGCCCCGGCCATGGCGAGGCTACGGCTCCGTGGCGGGCCACGGCGGGCGCGCGGCAAGCCGTCCGAAGCCGCCCGTTTGCCGCGACCGTCGCGCATGGAAGGGCCGTGCGGAAGGCTGTTCAAGCGGGGACGGGCCGTCCAGGGAAAGCCTTCGCCGAGGCGCGCCAGCTCCCCTAATCGTCAGTCGTGTCGGGCTCCTGGCTTTCGTGCGACGGGAGCGGCTCCAGCCCGCACTTCCTGAGTTTCGCGGTGAGGGTCTTGCGGGTGACGCCCAGCATCTCGGAGGCCTTGGTCTTGTTGCCGCCGCAGATGTTCATGGCCTCTTTGATCTTCTCGCACTCGGAATCCCTCAGCTTCAGGGATACGGCCGAGGGGCCCCAGGAAGGGGGGCGCAGGTAGGCGGCCCCGGCCTGGGGAAAGGCAGGCGCCTGCCGCGCCTGGCCCCCCGAGGACGGCGCGAAGCTCCGTATCGACATGTCGGCCGCGGCCACCAGCTCGCCCTTGGCGAGGATCACCGCGCGCTCCATGGCGTTCTGGAGCTCGCGGATGTTGCCGGGCCAGGAATGGGCCATTACGGCGGCCTGGGCTCCCTGATCCAGGCCCGTGACGTTCTTCTTGTTCTTGCTGGCGTACTGGCTCACGAAGTGGCGGGCGAGCGGCAGTATGTCGTCAGGGCGCTCGCGCAGGGGCGGCACGTTCACGCGGATTACGTTCAGGCGGTAGTACAGGTCCTCGCGGAAGCGGCCCGCCCCCACCTCCGCCTCCAGGTCCTTGTTGGTGGCGGCTATGATGCGCACGTCCACCTTCTTGACGAAGTTGCTCCCCAGCGGCTGGATCTCGCCCTCCTGGAGGGTCCTCAGGAGCTTGGCCTGGAAGCTGTTGGAGGTCTCCGCCACCTCGTCCAGGAACACGGTGCCGCCGTTCGCGGCCATGAGCCTACCGTCCCTGTTGGAGTCGGCCCCGGTGAAGGCGCCCTTCACGTGGCCGAAAAGCTCGGACTCGAGCAGGTTCTCGGCCAGGGCGGCGCAGTTTATCTTGATGAAGCTCCCGCCGACGCGCGGCGACAGCCGCTGGATCATTGAGGCCACCATCTCCTTGCCGGTCCCGCTCTCGCCGGTGATGAGCACCGTGGCCTCGGAAGGGGCCGCCTGCTCCACCAGCGCCTTCATCTCCCTGAAGGGCCCGGAGTCCCCGATGAGGACCGGGAGGCCCGGCCCGCCGGCCTTGGCCGGAGCAGCGTCCTCGGCCACCGCCATGCGCCCGGCGGCCCCGTCGATGGCGTGCCGCAGGAGCTTCAGGTCGAAGGGCTTCATCAGGTAGTCCATCGCCCCGGACTTGAGGGCGTCCACGGCATCCTCCACCTTGGCGTAGGCGGTCATGATGATCACGTGGGTCCTGCGGTTGGGCCCGTCCCCGGCCCGGAGGGCCACCAGGGTCTCCAGGCCCTCCCGGTCGGTCTTCATGCGCATGTCCATGAGGACAACCTTGTATTTCCTGTTCGCCGCAAGCCTGAGGGCCTCCTCCCCGTTCCGGGCGGTCTCGACGGCATGGCCCCAGTCGCCCACCGCCAGTTTCAGCATGAAAAGGAACTCGTTGTCGTCGTCGACTATGAGGATCGGCTCGCTGGCTGCTGGCATCGCTTCCTCCGGCCGCGCGCGGGGCGCGGGGGGGATCCCGGCCTTCCGGAGCCGGGCGAGGCGCCGGCCGGGAAAAGCCGGGGCCCTATTAACATCTGAAGACGGCCGGAGGCCGGAATAACGCGGCCAAGGGCCGCGGCCGGGCCGGCGGAACGTGAAGAGGGAACCGAAAATCAGGGAACCGGGAAGCCGGGAACGGAAGACGCGCGGGAGGGCCGCCGCCAGTGCGGAAGCATGCCGGCGCCTTCCCGGGAGCCGCGCGGGACAGGCCGGAGGCAAGGGCAGGCCGTAAACCCTGAAAGGCTAAACGCCCAAAAGTTTGAAAAGTCAGGCGCCTTAAAGCCGAAAGATGCCGGGCGGCCTCAAGGGAGATGCCCAAGCCCTCAAAGCGGGAGCCAGACACGGCGCCTGCGGGCGCCTGCCCTAACAGAGGCGGCAGGCTGAAAGCAGGAAGCTTCCGACCGGAGAAGAAATGCCAGGAGGGAAGCTACCCATGACGTTCGGGAGAAACCGGCCAAGTGGCCAACTGTCTCAGGATTCCCGGCACATTCTTTACAAAAGCTTATTATACCACAACTGCGCGTCAAAATCCATACCAGGCCGCCTCATCACCTGATCACCTCATCGCCACCTCGTCGGCAGCGCCGCTTCGCTTCCGTGTCTGCTCCCTGCGATCCGAGCCGCTTCCCCGTTTGCTCCCTGCGGCCCGGCCCGCTTCGGCATTTGCTCCCTGCGGACCGCGCCGCTTCAGGGTTTGCTCCCTGCGGCAAGCTGCCCGGAGGCTCAAGCCGCCAGAAAGCCGCCAGACGCCCATCGCGTGACCTCCCTGCGGAAATCCTTCAAACATCCGTACTTTCAGCGGCACTCCGTAACGCGCTCCTACAGGCCCGGGCGGGGGGGCCCTGAAAATCCCTGACAGATCCTGAGACCGGAACCGGAATCAGGAACCTTCCATAAAACCTGATGACGGCATGTCGACAGCTTAGGCTCATTGCGGCTCGAACTGGCATCCTCTCCGCAGGCGCAGGAAGGATTAAGGCTCGCGCCCTCGCAAGCCGCCCTGACAAGCCGCCTGAAAGCGGGGGGGCGGAAGGAGGATGGCGCAAAGCGGAAGGAGGAAGGCGCAGCAGCCGTTCCGCCGGGCCTCGCCGAGAAGCCGCCCTGAAGCCTAGCCCCCTGACGGCGGCAGGAGGGCGTACCGAAGAACAAGGGCACGGCAGGCGGCGCGCCATGCGGGGGCACGTCACGGAAAATGAGGAAAAGCTTAACGGAGAGCAGACTGAAATTGTGAAGATCGGAAATTTTACGATGATCAGTGGAACCGGCTGATCATTGGAACCGAATTCTCAGGCGGTACTGAAACACTGGATATTCCTGGAGAGCAGTAATCTGAAGAATTGAGACCCAGGAAGCTCAGAAAGCTCAGAAAGCTCAGGAAGCTCAGGAAGCTCAGTGAGCTCAGGATGATCAGCAGAATCGGAAGTTCTATGTTCAAGAGGATCGGAAGGCTCACCTCACGGCAATCAAACTTACAGGAGGCAAGGCAAAGCCGGGGCCGGAAACTCAAAAATTCAGAAGCTCAGAAGCCTGCAAAAACATGAAGCAAAGGAGCCCAAAGGCACAGAGACGAAGAAGATCATGAAGGTCAGTGGCGCGGAAAATCATGAAAACCAGAGCCGCAGAAAATCATGAATATTATAGGCACGGGAAACCATGAATCTTTTTGGCGCGGAAAATCATGAAGCCCTTAGGCGAAGAAGATTATGGAGCCCAGAAGCGCGGAAAACATGAAGCTCAGAAGTCAGGCGCGGAAGATCATGAAACTCATAAGTTCAGAGGCTCTAAGCTCATGAAGCTCAAAATTCATAAAATCAGATGTTCAAAGGCACAGGTGATCGCGCGTAGGCGAGGCCGGGGCCTTATGCTTAACGGACCCGCTGAGATCGCGGAAGAGTGAAGCGCGGCCGGCATACCGGCCTGATCGGCTGACAGGCTGGCCCCGCTCCGCCCCAGTGGCCGTACCGGCTTACGGGCTCCGCAGCCCCTTCCCCGACCGGAAAGCGTTCCCTCGG
>JAITRL010000076.1 GCA_031288415.1 Deltaproteobacteria bacterium | reverse complement strand
TCGCAGGGCCCTAAAGGGGCCGGATTACTACAGGGGAAACCTGTGACGTTCCCGCAAGCGGGATTAACCCTGGGTTCGCCTCGACGGGCCTTGACGGCCTTGGCAGGTGAATGGTCACGTCACGCTTTATCCCTATGTTAAGGGAAGATCATGGGGAATGGCCTCTGAGCGGCGCTTAGGGAGGGGCCGGGGACAGGCGGCGGAACGGCGTCGCGCGGCAAGGCGGGCAAGCTTCCCGGGAACTGACCGGGGGCTGGCTGAATCAACGCGCTGGAGGCCGCAGGCGGCTCAGGTAGCGGGATACGGAGGCGGAAGAGGGAAGGGGAAGCGGGTTGGGGGAGAAGCTGAAGGCCGCAAGGTCAGGTTGAGGGAAGGCCGGAAAGGCGAAGAAAGCAGGCAGGCGGCTTGCCGTGGCAGGCAGGAGTGGAAGGGGAGGGGAGGGGAGGGGAGGCTAGTGAAGGGAAGGCTGGGGAAGGGGAGGTTGGGAAACCGGGAAGGCGGGAAGTGAGGCGAGGGGCTTTGCCAGGGGGAAGCGGGGCGCGTTGCCGCAGGCACCAAGCCGTCTACTTGTCCTCGTCTTGGCCGGCGTAGCGGCTGAAGTGCCTCTCCCTGCGCCATTGAAGGCGGGTGGAGGCGAGGACTGTCCCGGTAGACGGGCGGAGGATGGATTTTTCCCCGCGCCTTTCGAAATGCCCGAAGAGCTCGTAGGGTCCCCCGCTCTTGCGCCAGCCGAGGGAGCCCGTCAGCGAGGTGCCGTAGATCTCCGCCAGCGACAGGAAGCCTATGCTTCTCGCGGTCCTGAAGTACCTTCCCGCGAGCGGGGGGGAACTCGAGCACAACAGGGCCGCGTCAGGAGGCGGCGGGGCCGACAGGAGCCTCAGGAGCTGCGGGAAGAGCACGGCCAGGTCCCCTTTCTGGAGGGGGTGGCCTGAGAGGGCCGGCGAGGGGGGCACGTCCACCGAAGGGATGCGGAGCCTGCGGGGGATCAGGAGGCCGAACATGAACCCGTAGGAATGGATGAGGGGCACGGTCGTCAGCACCCGCCTTCTGCCCGAGTAAAGGAAGGATGCCGAGTCGGCCTCTTCGGCCAGCATGGCCGCCGTGTGCAGGGTCCTGCGGGGGGCGCCTAAGGCATCCCGGTCCGTGAAGGCGAGGGAGGGGGGCTTTTTGGCCTGGAAGGCCCGTGACAGGCGCTCCGCGTACCGGGAAAAGCTCCAGGAGGGCTCGGGAGGCTCCAGGGCATCCCTGTCCAGGTCGAAAAAGTCCAGGAGCAGGGAGTGCACGGCCGGGATAAAGGCCGTGAGCCCCGCATCGCCCAGGGTCCTGTCCTCGAGGTCCAGGGCGCGGGGGAGGTGAGGGGCCTGGCCCTTGGCGCTTTTGAGCGCGGCCGCGGATGCGCTTCTCGCCAGCCTGATGAAGTCGAACGGCGAGAGGAAAGGTTTTTTCTCGTCCGCGCCCATGAAGCGCCCATCGCCCCCTTTCAGGCCGCGGCCGGAGGTCCTCACGCTAACAGGCGAGGGGCCCCTCAAGTCGCGGAAAAAGGCCAGCCCTATCCCTTAACTTATCGGCAGATCCAGTCCGAATCAGCAGTACGGGGGCGCAAGGCGGAGCCCTGCGGCCTGAAGCGGCCAGGGGGGCCGGGTCGCCTTGCGGGAGCCTGGACTGGGGCGGAGGGTTCTCCTCCTGGGCGGCGCCTGGATAGTAACACGGGGGCCGCTGTCCTGTCAGGAAGGCCGGAGGAGGCGTCAAGGGGAGCCCGGGCCCGGCCGGAACCGTCCCGGAAGAAGACGCGGCCGGGGCCCCCAACGACAGCGGGGAAGGTCCGGGTAGGCCGGGAGAAGGGCTGGCCGGAACTTGGCCCTGCAGGCGGGCAAGGGCGGCCTGAGTACGGGAAGATGCCGTCGGCCGGCTTCAGGGTCCCTGGCGCGGGCAGGGAGGCCTGTCATTCTCCGAAGTCAGGGAAAAAGCAGCGAGGCATTGCTGCAATGCCCGGATGTCCGGCAGTTGACATGGCCGTTGATTTAGGCTTTACTTCACGGTAAGCGAAGACGTTCGCAGGCGCGCCGCGCCGCGCCTGGCCCCAGGCATAAGCCGTCTTTCCCGGCGAACCGCATCGGCCCTTCTTCCGGGCCTGCGCCCGGCCGGCGGGGATGGATGGGGGGAGCCGCTTATTGCAGGAGACAGGGGTACCATGCATGGACGGGATCACTAATTTTTTCAGGCACAATCTGTTCGATCTAGCCAGGGAGGTCTACAGGGCAGCGGACGGCAGGACCAGCCGCCGCGACTTCTGGATGTTTTTCCTGGCATACATCCTCATCTACATGGCAATCAGCTTCGTCAGCGGGCTCTTGGTCTTTATTCCGTTCGTGGGCTCCCTCCTGGTGGGTGTCCTTGTCCTGGCCGGATGGGTGCTTGCCATTGTCATGCAGGTCCCCTTCATCGTGCTGGGCATCCGCCGCCTTCACGATGCCGACATGTCCGGCTGGCTCCTGTTTCTTTGCCCGATTCTGGTCGGCTTCATTCTCCTGGCGTTGGGCGGCACCCCCGGCCCCAACCGTCACGGGCCCCAGCCGGTCCTGCGCCCTCATCCAGGGGCCGGGTGGGCTCCCCTGCCTCCCGGCGCCGCTTACGGGCCTCCTTACTCCCAGCAGCCTTACGGCGGGCCCCCTCCTCAGGGTTATCCTCCCCAGCAGGCCCCGGGCGGCTATGCCCCGCCCCAGGGCGGCTATCCGCCGCAGGCCCCTGGCGGCTATGCCCCGCCCCCGGGCGGCTATGCCCCGCCCCAGGGGGGCTATCCGCCGCAGGCCCCTGGCGGCTATCCCCCGCCCCAGGGAGGGAGCCAGCCGCAGGCCCAGCCTGGCGGCCCCGGTCCCGGCAGCCTGAGCCTGGACAAGACCGGCGGCCCCGGCAAGCCTGGCGGCGGCGGCCCGAACAACCCTTAAGCGCCCCGGCGCTCCCCTCTGGAGGTCAGCCACTTGTCCGACATAACCCTCCTCCTGTTTAAAACGGCCTAAGCCTTCGCGGGAAGGCGCTCTCCGGACCACCCGGCCTCCTCTAAATACGCCCTTTAAAACTAGGGCCGAAGACTTGCCTTTCCCTTTATCCCCGCCCCCCGACCCGCCGAGGCGGGCGGGCTGAGACGCCTCTGTCCCAGGGGCGTCTTTTTTTTTTCGGCCGGCTTTTTTGTTTTCATCACCCGCTGAGGTTGACACCCGCGCGGGCGGTGATTATATACTGATCAGCCGGGGGAGCAGCTTCAGGCTCCGGCGGCCGCCCGGTCAGCCTCGTAAGACCCGTGTGCGCCTAAGTCCGCGCAGGCCAGGCAAACCAAAGGCAGCGACAAGGGGCCAAGGCCCCTGCAAGCCTATAGCTTTCGGGCCTCTCCGTCTCCCGGAGGCGAGCCCAAAGGAGCCAACAC
>JAITRL010000059.1 GCA_031288415.1 Deltaproteobacteria bacterium | reverse complement strand
GCCGTCCTGAACGCTCACGACCTGCCCCCGGTAAAGGTCTCCCGCCGAGAGGGGCGGGGCGGGGAAAAGGGCAAGCGAGGCCAGCAGGGCCGCGCCGGCGACGGAAAGCAGGGCCGGCGTGAATGCGGAAAGATGCGCGCGGATGGGCAAAGTCGGCCTCCAAACTGTCCAGGGAACGGCCCTGGCGGCCTCGGACGGGGCTTAGGTTGACATGGGCCGACCTTGTCTGAGCCAAGGGATCAGGGGCTTGAGGCAGGGACGGCGGTTGTCCGAGGCGCAAGTCCCGCGGGCGGCATGGACGAGGCTCAGGCGTTTGCGGACGGAAATGCAGCCATGATACTCCGCATCGAAAGATTTTTCCACCGTTTCAGCCGCGGACTCTGCTGAAAGCAGGCAGGCCTTCCGGCCTTCCGGAAAACTTGAAAGACATGGAAGACTTTGATAGTATCAGCCGATTCTTACGGCTTCATCCAAAAAATCAAGCCTGGATAATTAATGCGCGCGGCAGGCTTGCCAAGGGAACTATAGCATCGGTTTAATCCGTTTTTTTCAGGGAAAATGTCGGCGGCATTCTTTTCAGCGATGATTGCCCCCGCCCGCCGTGTTCACTGGCTCCCGTAATAGAACACGGCGGGCGGGGGGCGCCTGCGCCGCCTGACAGCCGATTTTTCCAAGGCCCGAGGCCTTCCTGATGCCGCTTAACCGAGACTGCTTTCCCCGCCTCACCCCTTACGACAGCGCGGACTCCGGCTCCGGGAGCCTTGATTTCCTGGGCACCGGGGCCAGCGCCGAGCGCCTGGCCGAGGTGATCTTCCCCGGCTTTACCGCCAGGATGTGGAGACCCAGGCTTCTGACCTACTCCGCCCTGGCCTCGCACGTGGCCGCTAGGGCAGCCGCCGAAAGCCCCGAATGGCGTCAAGACGCTTTTCTGGAGTCCAGGCTGGCCTTTGAAAGGATCTTCGTCTCGGCCGTCATCCGGGGGGCCCGGAAAGAGGGCGAAGGCAACAATGCGGCCGTCAACTTGCCGGGCTCCATCATGGCCAGGAATGCCCTCGATTCCTGCGATGCCCGGCTGGGCCGGAACAACTTCCTGAAAAACCAAGCCGATAACGGATCATTCGGGGTGATGTCGAAGATGGCCAGAAGCCTCGGTATAACCGATGCCAAAGGTCTTCTGCTGGAACAGGGCTATCGGCTGCTGGACAGCTGGAAAAAGGGCGAAGGAGAGGAGGCGCGTGATTTTAACCTTGACCCCCCGGCTTCGGGCTCTAAAAGGTCGAAGCCGCTGGACCGATTGACCAAGGCCACTTCCCAGCTTCTTCAGAAGAACTGGCCCAAACCAAGCTGGCCGGGGTGGCAATGGCTCTTTGACCATTTTCGGCTTGACTGCATCAGCAGACATGAGCAACGGTTCATCGGCGACGCCTTCCGAAGAGGAGATCCCGTACAGTCCAGGGCTATGGATCTCATGGCGTCGCCGGAGGCCGGCGAGATCCTGGAGGCCGGCGCCGACATGCAGCCCAGCCAGTTTGACCGCATGGTCTGCGACCGGATCCTGGCCAAAGGGAACGGGGAAGAGACCAGGCGCGAGGACGGGATCCTCGCCCGCGCAGTCGATCTCATAGACGCCCACGAGGACATATCAGTCCTGCTTGAGAAGGCTTTCGTCGATCTCCGGCAGTACCTCGCGGAGAACGATGGCCAAGCCTCCCACGGCAAACTAAAGGCGTTCGCGGACAGCGGCGCCGATTTCTCCTCAATCAGCTCCAGGTTAGGCGCCCCGGCACGAAAGCTCAGGCGCCTTGCCGACGGGCTGGAGGAGTTCCGGGCCATCAGAAACCGGAACGACCCGGCCCCGCTTGGAGAACTCTCCGACGTCGCCAAACAGGCCAGCCTCAGCCCGGAGTCCCTCCTTATCAGCCTGGAGACCCGCCACAGGAAGGTCCAGGACGCCAAGGGCAAGGCCCCTGCCGTCCATTTCACCGGGGACGCATGGTACCTGGCCCCCGCCTACCGCGACCAGTCCGGCCTTGCAGGGGCCTCCCTTACCGATCTCGTCAAAGGCTACCTCCACAATTTCCGCGCCAGAAACGTCTGCCGGTTCCTGTGGGAGCTTGGCCGCATGAGAGGGAAATAGACGGTGCCCCGCATCCCGTTTAGCTCTTCCGCCCGAAGCCCCCATGACGGCGAGGCCTGCCCTGAAGGCAGCCTGACCTTGTCCGGTTACTGGACAGCCCCTGATTCCCTGAGCGGCGTCGACTGCGGGGAGCCTCTGGCCCTTCTGGCTTCCACGTACGAGTTCTCCGCGGAGTTTTTCGAAACCTCCCTTCTTCCCCTGTTCCTCGGACTTAAGTATGACCACGCTGACCGTGACAAGGTTTTCCTCCGCGACCTCGGGAAAATCCTGGCGGAAAAGTACGTCACCGTCCTGGTAGACTCGGAAAAATACGATGTCAGGCAGGCAAGCCGCCGCTGGGAGCAGCTGCCTGTGCGGATCCCCGGCGGGGTCCAGCACTCCAAGGTGACGGTTCTCGCCTTTGAGAACCTGATCCGTCTGCTGGTCGGCTCAGCCAACCTTACTCTGCAGGGATTCCGCCAGAACCACGAGATATTCTCCTGCCTGGACTTTTACGATTCGCCCGGCTCGGCCCCCCTGTCCGTGCTGAACCAGGCCTTGGGCTTCATGGAAAGGCTGGCGGGCTTTCTCACGGTCCCGGATGAATGCGGGCAGAGGGTGGCCGAAGCCTTGGGCGAAATGCGCGCCAGGGCCGACTCCTGGTCCGGCGCTCCCCGTGATTTCAAGCCCAGGGAGATGCCCCGCGCGGTTTTCCGGCCCACTCTGCCGGCCGCGCACGGCTTCAAAGCGGAGTCCCTGTTCAAAGGCATAAAAGACGCCCTGGGAAGCGCCAGGGTCAGCCATATTACCGTGATCACGCCATTTCAGAGCCAAGCGGCAACATCGGATGAAGGGCCTGACCCTGCCTTCGGGGCGGTGAGGACTCTGAATTTCCACCGGCGCCCTGAGGCGCTGTTCATTCTCCCCGAGGAGCCGCCGGCTGACGGGGACTCGCGGCCGACGGTGCCTTTCTCCCCCAAGTTCCGCGGCGCCGCGGACGAGCTTTTCGGCGACAGGGCCCTGATCAGGCCTGTCCCTGCCGCAAGCCCTCAGGAAGACCGCCCGCTCAGAAAGCTCCACGCCAAGTCGATCATCCTCCAAGGCGACTCAGGGACCGTGGCGTCCGTCGGATCCAGCAACTTCACCGCACACGGCCTGGGGCTGGGCTCCTCCTTCAACGCGGAGGCCAACCTGATCTTCCTGGACTGCCCGGGAGGGGAGCTTGCGAAAAGCCTGGAGGCGGCGGCCGCCTGGCTCAAGCTCCATCCGCAGGACTTCGGCGCCGACCGGCTCGCCTGGAGGCAAAAAACACAGGAAACAGGCGGCAAGAGCGAGCGGCCCCCGGCTTTTTTCCGCTGGTCCGACTTCTCGGAAGTCACCGGGATCCTCAACGTCAGCCTGGATCGCGGCAAAACCGAGCCGGAAGACTGGTCAATCGGCTGGCCTGCGGCGCTCCCTGGCGAGGAAGGCCCGATCTTCCGAAAACAGGACACCCGCTTGTCCGACGAGCTCTTGCGCTGGACCCTGCCTCCCGGACTGCCGCGCGCAGTCCCCGCTTGCCTGCCCGTCAGTTCCCTGTCGCACGGAATATGGAAGTGCACCCGTCTGCCAGTCCTCGTCGCCGACCCCGACGAAGATCTTTTGCCGCCGGAGGAGCTCGGGACGATGACGGTGGACGCCATCCTGGACCTTCTCGCCGACGGGCCGCCCGACCGTCTCCCCGAATCAGGGAGCGCCTTGGAGGAAGACCGCCTCGCCCAGTCCCGCCCGGTCGGGGACGCGCTGAAACACGTGGACACCGGCAACTATGTCCTGTACCGCGCCAGAAAGCTGGAAAGGGCGCTGGCAGCCATGGGACGGGCCATAGCCGGGCGCGGGCTCACCCCCAAATCCCTGAAATTCAGGCTCCTCAAGGATCCCGGCGGCCCGGTCAGGCTGGCTGAGAAGGTCTTCGAAGCCTCCGGAGACGCGTTCCCGGTCACCCCGGCCGGCGCCGCCCTCTCCCTCAAAGTGTTCATGCTCTCCGAACTGATCATCCTCCTGACTCGGCTAAGGCCGATGATCCTGGAAAAGGCAGGCGATCTCCCGAAAATACGGGACCGCCTCAACGGGACAATCGACGCGGCGATCGAAAAAATAGAGAGGCTTCAGAAGTCACTGACCGGGCCCGGAACCGGACTGTCGCCTCAAGGGCTGCTGTACGTCCGGGCCGTCGGGAGGGTAATACATGCCAGCTAGCTGCGCGCCGCCCCCCCCCATGCCGGCCAGGTGGCTTTCCGGAATCGAACACGTCGACCTCAAGGGCGCTAACCGGAAAGTCACCGGCCAGATCGCCGAACGCCAGGAATGCACTGCCCGTGAAATCCTCAGGCGCCTCTCCTCCCAGCCGGGCCTGGTCCTGGCCGATGAGGTGGGCATGGGGAAGACCTACGTGGCCATGTCCGTGATCGCCTCGGCCATCATATCCGAAAGAGAGGGCAAAAAGCACGACCCGGTCGTGGTCATGGTCCCGCCGGCGCTGAAAACGAAATGGATCCGCGACTGGCGGACCTTCCAGGCCGATCACGTGAACATCGCCGACAAAGGCTGGCTCAGCGACGAGACAGCCCAGGAGGGCTCGGACTTTTTCCGCATTCTGGAAAAGCCGCTCCGGAAGCGGCCAGGCCTGATCTTCGTGACGCCCAGGTGCTTCGCGGGAGCCTTGGGAGACCCGCTGATCAAGCTCGGATTCATCAAGCTGGCCAAAGACGAGGCCGGCCTCGGGGCGGGAACCGAAGGCCGCCTGATCCGCTGGGCCCAGGAACTTGTCCGCCAGAAAACAAGGCTCAACGAGCAAGTCCTCCAAAGCCTGATGAACGCCAGTCTCAAGGACTGGGAGGGCGTCCTCGAAAGCCACGGCATCCCGATGGCCGGCCCTGTTCCCGACAGGTTCACCAAAGTCGTGTCAGCCAGGCTTGATCTCGGCGAGCTGGCCGCCTTCGTCAAAAAACTGCCCGCCTGGAGCCCTGAGAAAGTCTCCCTGGAGCGGAAAGGAGACCAGAAGGAGCGGTTCCGCCGGATCATCGCAGGCCTTTACCGCGAGTGGCTCTCCGCGGTCCCCTGGCGCTGCCCGCTCCTGGTGCTCGACGAGGCGCATCACGCCAAGAACGAGCGTACGCAGCTGGCCAGGCTTTTCCGCGAGAGCAGCGACGACGCGGTAGCCGCCCTCAACGACAATTTCGACCGTATGCTCTTTCTGACGGCCACTCCGTTCGAGCTGGGCCACGGCGAGCTGGTGAAGATCCTCAGGCATTTTTCCGCCGTGCGCTGGAAGTCGGCGCCGACCCGTTTCTCCGGTCGAGAAGAGTTTTTCGAGGAGACCGGGCGCCTGGAGCAGGCTCTGGATCTCAACCAGCAGGCCGCAAGAAGGTTCAACGAAGGCTGGGGCTCCCTGGACCGCATCGCCGGGGCGCAGGCTCCGCCGCCCGGCGCCGACCTGAATCTCTGGTGGAACAACCTGGGCAATGAGCCGGAAAACCCGGGGCTGACGGGCCTCAAGGACAGTTTCGCCAGATGCCTTGAGACGAAAAGCAAGGCCGAGGGGCTTCTCTCGCCCTGGATCATCAGGCACAACCGCGAGGAATTTTTCCAGCCCGGCGAGCGCGGCGAAGCCGCCGGCCCGCGCCGGTCACGTTATCAGGGGAGCGCCATATCCGATCCTGAGCCTGCCGCCGGGCAGGATACGGGCTCCGTTACCGGCCTCGCCATTTCGGAAGAACACGTCTGGCCGTTCCTGATAGCCGCCAGATCCTGGAACGCGCTGGCACGCCTGGACTACGACGCCAGCCATTTCGCCGACGGCCTTGTCAGCTCCTACGAGGCCTTCCACTACACCCGCGAGGGGCTTACGCCGGCCGAGGGGCCTTCCGGGGAGGAGGCGCAGCGCGTTCCCCGCCGGGCCGGCGGCGGTACGGCGGAAGACACGGCTGAAATCGAATGGTACGCTGACCTTCTGAACAAGCTAATCCCCGGCAGGGATGATCCGCCCGAAAAGCTGCTGGCGCACCCGAAAGTATCGGCCACGGTCAACAGGGCCCTGAGGATCTGGCGCGGAGGCGAGAAAGTCCTCGTCTTCTGCTTCTACCGCCAGACCGCCAGGGCCCTGTCCCGACACCTGGAACGGGAGACGGAAAGCCTGGTCCGGGAGTCGCTCGCCGAAAAAATCGGCCTCGAAAGCGGCGGCCAAGACGACGAGATCGACCTGCGGCTCCGTCAGTTGCGGCGGATCCTCGCCGGCAAGAATTCCCCCGTCCAGAAACCGTTCGCCGACATCGTCCGGGCCCTCCTCAAACGCTCCGAAATACCTGAAGCCTACTGGGCCAGAATCATAAGGATCACGCGGGCCTACCTGGGGACGCCCCAGTCTTTGCTCAGGTATCTTCCGCCGGATTTCACCCGCCGTCTCCTCCCCGCCGCTCGCGGCGGACCGGACAGGCCTGAGGAGGGGATAACAGGCGAAGACGTCCTCTCGGCCCTGAACCAGGCCGAGGACGACTCCGGTTTGTCCTTCCTGGGCAAAATCAAGATTTTCCTCGATTTCTGCCAAGAACTGGCTAAGCGCTCCGCAAACGGCGCGGCCCTGCCCGGCGAGCCGGACCAGGACGAGCCGGAGGCCCCTCTTGAGCACTATCTCGACTCCATCAGCAGCTGCGCGAAAATGTCCACCGCTTCCGGGCCCGGCACGGACTCCAAAGCCTCCGCGATCAGGGTGCGGGTCCGGCCTACTGTCCACAGGGTCGACGGCCAGACGGAGCCCGCCCTGCGCGACCGCATAATGCTCGCCTTCAACAGCCCCATGTTTCCGGAAATACTGGTCACGACCCAGGTCCTGGGGGAAGGGGTCGATCTGCACCGCTTCTGCCGGCACGTCATCCACCACGATCTGGACTGGAACCCCAGCCGCCTGGAGCAGCGGGTCGGCAGGCTCGACAGGGTACGCTCGAAATCCGAGGCCACCAGGAAGCCCATAGACATTTACGAGCCGTTCCTGGCCGGCAGCGCCGACGAGAAGATGTTCAGGGTGGTCACGGACCGCGAGCGCTGGTTCAAGGTAGTCATGGGCCAGAAATACGCCGGGTCCGCAGCGCCTGACGACCGGGAGTCCGAGCGAAGGCTCCTGCCCAAGGAGCTGGCCAGGGCCCTGACATTCGACCTTTCCTGCTGGCGCAAGAACAAGTAAGGCCTCAAGCCCTGGGCAGGCCCAGCCTGAGCCGCGCTTCCCGCGGGCGGGCCCGCAGCCGCGGCCTTTCTTTTCCCGGTCACTTTCAGGCCCGCCGCAGGGGCTTTCACGCCTGCGGCTCGGCCGGACAGAGATAAGCAAAGGCCGGCATCGGCCGTGACCTGTGGCGGCCCCTGCCGGTCAATCCCTCTTCCGCTTCCTTCTGAAAAGGAGCTGCATCCCTCCCCGGCACCTGAGGCCGCCGGAAGCCAACGGGTTCCCGGTCCGGGAACGGCATCCCCAATGGTCCGGAAGCCGGCAGGGCAACGGAGACCTGTAACGACCGGATGCCCGCCAAGCCAAGGCATGCCGAAAAGGACCGCAATCCTCAAGGGGCTAATGGCGATCTCCGGTTCTTACTGTGCGTCCATTTTCTCAAAGCGCCCGGCCGTTCCCGTACCGCGCCCTTCCGACGCGCCTGAGGCCAACTATCCCGAAAAGGAGAGGGGCGGCACCGAAATCAGGCAGGTCTCCGCGTGACATGAAGAGATCGCCATGCGGCCCGAATGCCTTCAAGCGGCGCCGGCCGGGCCGTCAGCCCAAAAGACGCCGCTGTGCGTTGCCGCCGCTTGTAGGCGCCCGCTCTCTGCGGCTTGCCTTTCGGGGGAAGCACCCGGAGCCCGGCCCCGCGCGCCCTCGCCTCCCGCTAGGCCTTCCTGAACCTGCCGCAGGGAGCCCTCTCCCTGCAGTACTGCTCATAGGTCCAGGCGTATCCGGCCTCGGCCATGAGCTGGTTGACGAGACGGAGGTCCAGGGTCACTAGGGCCACCTGGCGGCTGTAGCGGTCGGTGTCCAAGACGTGCAGGTGGGCGCGGTCTTCCCGGCGACGAGCCGCGTCAGGTACTATTCGGCCTCGTCCCCGGAGTCCTGGTTCTTCTCGGGGCAGCCGATGCCGTAGAGGCGCACCCTGAGACCTGAGCCGCTCGTGGTCCGTGGTCGTGACGGTGACTGTGGCTGTGACGGTGTCGCCGTCCTGAACGCTCACTTTAGGTCGGCCCCGCCCATGAAAGGGAAACCGGGAGCGCTCGCCCCAAGGACAGCTAGAATCAAAGAGCAAAACCGAAGGATTTTCTAGCTCGAGAAAAAGTTGAGAATTACGGATGACTCTTTTTAATCAGTTAAATTTATAAATATAGAAATCACGAATAAACTATATTTTTAATAATACTAGAAGAATTATTTAAATTTAAATGATACTTTCAGTAATTATTTATTAGAACTGTTTATATATTCATTAGGAACAGAAGATTTAGCAATTTAAAGACATATTTCCAGCAATCACCTCACCTCATTTTCCAAAATATTTTATGAGGGCATTTTAATATTGCGGTGACACTAAAATCTTAGACGGGTGTGATATTTACTCAATTATTTCAATAACAAGTTCAATAACAAAGCTACTATAACACCTACGAAAGCAAATATAGAACCAATTGAAAGATTTCTACTTAAAGAGATTGACGTGTCAAATTTATCCAATATCCGATCCATCTTGGAATCAAGCTTTTCTATCTTGGAATCAAGCTTTTCTATCTTGGAATCAAGCTTTTCCATCTTGGAATTAAGGCTATTCTCAAGATTTTTAATATCAGTCTTAATCTCAGTTAATTGGCGATTGATAAGGTTGATTTCAGCCTCGGTTTTACTGACACGATAAATCAAGTCACCCCAACTATCACGTTCACGTCTGGAGTCAAAAACAGCAGATTGACTACTTGAGAACTTGGCTTCAGACTGTTCGGTTTCATTCACTGGAGTATCATCAGGCATTGTTTTCTCACTCCTTAAACTTCTCAAAGGCTACAGGATTGTATTGCAAACGTCAAGTTTGTAACCGTTCACGGGAATGGGCTAGAGCGTCAGTGACACTGGGTTGGGACTAACCCTCCCCCTTTCTAACTGAAAAAGAAGTAGCCATTCACCTACTCCCCCTCCCCAAAGTGCCTTGGAGCCAGCAGGCAGGGCCGCTGCTGGGGAGAGATTGAGCTATGTTTTAATATATATTACATTATAGCATAATAATTATATTTAAAATGAATATATTATATACTAAAAGCTTAAACAAACTGAATACAGCCTCCAAGGATATTGTTTTAAATATAATCAGCATTTTGGTGACTGATGGCAACCCAACGAGCGTAAGTCGGCGACAGATAAACTACGGCGATCTCATTGGGGTTGTCAGCTCCCTCAAATATCTCCGCGGCATTGCGACAATGCTGAGCCGCCAAGGGCTTAAAGCGAGCCTGCCGGGCCTCCTTGACCCCATTCCCCAGATACTGGACGGCCTGATGCCGGAATCTGACCCGTTCATCTGATAAATGGCCTGACGGGCTACCGCATGTCGCCCGCTACGGCGGCCGACACGGTCCTGGAAAAGAACTCGCCCGCCATGCCGCTCTTCGTGGAGGCCGCGAAGGCGCATCTTGCCGACGCCCCGGTTCTCCGCGCGGATGAGACCGGCGTCGGCATAGGCGGGAAACCCAAATGGGCGCATGTCGCGGCGGACAACGAATCCAGCTTCATTTGCCGGCATACCGGCAGGGGGCATGAGGGGGCGGAAGCCGCCGGAAAGATCCCGGAAAAGCGGCCGGATCTATTTTGGCGCGCGGCCGCCTGCAGACGTATTACGGGTACGGCCGGAAGCGCTGCCTGTGAACGCCCGTATCCTGCGCGACCTGCAAAAAGGCGTTGAAATGCCCCAGAGACGGGCTCACCGCTTGCAGGACCTGCTTCAGGGCCTCAGCGCGCCGGCTGACGTTTACATGTGCCGGCTCCCCTTGAGCCTCCAGGCGGAGGTAAGAAGGACATGCGGGTCCATTGGCTGAGGGATACGGCGAGACCGGCGGAAGGATACCGGCCCGGCCGCCCGGCGGAAAAAAATGAGGAGGAAGGATCAGGAAGCCGTTTTGCCGCAACCTCCTTGAAACCCATGACTTGCGGGAAGACGCCGCTTTACGCTTCACGGCCGACGCCGGATTTCCGTGCACGGACAGACTTGCCGAGCGGACCGTCGGAATGATAAAGGTCCGCGCCAAAATATCCGGGCGCTTCCGGTCCAGGGAACGCGCGGCCGGCTTTTAGAGGATGAGGGGCTGTCTTGACGCTTGCCGCAAGCGCGGCATCGGTCATTACGAGGCGATCACGATGCGCGTCGGCGGAAAGATTCCCGTGTTCGCAGCGGAGGCCTTGTCAAGAAAGGCGGAATCTCCGGCGCGCAGGGAAGAGGCTTGAAGGCGGCGGCCCGCTTTTTGCCCGATGAAAACTAAAGAGCGTTGACAGGGAAGCCTCAGGCGTTTTGCGCGGCCGAAACTGTCGGCTTGGTTCCCTGAGCCCCGCCAGCCCTTTCGGGGAGAAGGCGCCTGAATGGTTACTTGATTTCTGCCAGGAACTTGCCAAATACGGCGTAGTGGGTGTGACCCAACCCGTTAGACAGGAACAGGAAGAGCCAAACGGCATTCTTCGGGATTATCTTAACTCCATCAGCAGCCGCGCGAAAATTCCCTCCGCCTCAGGACTCGGCCCAGTCTAATTGGAGTCATGGGCGCTGGCGAGTATTCGGCTTAATGTCAAAGTGATCACAGGCCAGACGGATCGCCAGCTTCGCGACCGCGTTATGCTCGCCTTCAACAGCCCCATGTTTCCGGAAATACTTGTCACAACTAAGCTCCTGGGGGAAGGCATCGATTTGCACCGCTTCTGCCGGCGCGTCATCCGCCACGATCTGACCTGGAACCCCAGCCGCCTCGAGCAGCGGGTCGGCAGGCTCGACAGGGTCCGGTCGATATCCGAGGCCGCCAGGAAGCCCATCGTCATTTACGAGCCGTTCCTGGCCGGCAGCGCCGACGAGAAGATGTTCAGGGCGGTCATGGACCGCGAGCGCCGGTTCAAGGTGGTCCTGGGCCAGAAATTCGCCGGGGCCGTAGCGCCTGACGGCCGAGCGCGGGCTCCTGCCCAGGGAGCTGGCCCGGGACCTGACATTCGACCTTTCCTGCTGGCGCAGGAACAAGTAAGGCCTCAAGCCCTGGGCAGGCCCGGCCTGAGCCGCGCTTCCCGCGGGCGGACCCGGCGCCGCAGCCTTTCTTTTCCCGGTCACCTTCAGGCCCGTCGCAGGGGCTTTCACGCCTGCGGCTCGACCGGATAGAGCGGGCAAGGCTCCGGCGCGGAACGGGAAATCCGCCTGAGGGGGCCCCCGCCTGCGGGAAACTTCCCCCTCCGGCGCACAGGAAGAAGCGCCCGGCTGACGTTACAGCGCCCGCAAGGTCCTATCTGGACTTCCCGCGCGAGCTGCGGTGGTCCCAGGGCGGCGTCGGGGAGGGATGCGCCCAGAGCCCGGCCCCGCGCGCCCTCGCTTCCCTCTCGGCCTTCCTGATCCTGTCGCAGGGGGCCCTCTCCCTGC
>JAITRL010000019.1 GCA_031288415.1 Deltaproteobacteria bacterium | reverse complement strand
GGGCCCCCGGCGCGTGTCCCTTCCGCCCGAGGGGACCCGGATCGGATCCCTCCATGACCCTGAAAAAAGCCTTAAGACTCCTGGCCTTCGATGCCGCCGTGGCCGCCCTGTTCACGCTCCTGCTCGCGAAGCCCTTCCTGGGGAGGTTCATGGACAGCTTCCTTTACGCGATCCCCGCCGGGCTCGTCCTCTTGGCCGCGGGCGCGGCCTTCGTCTTCGTGAACTGGAAGGCCCTCGCCGGCAGGCCCTACGGCCGCGGCGGGGGGGACACCGCGGAGGCCTGCATCGAGGACATCAACTACTACATTTCCTCCAACATCCAGACCTTCCGCCCCGACCTTTTCGAGCTCGCGGAACAGCTCGAGAAGCTCCGGCAGAAGAAGGGAGCCATCCGCCAGGCCCTGCTCGAGAGGTTCCAGCCCACCGAGCTCGCCTTCGCGAAGTTCGCCTCGGCCGCCGACCGGGCCGAGGGCTACCTGCTGAGCAACGCCCGCACGGTGCTCTCGCGCGTCAACACCTTCGACGAGAAGGAGTACGAGGACATAATGAACAGCCCCGACACCACCCGGGACGAGTTCAAGGCCCGCAAGCGCATCTACGACGACGTGCTCGCCGACGTGGCGGACAGGGTGAACCAGGGCGGCAAGATCCTCCTCGCCCTCGACAAGCTCCTGATGGCCGTCTCAGACATCTCGACCATCGGCTCCCAACGCGACGACACGGAGACGGCCGTGCGCGAGATAGACGGGCTCGTAAAGGACGTGGCGTTCTACAAGGGAGCCATGAAAGGCTGAAAGCCTCCTTGGGGGCCTGAGGAGCCCCCGAACTTCCCGCAAGGCTTTGTCCCCTATGGCCAGGCGAGGCCTTCCCCCCGGCGGCCCTCCAAGGGCCATGCCCGCGGGAGACGGCCGGCGTGGCCCGAGGCTTCCCCGGCGGAGCCGCCCGAAGGCTTTACGCGAGGGTCTCGCCCGCAGGCGCCCCGCGAGCCTCCCCGAAAGCCTGTAACCCATGCCGGGCATCCTCGACGATCCAGCCCGGGCGGCTTTGCCGCCGGTCCATGCCCGGGCCAAGCCCTGCCGGGACACCTCCCTGGACACGTTCCGGCGGCAACCTCCCGTGACACGTTCCGGCGGCAAGCCGACGGAGACTTGACCGGCGGCGACCGCTCAAGACCCGGTCCCTGCCTGCCCTGTCGCGCGGGCGCGAGCGAAAGCGAGGCTACATGGCCCTGTTCTCCCTGACGGTTCCGGACGAAGACGCCATCCGCAAGGAACTGGCGGCGGGCTCCCCGCCGGCGCCGGAAGCTCAGGCTCCCGCGGCCCCTCAGGCCCCTCAGGCCCCTCAGGCCCCTCCGGCCCCTCCGGATCCCGCGCTCGCCGCGGCCGCCGTCAAGAGCGCCGAACTCATCATGGGAGCCGACGCCTCTCCCGCCTCCCGCGGGAAGATAGCCGCCATGGTGGAGCAGTTCGGGCTCGAGTCCATGCGGCTTTCCGCCGACAAGGCCCGCCTTCTGACCGCCTCCGCGGTCGAGCTCGCCAGGTCCGGCGGGGAAGGCGGGGAGGCCGCCAGGGGCCTTTCCGAGCTCCAGCGCGCGGTCCGGGAGTTGGACCCGTCTGGCATAGACTTCTCGGCCAAGGGCTTTCTGGGGCTTTTCTCGCCCGTCAAAAAGTACTTCAGGCGCTTCGAGGGGACCGAGGGGACCATAGCTGACCTCTCGCGGGCCCTCGCCCGCGGCAAAAGCTCCCTGCGCAACGACAACATCACCATCCGGCTCGAGCAGTCCAAGCTGAAGGAGGCCAACGACAGGCTCAAGAGGGAGATCAGCCTGGGGATACTCCTGGACGGCGAGATCTCGCGGCGCCTGGATCCCCTCAAAGCCTCGGGGGCCGACCCGGACAAGGCGTCCTTCGTGGAACAGGACGTGCTCTTTCCCCTCAGGCAGAGGATCATCGACCTCCAGCAGACCCTCGCCGTCAACAACCAGGGGCTGGTCGCCATGGAAGTGGTATCCCGCAACAACGCGGAACTCATCCGCGGGGTGGACCGCGCCTTGACCGTGACCCTCTCGGCCCTCAGGACCTCCGCCGCGGTCGCCGGCTCCCTCTACAACCAGAGGATAGCCCTAAAAAAGCTCCAGGACCTGGATGCGGCGGCGGCCGCCGCCGGCGGGGGAGGCGGAGCCTTCCCCGGCCCCGCTCCGGGGGGCTCCGCAGCCACTGTGGAGCGGCTGAAGGAGACTTTCCGGGATGCGCTCTCGTCACTGGACGAGATAGAGCGCTTCAAGGCCGGGGCCGTGGCCTCCATGCAGGACAGCGTGAACCGCTTCAAGGGCCTGGCCGAGTCCGGGCTCCAGGAGATCGCGGGCGCCGGCCAAGGCCGGCAGGGCTGAACGCGGCGGGCCCCGCTCAGGCAGGGAGCCGGCGGACGGCGCAAACGCGGAAACCGGGACTCGGGCCGGAACGGCGCAAGCTTGAGGAAGCCTTGCGCCCGCAGGGGCGCAAGGCGCGCAAGGGCGGGCCGGCTCCCCCGAAACGCCCTGCTCCCTGAAGATGCCCAGGGGACATAAGGCCGCTGAGGATCTTCAGGGCGCCGCGCGGACCGGCAAGACAGGCAGGGGCCAGGCGCTCAAGGCGCCGCCGCGGCGGCTGCCGCGCGGCCAAGGCGGGGGGGAAAACCCCGGCGCCGCAGGCGCGCGGCCCGCCGGGGGATGCCGGCGCGGGCCGCGCCGCTCAGACGCAGAACAGGATCGTCTCGGCATCCGAGTTCCTCGCTCCGTGGCGGAGATAGAACTTGTAATCCGGGTTGAGCGAGCGTATCAGGGCCGGGATCTCTATTATGTCGAACGTCCTGTGGTAGACGGAGATCGCCAGCTTGGGCCTGAACCTGGCGATGGAATCCCGCGCCCCCCTCAACGCCGGGATCTCGAGCCCCTCTATGTCCATCTTGATCATGTCCAGCCTGGCCAGGCCCTCGGACTCGACGAAGCCGTCGATCGTCGTCAGCTCGATCGGGACGGCGCCGGAGGATCCAGGCGCCTCGCCGGCGGACGGTACGAAGCTTCCGGCGAAATCCTGGACCAGCAGGGATCTCCCGGCCTCGTCGGACAGGCCCTTCTCCACCACTGTGACGTTCCTCCGCCCGTTCAGCGCTATGTTGCCCCGCAGGACCGGGACGATGTCCCTGTTGGGCTCGAACACGTAGACCGCGCCATCCGGCTGCACCGCCGAGTCGAAATACAGCGCGGTGTCCCCTATATAGCCGCCGGCGTCGATGACCACGTCCCCGGGGCGGGCCTCGAAGACGCCGTCGATCCAGTACTGGCTGTAGAAATACACGTTCTGCAGCAGATGCCTGGACGTGCGCCCCTTCAGCGCCGGAAGCGGGAATCTCGGCTCGGCGAGCGAGACCGAAGGGGTGATCGTCGCCGTTATGCCTTTCAGCTGGGAGGCCAGCCTGTACTTCACGACGTTGAAGAGCGACCTCCTGGACAGCTCGTCATGCAGCTCGCCGTACAGCCGTTCCAGCTCCGGCTGCGCCGACCGGAAATTTATCATGAACTCCATCGCCTTCTTGACGTCGTTCAGGTCCCTGCCGTCGCGGCTCAGATCCTTCGCTATCGCTTGCTCTATGCCCGGGAAGGGATCGCCGCATCCCACCTCGGCATCGGCCCTGACGTCGAATTCGGACGTCCTCCCCTCCGGATGCTTGAACACCCTGTAGCCGCACCTGGAGGCGACGAACGCGAGCGCCGAGAACCCGATCATGAATATCTCCCTTTTCAGTTTCGACAAGAAGGTCATTTGGATATCCCTGCCCTGCGCGTCGGAGGTTCCGGCCGGCGGCGGATGCCCTGACGCGTTCCGGGGCGCGGATCACGCCGTCCCTGAGAGGCCGGCGCCGGCCCGGGGAACCGCCGGGGTTCAGGGCGCCGCCGCATTCCGCCGCCAAAGGACGGCGGCGCCGCCGCCCAGGCTTATTTCGGCCCTTCAGGGGGCTTCCGGCGCAAAGCGCGATTATACATCAAAAGCGTGACCATCCATCAAAGGGGCCCTCCGCATTGCCGCCAGGATATCGCCTTGACGGATGCCGCCCAATAATCTGTCCCGTAACTCGAATGCCGGATCCGATTTTGCCGCGCGGACTTTCTTCATTCCGCGGTAAATTTCCATAGAATCCCTGGCTCCATCGCCGGCGGACCGAGGCGTCCCAGGATTCCTGGAGGGCCCTGCCGCAGGCCCGTCAAGCCAAGGCCTTCCGGAGAGGACGCGCCTGCGCCGGCTGCCTCGCGAAAGGGCCTCCTCCGCCAGGGCCGTGCCAGGTTGCGCCTTCGAACCCGGCCCGCCTCCGCCCCATGAGGGCGTAGCGGCTGTCGGCCTCGCGGAGGGCCGTCAGCTCGCGGCTGAAGACCGGAGGAGACATCCGCCGCCGAGATTAGAAGCAGGCCCATGGCATTGACGGCGTCCATCAGGCGGGCGGACATGGAGAGCAGGGAGGGCAGCGAGCCTGAGGGCTCAGCCCGAGGGCTCAGCCCGAGGGCGCCTCCTCCCCCGAAGGCCCGGCCTTCCGGGGTTCAGGGCTTTCCGCGCCCGGGCCGCCGCGCCCGGGTTCCGGGCCAGGTTCCGGATCGGCCGCCTGGCCGGCGGGACCGAAGAGGTCCGGGTCGCTCACGCAGCGGATAGACGAGGCTTTCCCGTCAACCCCGAGCTCCATGAGCGCCCCCTGCATGGAGGCCATGGCCTTGGACGGCGTGTAGTTGTGCCGCCTGCCCAGGATGAAGGACTTGAGGACCGCCTTGCTTTCCATGCCTATCACCGAGCCGTGGGGGCCGGTCATGCCGGCATCCGTCAGGTAGGCCGTGCCCTTCGGGAGGATCTGTGAGTCGGAGGTCTGCACGTGGGTGTGGGTGCCTATGACCGCCCCGGCCCTGCCGTCCAGGTACAGGCCCATGGCCTTCTTCTCGGCCGTGGCCTCGGCGTGGAAGTCGACGATCGTGGTCCAGCAGCCCGCCTCAGCCATCGCCTGGAGCATCTTGTCGGCGGCCTTGAAGGGGCAGTCCAGGGAGAAGGGTATGAAGACCCTGCCCATGAGGTTCCCGAAGCCTATCCTCTCCCCGGACGGGGCCTCCACGACGGTCCATCCCCTCCCCGGGCACGGGTCAGGGTAGTTGGCCGGGCGCACCGCGCGGTGGTCATCGTCATAAAACTGAGACGACTCCTTGTGCTGGAAGCTGTGGTTGCCTCCGCTCACGGCGGCTATCCCCCAGCCGAAGAGTTCCTTGGCGTGCGCGGGCAAAAGGCCCTTGCCGCCAGAGGTGTTCTCTGCGTTGGCAAGCACGATATCCACGCCCTCGCGCTTCACGAGGGCGGAAAGCCTCGAGCTGATCAACTCCCGGCCGGCCCGGCCGAAGATGTCCCCCAGGAAGAGTATCCTCACCGCTCCGGCCCCTTTCCCGGCCCAGTGCCCCGCGCCGCCGGGCGCCGGAACGCCCGGCGGGGCGGGGCCCGCCCGGGCAAAGGGGGTGGCGCCCACCCCCCCG
>JAITRL010000006.1 GCA_031288415.1 Deltaproteobacteria bacterium | reverse complement strand
CCTCCCTGCATGCCTGCCTCCCTGCCTCCCTGCCTCCCTGCCTCCCTGCCTCCCTGCCTCCCTGCATGCCTGCCTCCCTGCCTCCCTGCCTCCCTGCCTCCCTGCATGCCTTCGCGCCTTAGACGCCGTCCGATTTTGACCGCTCGCCAGTTACCCGCCGCCTCACGTTCAAGAGCAGGCTACCCCCGTCATGGCCCTGAACGCGCCCTCTTCCCGGCAAGGCAGGGAAAAGAGCGCGTTAATGAGGTGTTTCCGGGAACAAGCCGCAGCGGTTGACGAAGAGAACATCCGGTTTGGGGCAACCCTGGATGGCCCCAAGCCGGAAGTTCCATCCTGGCAGGCAAAACCATGCATACCTCCTGCGGCCAGGGGGCCGCAGGGGCCTGAACGCCCGCGTGGGCGGCCCGCAGGCGGAAGCGCCCTTGCCAACTCCAGGTTTCCGGCATATAATGGCAAAAAGTTAACGCAAACCGGAGCTTTCCCCCGCGGCCGGGGGGAAAGTTCCGGGCTTGCGCCGCGCAAGCCCTACCCCTCCCGCAGTATTCGTGGCCGCCCGGAGCCAGGCGCGCCCGGCCCAGCCAGCGAGGCTTGCTTCATGGCCGAATCCAAAAAGACAACCTGGTCCATAGACAGGCTCCTCAAGCCGAACACGCGCATCGACATCATCCTGGACATCGACCTCATCAACGACAGGATCGACGTGCGCTACGGTTCTGTCTACGACATCACGGACCAGTACGTCATCATCTCCCAGACGGATCCGCTCATGACCATGTCCATGTCCGGCCGCGACGTGGAAGTCACCTTCGTGGGGCGCGAGCCCGTGAGCGGAGAGATACTGCGCTGGGGATGGACCGGCAGGATCGCGAAGATAGGCCCCTACGCCCTCAACCAGAACGAGAACGTCCAGGCCGTATACATCACGGCGCCCAGGGAGGGGGAAATCAGCGAGACCAACGCCCGCATGGACTACCGGCTCACCATCGTGAGCAACGATCAAATCAGCATCCAGACCCACCCTTCATTCGGGCGGATCGTGCTGTACGACTTCTCGGCGGGCGGCTGCCTCATCGGCGTGCCCGCGCCGCCCCAGGTGTCCCTGGGCCTGGTGCTGTACTTCACCCTGTTCTTCCCCAACTTCATGACCCAAGGCAAGCAGACCACCATCAACGGCGAGGCCGAGATAGTGCGCGTCAGTTACGCCCCCGGCGAACCCGTCGCCAAGCTTGGATTGAAGTTCCGCGATCTCGACCTGAACTCCACGCGCACCCTCCAGAAGGCCATCAACTACTACATGCTCGAGGAGCAGCGCATACGCCACCGCTCCGAGAGCTGACCGTACGCCTCACGCTTCCCCGCTCCGCCCTCCCCTGCCGCCTGGCCCGGCCGCCCTCCCTTGCCCCGGCCGCGGCAACCGGAAGGCTTCCCGCGAGCCCGCAGGACCTGCTCACTTCGCCGCTGACAGCCTCCCGAAGACGAGCGCCTGCCTTCAACGGGCAGAGTCCCTGACGCGAAGACCCCCGGCCCCCTGCCGTAAAACGGGGGGCCGGGGGTCTTAACTTTTTCGCCTGAGGTCACTGGGCCGTCGCGACAGGGCCTTGCCTCACAGGAACGCCTGCAGGTCTATCCCCGACAGGGCCCCTGCAGGGCCTTGCCCCGCAGGGGCGCCTGCAGGTCTATCCCCGGCAGGGCTCCTGCAGGGCCTTGCCCCGCAGGGGCGCCTGCAGAACCCTGCCTGCCCTACAGGGGCGCCTGCAGGTCCTTGCGGGGCAAGGCGCCTGCAAATCCATGGCCCAAAGGGGCCGTTGCGGGCCCATGCGCGCCTGCTTGCCTCCTGTCTTTGCGGGCGGCAAGGCCGCGGCAAGCCTCGCAAGCCGCACGGCCGCAGCGGCCTGCATTTCTGCGCGCGCAGGGCCCCTAAGCCGACGCCTCAAGGCCAACAAGGCCTGAGCCTGAAAGCCGCGGCTGGACTTCCCTAAGACGCCGCTGGCCCGCGCTTCAAGGCATTGAGGCGGGGCGCCTAAGGACGGCCGGCTGCCCTGACGGAAGGCCCAAGACCCCGCCTGCCGAAGCCTCAGGACCCTGAGGCGACGGCTTGGCTTGAGGGGGCGGGCAGGGTCACTGCTGCCAGATCTGACGGTCCTTGGGCACCCACCATTCCTCTATGTTGTAACCCAGGCCGATGGGCGCGACCGCCGGGCCCTCGAAGCGCTTGGAGATGGCAGTCAGCGAGTCAGGCACGAAAAGGAACACGTAAGGCACGTCCTCGTAGAAGATCTCCTGGATCTTGTCGATGGAACTCTTTCTGGAGTCCCTGTCCAGGGTGAAGCGGGCGGCGTCTATGAGCCGGTCCACCTCCGGGTTGCTGTAGCTGATGAAGTTGAGCTCGCCGGGGTTGGTCTTGGTGGAGTTCCAGACGTCGAACAGGTCAGGGTCAAGGGGTATGGTCCAGCCCATGATGACGGCCTCGAAGTCGTGCTTGTCCAGGTTCTCCTTGGTGAGGGCCGCCCACTCGAGGATCCTGATCTTCACCTCTATGCCCACGGCCTTCAGGCGCTGCTGGATGATGAGGGCGCACTGCTCGCGGACCTTGTTGCCCTGGTTGGTGAGGACGGTGAGCGTGAACCTCCTGCCGTCCTTGACGAGGTACCCTGAGGGGTCGGTCTGGGTCCAGCCGGCCTGGGCCAGCAGCTCGCGGGCCTTGTCGGGATCGTAGGGGTAGGGGCGCACGTTCTTGTTGTTGGCCCACATGTCGGGCTTAAACGGGCCGTTGGCCACCGTCCCCAGGCCCAGGAGCACCCCCTCCACCAGCTCATCCTTGTCGATGGCGTAGTTGATGGCGCGCCTGACCAGCACGTCCTGGAGCCTCTGGTCGCGCATGTTGAAGCCCAGGTAGGTGTAGGAGAAGGCCGGGTAACGGTGGAAGTTGAAGCGCCGGGAAAGGTCCGGGTCCGCGATGGCGAGCTCCCACTGGTCCGGAAGCAACGTCATCATGTCGAGCCTTCCGGCGCTGAGTTCCATCATCTGGGTGGCCATGTCGGGGATTATGGAGGTGATCAGCTTGTCCAGGTGCGGCCTCCCTCCGGAGAAGGTGTCGCTGGCGGCGAGAGTGATCCTCTGTCCCGTCTCCCACATCTGGAGCCGGAACGGCCCGGTGCCCACCGGCCTGCGGGCCAGGGGGCTGGAGTCGAGGTCCGCGCCTTCCAGCAGGTGCTTGGGCATGATGTTGAAGGTCCAGACGAGCACGGAGGTGGCAAGGGTCCTGTGGTACCTCACGATGAAGGTGTGCGGGTCAGGGGCCGAGGCCTCGGCGATCTGCCGGAAATCCTCCCCGTAGGGGGTGGGGGTGTCGGGGTCGCTCATGAGCTTCCAGGTGAATACGCAGTCATCGGCCGTAAACGGAGTCCCATCCTCCCACACCACGCCTTCCTTCAGCTTGAAGGTCACGGTCAGCTGATCGTCGGACACCTCCCAGGACTCGGCCAGATCCGGGACGAGGCTGAGGTCCTTGTCGTACTTGACCAGCCCCCGGTAGACCTGCGAGGTCACTGCGGCGGAGGAGGTGTCGCTCGCGAGCGCCGGGATCAGGTTCGTGGCCTCCGCGATGCTCGCATCCATAAGCGAGTCGCCGTAATCCTTGCCGTCCGACGACGTCGGGCGTTCCCCGGGCCCGGCTGCGGGAGGCGCCTGGGCCGGCGGCGGGGCCTCGTCAGGAAGCGCGGCTTGGACGGGGGGAGCCGGGGGGGCGGCCTGGACATCGGCGGCGGGGGAGCCTGCGGCGGGGGGCGCCCCCTCACCCGCCCCCGACCCGGGATCGCCTGAGGTACATGCCTGGAGGGCAAGGAAGAGCGGTAAGGCCGCCACGGCCGCGAGCAGGGGGAAGGGGGATATCACTTTGTCTCCTTTGGGGAAGGCACCGGATTTTGCTCCCGGTCAGGCCGGGACGGGAGAGGCGCCTGGACAGGCCGAAGGGAAGAAGCCGCCAGGACAGGCCAAAGCAAGGAAAGCGCCCGGTCAGGCCGGGGCGGGAGAGGCGCCTGGACAGGCCGAAGCATAGAAGCCGCCAGGACAGGCCGGGGCCAGGGAGGGCCCAGCCCGTCCAGCGGACTGGACGGGGAAGGAGGGGGCGCAGGCCCCGTCAGCCGTTTCGGGCTGGGGTTGCCGGCGGCTTTCCGATCCCCGCAGGCCGCGCCGCAGGCGGGGCTTGCGGGATATATGATATGATGCGCGCATGCCGGGCTTGGCTGGGACAGTCGGAAAATAGCTTTTCAGTGCTCGCCGCGACCGAAGCAGCAACGGCCTCAAGGCGCCCGGAAGCTGACCCAAGGCTGACTGAAAGCTGACCAAAGGGGGCCCCTGGCCGCCTGTTGAACCGCCCAGGCGGCCTCATGGCTTCCTTAAGCCAGCTTAGGTCTTCCAGAAGCGGCTCAGCCAACCTCAAGGGGTTAGCAGCCCTTGGCGTTACGTGAGGCCGGAATTAGCGCCTACCGGTCAATTATAACAAGACATGGCCCCCGGGAAAAAGCTTAAGGCAGGCCCCCTCCCCCCCTTTCGCGCGGGCCGGCAGACGCGGGGACGGGAAGGGGCCGCTGCCCGCCCCAGGCCATCCGGGGCTCCTGCCCCAGGCTCTTTCGAACGGCCCCCGCCGGCCGCTCCCGGCGAACGCCCCGGGCAATTCCGCGAGAACGCGCCATGCGGTTCCGGCAGAATGTCCCGGACCTTTACCGTCGGCCGCCACAGGCCCTTGCCAGCTAAAGCGCCAGGCGCCTCCTGACGATTTTCCCGGGCCTTTGCCGGCGAACTCCACAGGCCATAACCCGCGAAAGCGCCAGGCGGTTCCAACGGACCTGCCGGGCATTTTCCGTCTCCCTCGGGAATGCCGCCTGACTTCCGGCGGGGCGCCGCGGGGTTCACCAGGGAATGTCGCCCGGCGCCTGCGGAGCTTCTGCCAGGAGATCCGGACCGCCGCGAGGCTGTCAGACGCCGAGGAACAGAACGGAGCCAGTTTCAGTAGACATGCCGGAGAAGACACAGGAAATACTCACCCCCACTGACGTGGCGAACAGGATAAAATGCTGTCTCAAATCAGAGATAGGCCCGGTAGCGGTGACGGGCGAACTCTCCGGCGTCCGCAGGCCCTCCTCCGGGCACACCTATTTCTCGCTCAAGGATAAATCCGGAGGCGTCCTCGACGGGGTGGTATGGCGAAGCAGACGGGGCCCCAAAAGCCAGGTTCCTGACGAGCTTCTTGCCGACGGGCTGGAGGTGCTGGCCTACGGCGACCTCACTGTATACGCACCCCGGAGCGCTTACCAGATCGACTGCAAACGCCTGGAGCCCCGGGGCGAGGGGGCCCTCAGGCGGGCCTACGAGCTCCTCAAGGCCAAGCTTGAGCGGGAAGGGCTCTTCCGGGAAGACAGGAAAAGGCCCCTCCCGCTGTTTCCGGGGAGGGTGGCCCTCCTTACCGCCAAGACCGGGGCCGGGGTGGGCGACTTCACGGGCACGGCCCTCCGGCGCTTCCCCGGAGCCCGCATCAGCCTCTTCACGGTCCTGGTGCAGGGCGAGGGGGCGGCGGCCGAGATGGCCGCGGCCATAGAGGCGGTCAACGGCTGGGGCGGCTTCGACGTGATAGTGCTGACCAGGGGCGGCGGCTCCGCCGCCGACCTGTGGGCCTTCAACGAGGAGGCCCTGGTCAGGGCCGTGGCCGCCTCCCGCGTGCCCGTGCTCGCGGCCGTGGGCCACTCCAGGGACCTGTCCCTGACGGAGCTCGCGGCCGACCGCCGGGCCATCACGCCCACGGCCGCCGCCGAGGCCGTGTTCCCGGATGCCCGGGCCGCGGCCGACGAGGCCCTGCGCATGGCCGAGCGCATGGGCCGCGCCGTGCGCGACCGCCTGGCGGGCCGCCGCGCCGCGCTCGAGGACCTCTCGCGCAGGGCTTCCGAACTCTTCCAAAGGCGCCTCGCCGGACACCGCTCCGCGCTCGGAAGGCTCCAGGAGTCACTGGCCGCCTCTGCCCGCCGCGCCGCCCAGGCGGCCAGGGGCGCCGCCGAGACTTTCCGGCTGCGGCTTATGACCGCCATGGCCATGACCGCCAAAGACGCCAGAAGCTCCCTCGAGCGCCTGGAAGGCCAGCTGCGGCTGCTCTCCCCGGACCGCCGGCTCTCTCTCGCCCGCCGCGAGCTCCAGGAGCGGGCGACCGCCCTCAGAGGCCTCCGGGAACGTCTGCTGACCCCTTTCAGGACGGCTCTGGAGCACTCCGAAGCCGCGCTCCGGCTGCTCTCCCCCCTGGCCGTGCTCTCCCGGGGCTACAGCATCGCCACTGACTCCCAAGGCCGGATAATCAGGAAGGCGGCGGACATTGAGCCTGGGGACGCCTTCCGGCTCCAGCTGGGCGAGGGAGCCCTTGCCGCCGAGGTGACCGCCAGGGAAAAGGGCTAAAGCGGCCTCCCTGTCCTCCCGCCCTAAGCCCCTGCGGCGGAGGCTTCGCTCGGGATAATCCTCGCGTACGGTCAGCGCCGGATAATCCTCCAAAAAGACTGAAGCGCAAACGCGCCCCCGCAGGCTCCCCTCCGGAGGCTCCTCGCTTAAACGAGCCCCTTTGAAGGGAGCTTTCTGAAGGATCCTCTCTGAAGGGCCCTGACTGGAAGCTCTTCACTGGAAGCTTCTCTTGAAAGATCTTCCCTGACAGATCTCGGGAATGGCCAATATCGGGCGGCGACTCACTGCGGAACCCCGCGTGAGGCTCTCCGCAGGCCGCCTCTTCCTGCAGGACCCCCTGCTGCAGGCGCCGCTGCCTTCCGCTTCCCCGCCTGACCTGCCTAAGGCGCTCCATAATGCGCCGCCGCCGGCCGACACGGCCTTTTCGCCTAAGCAGGCACAGCCTACGGCACATCAAGCGGTCGCCGCCTCCCGTGCCTTCGCGGCCGCAACCGCCGCCGCGGCGACCTATCCCTCAGAAGGCGCGCCTGCCGGCACAGCGGCCCATTCCCCAGAAGGCCCCTCTGCCGGCACAGCAAACTATTCCTCAGAAGGAGCCTCTGCCGGCAACTCCAGGCGCAATCCTGTCACCGAACCATTTTGCCCGTTTCGCGGCGGACGGATCGGCTTGGCCTGCGGCGAGGCTTAAATCGTGGGGGCCCGCAGTCACTGCGGGAACGCGGCCGCAAGACAAGGCTTCCGCCGGGGAACGCGGCCGCAGGCGCGCCGAAGCCGAAAATCGGCGCCGCATCTCGCCTATTTAAGGATGTAAGCGCGATAGTTATTTCCGCGCATGGGGCATGCGGTTCATTTCGCCTCCCGAAACCGGCGCCGCCGGCCGGAACGAGGAAAACCGCAGATCCGCGCTCTTTCCGAGGTTTCCCTGATTTTCGCTGAAAAACACGCGGGGGCCAGGGCGTCTTCCGGCTTGCCTGAAAGGCCGTTTCCATGCGGCGCACCGGCGATTCCCGCAAGAGTTAATGCCGCGCAAGCAGGGCCTGCCTACGGCAGCGCAAGCACGAACCGGCGCCTGAACGGGAATTAAAGCAGTTTCACGCTGTCAGCCCCGTTTCGGTTTTTTAACGCGCGGCGCAAGAGCCTCTTCAGGCGCAGGCTACGAGCCGCGGCGGGCTTCAGGCCGACATCCGGCCTGAAGCCCGGGCTAAAAAAGACTCAACCGCTCCCTGGCCCCGGCCGCCGCGGCCCGCACGGGGCACGGCCGCCGAGGCTTCTCGCGGGCCTGCCGCCTTTACCCTGCCCTGGCCTAACTGCCGCGGCCCTCCGGCTCCCGGTCGCCTAATCCCTCCCGCGCCAGGTTTCCGCAGCCCTTCCCTGTGCCGGAGGCCGCGACATCACAACGTCAGGGCCGCGGCGGCCAGCCCGCCTGCACGCCATAGCCTCCCCGTCCAGGGCCTTGGAGCCACGTCCCAAAACCGCCGCGCCGGGCCCGGTCGCCCTGCCCTGCCCCGCCCCAGACTCCGGCAGTCCCCGTTCCGCGAAAGGCTCCCCGTCTCATGCCGCCGGAGGTTTCAGGCCCTGACGGCCGCAGGGGTTCCCTAAGCGGCGCGCGGCCGGTGCCGCGCCTCCGGATGCCGCCGAGAAAAGCCGTTCAGAGGCGGGGAACCCTTCCCGGGCCCGGTTCAGGGAGGCTCGCCCCGCTCCCCGGCCCGCCGTTTCTCCGTCCCGAAGCCGCTGGAGACCTTGCCCTGAAGGAGTTCAGCCCGCCGCCAGAGGCGCCCGCCTTACGGCCGGAATCCCCTTCCGCAAGCTGAGGGGCGGGCGGCCGGTTCAGGGCCGAAAAAAAAATTATCCCGTGATAATAGGGGTTTATGCCAACCGTGACGGCTGGCCATATTATTGAGCATTTGGGAGGATTTTTGAGTTTCCCTGACCTTGCCCTCAGGCCGGTAAGGGCCCCCGCCATTCTCAATAACCGGACCGCCCCGCGGATTTATCCGGTCAGAGACCCCGCGAAAAGGCTTCAGCAAAAGCCTGCCCCCTGAAGACCTTCGGAAAAAAGACAAGGCAGGAAGGCACTTTGGCGGCCCACTGAGCAGTTTCAACAAGGGCTGGCCGGCCGGGGCCCTGACCTCCGGAAGATGGGGGGTCTTGTCAAAGGCCCCAGGATCGTCTATCTTGAAAAACGGAACGCCGTAGCGCCCTTTTTTTCTCGATCGCCCTCCTCAAGGGCGCCTGCCCCGTTTCGCCTCCTTAAACGGAAAAAACCACCGCAACAAAATCAGCACGAAGGTGATCCTCAATGGAAATCCAGCATGACGGCGCGGGAGAGCTGTCTTCCGCGGCCGGCCCCCTGTGGCCCGAGGCGAAGAAACTCCTCTCAGACAGGCTCATGCCCCGGACACTCTCCCCTCAGCTGTACAGCGCCTGGATCGAGCCCCTCCACGTGAGAATGGCGGCCCCGGACGCCGTGGAGATAGTCTCTCCCAACGAGTTTTTCCACAGGTACGTTTTGGGCCACTACCGCAAAGAGATCGAGGAGGCCCTCAGGGAAGGCGCCATGAGCCTGGGGATCACCGAGCTGAAGGTGACCTTCACCTTCAGTGTCAGGCCTCCCCAGGAGTTGCCCCACGAGATGCCGCACCCCGAATTCTCCATTCGGCCCTTCACCGCGCCAATGCCCGCCCGGGGCGGCTCGGGCGACCTCTTCGCCCGCCACGCCCTGGCCCTCAACCGCAGCTTCACCTTCGCGAATTTCGTGGTGGGGAACCCGAACCGCATGGCCCACACGACTGCCAGGGCCTTTTCCGACGACCCTGAAATGAGCACCGGGATCCTCTTCCTCCAGTCCGAGAACGGGCTAGGGAAGAGCCACCTCTCCCAGGCCCTGGTCCACCACGTGCGCGAGCACAGCCCGGAGAGCTCCGTGCTCTACGTCACGGCGGAACACTTCACGAACCTCATGACCATGTCCCTCAACCGCCGCCTGATGGATGACTTCAAGCGGCGCTTCCGCGAGGACTGCGACATCCTCATGGTCGAGGACGTGACCTTCCTCTCCGGCAAGGAACGTATCCAGGACGAGCTCAGGATGACCCTGGACTCCCTGCTCAACCGCGGCAAGAAGATAGTCCTCACCTCGACCAGGCCGCCCCGGCAGATCCCGGGCCTCAACAGGGCTCTCCGGTCCCGCATGAACTCCAGCCTGATCGCCCACATCGGGCCGCCGGACTTCGACACGCGCCTCAAGATACTTGACCGCAAGGCCACCTCCGAGGGCCTGCGCATCGACCGGAAGGTCCTGGAGTTCATCGCCGACCGGGTGACCTCGGACGTGCGGCTCCTGGAGGCCTCCATCGCCTCAGTGAAGGCCACCGTCAGGGCCTCCGGAAGGCCGGCGGACCTCGACATGGCCACCGACTGCGTGGGGTCGCTGCCCACCTCGGACGGCCACTCGCCCATCAACCTGGACTCCATCCTGAAGTTCGTCTGCCGCACCTTCAACGTGACCGAGGAGGACCTGGCCTCCCAAAGCCGCCTCAAGAGGCACTCCGAGGCCAGGCGGATAGGCATCTACCTGTCCAGGCGCCTCACCGGCAAGACCCTGGTGGAGATAGGCAAGCTTTACGGCAGGCGCCACTCCTCGGCCCTGTACACCATCAACAAGATGGACGAGGAGTACCGCGACGACCCCAGGATCACGCGGCAGGTGGACTACTACATCGGCGAGCTGACCCGGCCGCGCTATTAGCCTGGGGCTTACAGGCACGCCTCAGGCCGGCGCCCCGGCCAGCCGCAGGCCGCCCGCTCCTCGGGCGCGCCGCGTTCCCCCCACTCCAGCCTTCTGCCCCCCCTAAGCCTGGGGCTCCCGTCCGCAGGGCCTCCTCCCGGCCTCGACGCCGACCCCGGCGGCTCCGGCCCTGAAGCCCTCTCCGGGCAAACCCCGCGTACCCTGCCCTCGGCCTAACGCGCCGCCCCGCGCGCATTGCGCCCGGCCCGGAGACACCCGTATAATCAAACGCGGAACCAAACGGTTCCGCGTTTTTTTTGGGGACCTCTCCCGACGGCTCATCGCCTGGCAGTTCTGACGGCATCCGTTCGCCCCGGATCTATCGCCGCTGCGGAACGCGCCGCGGCCGGGCCGCCCGGATGGTTTTCCGGCTGGCCGGGACCAGCCCCGGGCCCTTCCCGGCGGCTTATCCCGTAAGGGGGCTCCCGGCGGCCGACGGCTCAAGCCCGCTGAGCTTCCAGGCAAGCTCCCCCGCGCATGGCCTTCCCTGCGGGCCGGTCCCCCCTGGGCGCTTTCAGGCGGCTGACATCGCCCGGCGGAACCCGGCGGCGGCTCCGGCCCAGGGGACTCCCGGCGGGCTGTTCACGGCAGACGCCCCCAGGCGGCGAACAAGACGGCGGCGAATTATTTTCCGCCGCAGGAGGCGAGATCATGACCAAGAGCGTGCCTGTCCCGGAACACATCCGGAACCTCACACCCTACGTGCCCGGCAGATCCATCGAAGAGGCCATGGAAGAGCTCGGGCTCCCCCGCGCGGTCAAGCTCGCCTCCAACGAGAACAGCCTGGGCCCCTCCCCCAAGGCCGTCGAGGCCATGGCCGCCGCCCTCGGCTCCATCGGGCGCTACGGGGATGCCTCTTCGGGGAAGCTCAAGGCGGCCATTGCCGCCCGCTGGGACATCCCGCCCGGGACGGTGGTCTGCGGCAACGGCTCGTCGGAGTTTATCCTGGTCCTGTCACACGCCCTGGCCGGCCCCGGCCTCAACGCGGTCATGTCCAGGCCCACCTTCACGCTCTACGCCAAGTGCGCGGCGGCCTCCGGGGCCGAAGTCCGGGAAGTCCCCCTCACCGAAGCCTACGGCCACGATCTGGAGGCTATCCTGGCGAGCTGCGACGCCGCGACCCGGCTGGTCTTCATCGACAACCCCCTCAATCCCACCGGGGCCTTCCTGAGCCGCAAGGACATCCTCGATCTGGAGCTCAAGCTCCCGGACGGGGCCCTCCTGGTCCTGGACGAGGCCTACGCCGACTTCGCCAGGGAGCGCCTCCCGGACATCAAGGAGCTCGTGGGCCGGGGGAGGACCGCTATCCTGCGGACCTTCTCCAAGCTGTACGGTCTGGCGGGGGCCCGCGCCGCCTGGATGGCCGCCCCGCCGGAGGTGGCCGAGGCCGTCAACCGGGTACGCCAGCCCTTCAACATGAACAGCCTGGCCCAGGCCGGGGCCTTGGCCGCCCTGGGCGACTCCGAGCACGTGCACAGGACCCTGCGCATGGTCTGGAGCGGGCTGGAGACCCTGGGCTCGGCCCTCGCGGACCTGGGGCTCCCGCACTTCCCCACCCAGGCGAACTTCCTGATGGCGGGCACAGGGCCTTTCACGGCCGACGCGCTCACCGCCGAGCTCTTCAGGAAAGGCCTGATCGTGCGGTCCTTAAGCTCATTCGGCCTTACGGACAAGATCAGGATCACGGCGGGCCTCCCTGAGGAGATAAGCGAGCTCGCCGCGGGCTTAAGGGAGCTTCTGGGCCAGGGCGGCTGAGAAGCCTGCGGCGCGGGTCCTGGCCCATGCCAAGACCCGCCATGACCCGCCATGAGCGCGGCGGCTTCTGCAGGCGGCTGACCCTGGGCCGCCGGAACCGGCGCAAGCGGGAAGCCCGCGCTTTTAGACCTGCCGCAAGGTGCAGTGCCTCTTTTCCAGACTGTCGGACTTTGCGGCATGCTCCTGGAGCTCCTGCGCGACGGGCCTTGGCCCGCAAGTCACCCTTGCTGTCCGTAAGCAGAAGCCTGCCCGGCTCGTCTAGGAAGGAGCGGCCTTCAGTGGCTGCCGACAACAGCAGGCATGGCATGGCCGCCGGATAAGGGAACGGGGAATTTACGCGGCGCTCCGCAAGACGGCCGCCACAGCGGGAAAACGAGCGCGCCTCTGACGCTTCTCCGGCTATGCGGCCTATTACTCCCCGAACTTCAGCCTGGGAAGGCCTCTTACGATTTTCATGGTCTCAAGGCTTACCGTGATGACCCGGAGAAGCAGATCCAGGATGTAGCGTGGCTGGCCCTGCTCTTTGGCCCAGTCGTTGGGATCGTTCCTGATGCCGCTGTCCTTGTCGATCTTGACCTGATAGCGCTCCATCACCCACTCGATGGCTGACTTCCCGTTCAAGACGTAATCGTAGGCCTCAAGTGGGATTTCCGCTATCTTTATGCGGTGGCTGTAGTGAATGACGGATTTGTCGGGCTTACCGTCCGTGCCCTTGCCGAAACGCATCTTGTCCACGCTGAAGTCGCCTGCTTCGGCTCCGGCAACCTTAGCTTTGTACGGCCTCACGGATTCGTAGTTGAGATGCAGTTCGGCGAGAGACTTTCCGGCATCGGAAAACGCCGTGAAGTCACCGGGGTTTCCGACCAACGGCAGCCGGGGAAGCATTTTTTTCAGGTCAGCGGAAAATTTCTCCCGATATTCCTGCGAGTGAAGCAGGCCGTAAACATAATAAAATATTCTGTCTTTGGTGATATTGGACAGCGATGAGCCGTATTTGGCTTTTGTCTCATGCAGGATAAAATCCGTTATCCCGTCATGACGGACATAGCCGTCAACTATCTTGCCTTTGGAAAACAATGAGGTGTTGGCTTCTGTCAATTCCTCATAGTAGTAACGCGGGAAGCACTGGGATTTACCTATAACTTCCAAGTCCGGGAGTAAATCTGAAATTATTGCGGAAGACTCTTTTGTAACTCCAACCCCAGACACGCAAATTACTAAGTTCCCATGGTTCGGAGTCGGAAATAAGTGTGGCAATAAATAGACACAATTGTTCAATTGCCGATTGAAGTAACAGAATTGCTTCTGGAAAGGCCTGTAAATTGAACAAACGACTGATTTTTCATCGTAAAAGTAAGTTTTACCTTTATCGATGTCAAATTTCTGTTGCCTATCCCATGAAAATTGCCTGGAATCACGTTTAATGAAATCAACCGCCTGCAATGATGGGTTGCTACGCTTTGACTCGAAAAACTCTTTAACTTGCTGATTATAAAATGAAATTGAATTTTTGATATTTTCTGATAAATAGTCTTGTGAAAAATTGTAACACCACGCATCGCGGTTAGTAACTAACCCCATTGAATAGTCAGGCATAAAAAATGCTTTATTATATTTTTTATCATCTTTATTGCCTATTGGTGCAAAATTCAAAAACAAGACCTTTCTCTGGTTAAGCCAATCCCCTTCCTTATTCGGCATGATTTTACTCCAGTTCATTTCAGGATTGAATATATCATGCCTATTGGAAATTATTTCAAGTTTCTGTTCCCTGCTCAAATAATCGCCTATGTCGCAGTAATTGATGTCAGCCGGCCCCTGACGGGCCGAGTTTTTTACCAAAACGGTAATCGCTATGGGAGCCCTGCTCCCCGACCCGAACACGTTGCCGCCTTCCATTTTCCTCAGTTCCCCTGAAGTCCTGGCATTTCCCCTAAAATTAAACACGTAAATCGAACTGAACTCTTCCGCCAGGCATTTCCGCATGCCGTCCATGGCGTTGCCGTCGATCCAGCCGGCACTGGTTACAAACGCGATTATGCCGGAATTATTTCCGTTGTCGCATATTCGGTCGCTTGCCCAGCGAAATGCCTTAATATACGTATCGTATAAAGACTTTTTAAGTGATGACTCTGAACCTTTTGCGTACGTCGCGGCTATTCTCCCGTCCAGGTCATGGTAAGACATGTTCTGGGCGTTGTCGTTGGCAGACCTCTGGCCGACCGAATACGGCGGGTTCCCCATGATGACCATTATCGGGGTGTTTCTCTGCTCCCTTACCCTGGCGGAGTTTTGCCCCAAGACGTCCCCAGGCATGACCTTCCCTCCCCGCTCTCCCTCGTAAAGCTGAAAGCTGTCGGTCAGGCAGATGCCGCCGAACGGCACGTACTCCGTTCCTTCGCCCATGGCGGCGTGATAAGCGTTTTCGATGTTAATCGAGCCAATGTAATAGGCCAGGAGCACGATCTCGTTGGCGTGCAGCTCGCTCTTGTATTTCCTTTCCAGGGAATCGCCCAGGACGCCTGACTGGATCAGCCTCGTGATGAAGGTCCCCGTGCCGGTGAAGGGGTCCAGGATGTGGACGTTCTCGTCGGAGATGTCGCGCCCGAACTCCCTTTTCAGGGCCTCGGCCACGGAACGTATGACGAAGTCGACCAGCTCGACCGGGGTATACACCACCCCGAGCCTTTCCACCACGTCGGGGAAGGCCACCTTGAAGAAGCTGTCATAGAGCTCGACGATAAGCTTCTGCCTGGCGGCGGCGTTGTCGATCCCGGTCACGAACTCCTTGACTCTCGCGACGTCAAGGGCCGTGATGCGCCCGGTCGCCTTGTCGTAGAACCGCTCCAGCGGGCCGGCGTCCTTTCTCAGGGACTGCAGCTCCAGGAGCTTTACCATGCCCTCCATGGACCGGGAGACGGGGTTAAGGCTGGCAAAGGAGTAGTTCTCGAACAGGGCCTCGAACACCGGCTTCGTGACCATGTGCTGGGCCAGCATGCGGATGGCTTCCTCGGAGTCCACCTGCGGGTTGAGGTTGTTCTTGAGATCCTCCAGGAGCCTTGCGAACTCGTCCTTGTGCCTGCCGGGCTCCTCCACGAGGAGCCTGATCCTCTCGATGTAGCCTTTGGCGATCTGCCCGACCTCGGCGGCCCAGACGAGGATGTCGCTCCGGCTTCCGACCTTTCTGACCAGCCGCGCGTAAATGGCGGACCTGAAGTCGTCCATGTTGCGGATCGGAGCGAAGATGTCGCTGATCTTCCATTTAGGCTCCGGCGACAGCTCGCCGTCGCCGCGCTCGGAGCGCGCGACGGGGCCCCCGATCAGCACCGAACCGCCTCCTTCAGGCTTCAGGTCGTTGAAGCGGATCTGGTTGATCCTGGCGTTGAACCTGTCGTCGTGGGCCTTGAGCGCGTTGAGGACGTCCCAGATGAGCTTGTAGGTGGCGTTGTCGTTCAAGGCCTCCTCCGGGCTCGCGTCGGGACTTACCACGATCGGGATGATGACATAGCCGAACCGCTTTCCCTCCGCCCTGCGCATGACCCGGCCCACGGCCTGGACGACCTCGATCTCCGATCCCTTGTGGGAGAGGAAGATGACGGCGTCAAGGCTGGGCACGTCCACTCCTTCGCTCAGGCAGCGGACGTTGGTGAGGATGTGGCAGTCGCCGGAGCCGCGGGCGGGCTCGTTGAGCCAGTTCATCTTCTCTGCGCGTTTGCCGGCCTTCATTGTGCCGTCGACGTGCTCCGCCGAGACCGTCACCAGCTCCCTCCTCTCTTCGGGAGGAACGCCTTCCAGGTAGGTTTTCTTGTAGCCCTCGAAGATCCTGGATATCTTTACCGAGTCCTTTATCCGCCTGCAGAAAGCCACGGCCTTGTGCATGAAGCCGGGATCGACCTCGTTGAGGATCGCGCTCTGGAGTTCCATCCTTTTGGAGAGGGCGTGGATGCACCCGATGAACTTCACGGCGTCGTCCGTCGTGATCTCCTTCTGGCCGTCGGCCACCTGCTCGCGGAGCTCCTTGGGGATGTCCTTTAGGCGCAGGGTGAACACCAGGGGCTTGTAGTCGGAAAGCAGGCCCTTCCTTACGGCCTCCCCGAAACCCATGCGGTAGACCTCCGGGCCGTAAACCGCGGAATCGTCCATGGAGCAGACGGCTATGGAGTGCTCCTCCGCCGACTTCCTGGCGGACAGGCTGTAGATCTTGGGGGTGGCGGTCATGTAGAGGCGCCTTCTGGAGGGAAGGAACGTCTGGTCGTGCACCCTCACGAAACCGCTTTCCTCTTCCCCAGCCAAAGTCTGACCCGTGGTCCGGTGGGCCTCGTCGCAGACTATGAGGTCGAACTGCCTCCGCAGCGAGGCCATGGCCGCGGCCACGGCCTCGATGGACTGGTAGGTGGAGAAGACGACGCGCAGCCAGTCGGGATGGAACTTGTCGGCCGTCCTGAGCCTGGTCATGATCTTGTTGGGCGACGTCGAGGCCGGGAGAGCAAGGTTTTCCGTCTCAAGATCTGAGACGTCGTCCTGGCCTGCCTTCTTCCGCTCCGAGGCGCTGCGGTCGGAGCAGACGCAGACGGGGTACAGCCTCGCCTTGGCCTCGGACATCCACGCTATCAGGGTCTGGTTGACCAGCGCGATGGAAGGGGCCAGGAAAAGCACAAGGCCCTTCCCGCCGGTCTCCTTTTCGGCGATCTTGAGGGCCGCGTAGGTCTTTCCGGTCCCGCAGGGGAGGATGAGCCTGCCCCTGTCGCCGGTCTTGAAGTGCCGATGGAAGGCCTCTACGGCTTCCGCCTGGTGCTCCATCGGCTCGAACTGGGGGACCCTGGCCTGGAGGCCGTAAACCCCCTTGTCCAGCTCCTCCCATTTGACCTTGGCCTGCCGCAGCTCGGTCAGGGAGATCCTGACGAAGGGCGGGTCCTGGTTCAGGGTGGCGTCCTCAGCCTCTGAGCTCCAGTTGTCGGTCGTGGAGATGAAGAGCCTGTTGCTGAATCTGGTCTTCTTCCCCTCCGGGCCCCTGAAGGACTTGCCGGAAGCGGATATGAAGCTGTCCACGGCGGGCTTGAGGATTTGGGCTTTCTCCTGGCAACATTTGCATTGCACGGCCCAGTACTCCCCGTCCTCGGTCAGGGCCACAAGGTCGATGCCGGTGTCCGTGTCGCTGACGTCGGCCTTGTAAGGGAATTGGTTCCACTGCCAGACTTTCCTGAATCTGGAATCATAGAGCTGATAGGTTTTCAGGAAACGGACCATGAGCTTCTCGAAGCGGTCGCCCTTTTCCCACTCGGAGCCGGAATATTCGCGGTATTTGTTGATGATATTGTCGAAATTCATCCTTGCTCCGACTCCTTGCGCTTTTCGCGGTCAAAATACGCCGCGCGGAGTCAAAAGACTCCTTCAGGACCGTTGCGGGAAAACCGGCAAGGCCGACGGCGGCCTCCCTTGCCGGAGGCTCGCATCAGTCAACGCGACATGCCCCGGAACAGCAGTCAACTTTCCAAAAATATGGCGAGGCCTCAGGAAAACCCGGCCCTTCGCTTCTTGACGGATTTGGCTCGAGACTGTCCCATTTTCCGCCAGGATGCGCCTGAAAGCAAGGAATTTCCTGATTCTTGCCTTACGTCAGGGAGCCGCCTTCTTCCATGCCTCCCTTGGCGCGCCCCATCGCGCCGGCCCTGAACAGCTCCGGACAGGCGCATCCCGGCGCGGCTTCCCTTCCCGCCGGAAATCGTTCAGGCCTTATCGCGGAAAGCCTCGAAGCATCTGGAGGCGCCGCGGGGCCGGCCTCCGGGGACCGCCGCCCCTTTGGCGCCGAAGACCAGCCGAAGACCAGCCGAATACCGGTTGGACCGCCGCGACTCAGGCGCCGCTCAGGCGCGGCAGGCACCGGTGCCCGCCGCGGCAGTTAGAGAGACGGAGCCGCCGCGGCGCGCGCCGCAGGAAGAGGCCGGCCGGGCCCGGGCCTGACCGCGCCCGCCCCAAAATGCCTGAAGCCTCAGGAAGCCGGCGCGGCGCTGCCAGCCGCCCCTTTCCGCCAGGCAGGTCCATTGCTAAAGATCCGCCCCGCCCGCCGGGGCCCCTGCGCCCTGCCTGAGCGGCAGCACGTACTTTTCCAGGAGTTCCCGCCAGGCCGCGGTCCAGGCCTTGTAATGGTCAGACTGCACCGGCAGGCGCGCGAGGCGCGTGAAGGCCCCTTTGGAAGCGAACACCCGCGACATCTCGGGGGGGATCACCTTGTCGTCCGTTCCGTAGAAATGCAGCTGCGGCACGTTCAGGATCCCGGTCAGGCTGTCCGCAGGGTTAAGCGATCCGATGAGCGGGCGGTAGCCGCGGGTGGCGACCCACCATTCCGTGTCCAGAAGGCCCGCCACCGTGACGAGGCTAACCACGTCGCCGCGCCTCTCCGCCAGAAGAACGGCAAGCCCTCCCCCGCCCGAGTATCCGACCAGGTGCAGGAACAGGGCCCCGGTCCGTTTCTTGGCCTGGTCCAGGGCCTCCGAGGCCGCGGCCACCGCCTCCGGGGAAAGCCGCCGGTCGCTCCACAGGGGGCGGTTCGCTTCCGTGGCGTAGGCCGGCATGTACTGGCCGATGCGGGCCAGGTACAGCACGTTGGGCGCGGGATCCTGGAGGGCCAGATCCAGGGCTTGGGGCGTCCTCGGCGTGGGGTCCGAGGAGGGCCGGCCGTTGACTATGGCCCTTCCGTCGCCTTCGATGTAGGCCACGAGCTCATGGCCCCCCTCGCTTTTCAGGAGCCCGGCGAGATGGTAGTTCCCGGCGGGAAAGTCCACCGGCACGAAGCCTCTGGGCCCGCTTTTGACCACGGCCCCCTGCCAGAGATCTAAAGAGGAAGCGGCGCAGCCGGCCGCGAGAGTCGCCAGGAGCGCCGTGATGACGGCCAAGGCTGGCTTAAGGCGAAATGCGCGGGCGTTCATGCTGGACAAGGCCCTTCGGCGGCGGTCTCGGTAGAGGCGGGTTGACGGGAGTCGCGGCCGGCTGTCGGTTGAGAAGAGAAGAGGCGGCAGGCTGAAGGTCTACGGGGGCGCCGAAAGGTCAGCTGAAGGTCTCCGGGGAGGCAGAGAGGCTGGCTTAGGTTTCCAAGGCGCGGAGAGATCGTCTGAAAGTCCCCGTGGGGAGCAGACAGGCTGGCCGCGAGGTGCCCCCGGGCGGCTCGGTGAGAAGGGCTTTACGGGCCTCCGGGCGGCTCGGTGAGAAGGGCTTTACGGGCCGCCGGGCGGCTCGGTGAGTAAGGCTTTACGGGCCCGCCGGGCGGCTCGGTGAGAAAGGCATTACGGGCCGCCGGGCGGCTCGGGGAGAAGGGCCTTGAGGGCCGCCGGGGGGCTCGGAGTGACGGTCCGTGAAGCCTCCGGGGCGCGGTCCCTCGCGGTCCCCCAGTCCCGCCAGCCGGAGGCAGGCCGCCGGCAGCGGCGCCAGGAAAAGCGCCCGGGTCCCGCCGCCGCAGCGCTCAAGCGGGGCCGGGCCGTCAGGAGAGCTCCCGGCCCTTGTCCGAGGCTGCCTTGAGGGCCGCGTGGAACAGGGCGGTGAGGGCTCCCTCCTCGAGAGCCAGGAGGCCTTCGGCGGTGGTGCCGCCCGGGGAGGTGACCTGATCGCGGAGATCCGCGAGATTCTGGCCGGGGCGCGCCAGCGCCGTCGCGGCCGCCCCCTCGCAGGTCCGCACGACCAGCCTGCGGGCCTGGTCCCAGGTGAGGCCCAGGCGCACGGCCCCGCGGATCATGGCCTCCATCACCAGGAAAAAGTACGCCGGCCCGGAGCCCGACACCGCCGTGCCCTCGTTGAAGAGGGATTCCGGGAGGTCAACCACGTCGCCCACTGCCTGGAAGATCTTCCTGGCGTTGTCGAGATCCTCCTTGTCGGTGTCGCGCGGCGCGGCGAGCAGGGTCACCCCCTTGCCCACCAGGGCGGGAAGGTTAGGGATCACGCGCACGAGGGAGCAGGTGTCAGGCACGAGCTCCCCCAGCGTGGCCAGGGTCACCCCCGCCGCGATCGAGATGACCAGCTGGTCCTTGAGCTGCTCGCGGATCTCGGAGAGCGCGCCCCGCACCTGGTGGGGCTTGACGGCCACCACTATGATGGGGCTTTTCTCGGCGAGGGACCGGTTGTCGGGGACGGCGATTATGCCCCGCTTGTCCTTGAGGCCGGCCAGCATGCCCGCCGCCACGTCAGAGGCCAGCTGCCGCTTGTAGGGCACCAGCCCCGATTTTTCAAGGCCCTCGGAGATGGCCTGGGCCATCCTCCCGTACCCCAGAAAACCCACCAGAGGCGTCGTCATCCTGGCAATTCCCTTATCAGGCGGCAGGCGGCAGGGCCACCCCCCGCGGAAGATAAAAAACGGCACGGTCCCGGCCGGCCGGAGCCTCCGGGCGAGGATAGGCCCTGACCCGCGCGGCCCCGGCCTGAAACGCGGGGCGGCCGGCGCCGGGCGAAAAGAGCGGGGCGCCGCGCGGCCGTCTAAAAGAGGACCATAGCTTCCGGGCGATAAGGAAGAAGCCGGCCCGCCGGGCGGAAGCAAGAGGCCGGCCTGCCGGGCGGCAGAAAGAGGACGGTTGCCCGGCCCCCGCCGGCCAGATCGGTTAAAATTTTACCCGAGGCCCGCCGTCGCCGCGCTGCGGCCTCGCCGTTCCGGAACGCGCCTTTCCGGAAGGAGGCCTTGCCCCCGGCCGGGCTTTTCCGGGCCCGGCCGGGGGGGCGCCGTCACTGCCTGGCCTGGGCCTGGCAGGCCGTGATGGCCACGGTGTTTATGATGTCGGGAACCGTGCAGCCCCTCGACAGGTCGTTGACCGGCGCGTTGAGGCCCTGGATGATGGGGCCCACGGCCACCGCTCCGGAGGTGCGCTGGACTGCCTTGTAGCCGATGTTGCCGGAGTTGAGGTCAGGGAAAACCAGGACCGTGGCCTGCCCGGCCACGGGGGAACCCGGCATCTTGCTCTTGGCGGTGCGGGGGTCCAAGGCCGCGTCGAACTGCATGGGGCCGTCCAGGGCCAGGCCCGGGTAAAGGTCCGGCAGGCTCTTCTTGGCGAGCTCCACCGCCTCCTTGACGGCGTCGACGTCCGGGCCGGTCCCGGAGGACCCGGTGGAGTAGCTCAGGAGCGCCACCCGCGGCTCCACCCCGAAGGCCTTGGCGGTCTTGGCGGAGGTGACGGCGATCTCGGAGAGCTGCTGGGGGGTGGGGTTGGTGATGATGGCGCAGTCGCCGAACACGAGGACCCGGTCCTTCATGCACATGAGGAAGACCGAGGAGGCGATGGAGTTCCCCTTGGCCGTCTTGATGATGGACAGGGCCGGCCGGATGGTGTCCGCCGTGGACCCGGCCGCTCCGGAGACCATGCCGTCGGCCTTGCCGGCCTTGACCATCATGGTGCCGAACCAGTTGCGGTCCTGGAGCTGGATCTCTGCCTGCTCCGGCGTGATGCCCTTGGCCTTCCTGAGCTCGAAGAACTGATCGACCAGCTCCTTGCGGAAGGGGGCCTTGCCGACGTCCAGAAGCTCGGCCTTGTCCAGGTTAGCAAGGCCCAGCTCTGAGGCCTTCCTGCGGATGGCTTCCGGGTCGCCCAGGATCGTGATGTCGGCGAACTCCCGGCGCAGCACGGCATCGGCGGCGGCCAGGATACGCTCGTCGTCTCCCTCGGGCAACACGATGCGCTGCTTTTTGGACTTGGCCCGCTCGATGAGGTCGTACTCGAACCGCTTGGGGGTCACGTTGACGGGCGCGAAGGCCTTTACTTTCTTCCCCAGCTCGGGCACGCCCTGGGAAAGCTCCTGGACCTTGATCAAGGGAATGCCCATGGGATCGAGGGCCTTCCTGCCCGCTTCCTCGTCGGCGTCCCCGCTCAGGATCACCTGGATCACCTCGGCCGCCTGGGCGCGGTAAAGCCGCGAGAAGGTGGCGGAGCACCTTGAGCAACGGGAGACGACGGCCACCGGGGAAGCCAGGTTGGCGGCAAGGGAGCCGTCCAAGGCCTGAATGCCGAGGCCCCTGTGCCCGTGGTCGAGATCCGCGCCCTCCACGGGAAGGCAGGTGAACTTGGGCGCCAGGGCGTGAAACCTGCCCAGGACCCTCTCCACGATCTCGCCCTCGCGGCCGGCGTTCAGGAGTTCGGCGGCCTCCGACAGGCTGATCCCGTAGAGCTCGCCCTCGGGCACGCCCAGGGCCGCGGCCTTGGCGGCAAGCCTCTCCTTGTCGGCGTCGCAGACGATCGTCTTGAACCAACCCGGCCGCTCGGATCCGGCATGGCCGCCGATCAACGCGTCGATGAACTCTTTCTTAAGATCGCTTGAAGGCGACACTATGAACACGCTTGTGACCATTAAGTGCTCCTGGAGGTGGCCGCCGGCGCGGCCGGCGGGCGGGCTGACGGGCTTCTGGATAGGGGCCTGAAGGCGGAGGGAGAGAGATCGGCCGCCGCGGCCGAAGACCGGCTGAGGCGGCAACCTAAATGCCTGCAACGCCTGAATAAAACAAGCACGATAGACTGATCGGACTGCCGCCATTTTATCAGAACGCCTTGTATATTGTCCAGTAAAGAGGCGGAGGCTTGGCCGGAAAACCGGACATGCGGCCGCTCCCGCCGGAAGGTCCGGCCGCGGTCCCCGAGGGGGAGGTCCGGCCGCAGCCCCCCGCCGGGAGGCCAGTCCGCAACCCTTTGCGGAAAAGCCGTCCGTTGTTTCGAACGGACAGGCGCTTCGGCTCAGGCTTGGCCAGAGGCTCCTGTACTGGAGAAGCGAGCCGATGGTTTGGACAAGGAAAAAAAAACAGCGTTAAAAATCAAACTTGCCCGGAAATGGCTTGCGGTAATTCCAAAAGAGGATAGAACATACTTCGCTGAGTCGCGCGCCGCTGGAGGCGCCGCGGCCGGCGCCGCGGCCGGCGACTCGCCCGGAGCCGCCGGAGGCGCGTCCCGGCCGCGACAGGAAGCCAGGACTTGGGGAGCCCCCTGAGGCCTGCGCGATCAGGCGCGCGGGAACCCGAGCCCGCGTGAGGCTTCCGGGAAAATCCGGAGGAAACCCGGAGGCAACCTGTGCGGCCGCCGGACGGCGGAAGCGGAGGCGCTGCCGGGCAGAAGGCGGGCGCCCCCGCGCTCAGGCGGGCGTTCCGGGGGCCGGGCCGGAAAGGCGCATTTTTCCCCCGATTGAAAAAAGCTGTGCTATAATGTCCAAAACAAACTAAACCCCCCTTCGCGCCGCGCCGCCCTCAGGACGCGGCTTCGCCGTTAAGGGCCCCTCCTTCCGGGCCTTCCCTCTCCTTCAGGCCTTAGGGCGAAGCGGGCCTTTGCGGAAACGCCCCGCCCCGTTCCCCGCAGCCTTTCGCTCCACGCCCTCCCACGCTCCGCAACCCTTCGCCGGAGGCCTTCGAGGACGCCCCCCCGCCCGGTGGCCGGCTCCCCCGGCCGGGCCCGCCGGGCCCGGACAGCCTTTGGATTTCGCCATGAACGAGTTAAAACCAGGCGGGCACGCCGTAGCGGAGACGAACCCTGACGGCATCGCGGAGGCGGACGTCGTGATCGGCCTTTTCGCCTCCGGCAACGCAGCTAACATGGAGCTCGCCGTAGCCAAGGCCTCGGGCGGGGCCAGGCGCTACTACCCCGGCCTCAGGACGGTGCTCGCGTGCTCTGACGCGGCGTCCTCCGACGGGACCCGGGAGGCCTTCCTCGCGGCCCCGTCCGAGACGCCGAAGATCTACATGACCACCTCCCCCAGGGAAGGGTCCAAGAAGTTCTGCTTCTTCAACGTGGTGGAGCTGGCCTCCCGGCTCAAGGCGAAGGCTGTCGTGACCTTCGAGGCGCGCATCACCACCACCAAGAAAACCTGGTTCCCGCGGCTTTTGGACCCTATCCTCAAGAACGGGGCCTGCTTCACTTCGCCCATCTACTCGCGGCATCCCTTCGACCTGCCCATCACCCACCTCCTGAGCTACCCCCTCTTCCGCGCCCTCTTCGGGAGGCGCATCCGCAACCCTCACCTCGGGGACGCGGCATTCTCGGGATCCCTCAACGCCGTTTACATGAATTCGGCCTGGCCCCTGGAGCCTGACTTCAGCTCGGTCGAGCTCGCCACGGCCGCCCTGGCCGTCTCCCACGGCCCGGTCTTCCAGAGCTTCATGGCCGACCCCAGGGTGGGGTCGAGCCGCCGCCACATCGACCTGGGCGTGAGCGAAGAATTCTGCGCCACGCTGCGTTCCTTCTACGAGCTGATGATCCTCTATCCCAAGCTGTGGAAGAAATCCCGCAACTCCAGGCCCACCCCCATCACGGGCACGGATTTAAAGGGCGACGTCCTGCCTCCCAGGGAGCTCCTGGGCGACCAGAAAAGCTACCTGGCCCTCATCGCCGATGCCGCCCGCTCCACCAGGGACGTCTGGGAAAAGGAGTTCCCCGCGCACCTTCCCTTGTGGCAGGCTCTCCGGGATCCTTCACCCGCAGGCGTCAAGGTCACGGCCGCCCAGTGGGCGGACCTTGTCTACTCCGGGGCGGCGGCCTACCGCTCGGCGGGAGGCGGCCAAGCCGGGGGCAAAATCGTCGCGGCCCTGATGCCGGTCTTCATTGTCCGCCTCCTGGAGTACAAGAGGGTTTCCGCGACTGCGACCGCCTCCCAGACTTCCGCCCACACCGAGAACGAGGCGGTGGTCTTCGAGAAGGCCAAGCCAGGTCTCATCGCCCGCTGGAAAGACTAGCCGCGCCTGTCCCCAAGACGCCGAGGCCCGCTTCGCGGCGGCCGCCCCGCCGGAGATGGCCGCGGCACGGCCGGTTCATGCCGCAGGCGGGAACGATGCCTGAGGCGGCTTGAACCGCCTGGCCCTGCATCAGGTCCGGAACCCTGCGCCCGGATCCTCCGCGCCGTTCACCCGCCGCGGCCCCCCGGCCGATACCTGCCGCCGTCGCCCGCCGCTCCCGGCGAACATGAAAGCCGGCCCGGGTTCAGGACATCCGAGGGCCCCCGTAATCCTTAAGGCCTCCACGGCCTCTTGCCGCCGCGCCATGTCGCGCCCGGAATCGTGACAAAGACTGAACGAAGCGGCGCCCCGGCTCCCCCCTGCGCGGCCGGGACGGGCCTGAAGGCGCGGCATGGGGGAAGCGCGAGCCCTCCGCGGCGGCCGCTCCGCGCCCTGTCTCCCCCGGCCTCAAGCCGAGGGGACTGACGGCCGCCCTTCAGTTGTTCGCGTTCGACCGGAGGGCGCTGAAAAGTCCCCTGCGGCCTCCGCCAGCCTCCGGGCGGCGGGGAGGGCCTCGTCAGCCTCTCCTAAGGGCATTGACGCCCACGCCATGCCACGACGGGAACACGCGGCCCCCGCCGGCTTCCGGCGACCCCTGCGGCCCTCGCCAGCCTCAGGCTGCCTCCGGCAGCCCGCGCCTGCCGCCTGACAAGCCACGGCAAGCCAGCGCCTGCCGCCTGACAAGCCCCGGCAGGCCCGCGCCTGCCGCCTGACAGGCCCCGGCAAGCCCGCGCCTGCCTTCCGGGGGGCCTCTGCTGCTGCGCCCTGCCCCGGCGGGCCTGGCGGCGAGACGAGCCACCCGGTCAGTCAGTCCCTACGGCGCAAGGCTGGGGCTTTCCATAAAACAGGCCAGGGCGGCTGCCGCGCGCCTAGCCCTGACCGCCAAAGCCTTGCGGAGCCAAAGGCTGCCGCGCGGCTTTCCGGGCCTTGGCACGGCGCCCGCTTCCTCCGCTCGCCTTTGGCCGGCTCCGGGCTGAAGCGGCCCGGCCTTCCGCGTCTTTGGCTCTCCGGGACCGGGGCACGGGAAGGCCGGGGCCACCTGAGCTTCCGGAAAGACATCACGGGCCGCCAGAAAATCCTGAGAGCCCCGCTGAAGCCGCCTTCCCCAAAGGACATGTCTCAATTGGCCCGATCGAAGCCATGCCATGGCGGAAAAGGTCCCTGACCTTTCCGGGGAAGGTCCCGCAAGGAGGGCCTCGCTTCCGGGGAAGGTCCCGGGCGGCGGCCCTCGCTTCCGGGGAAGGTCCCGGAAGGAATGCCTCCCTTCCGAGGCTGTCCTTGGCAAGGGAGCCCTCCCCGTTCCGGGCAGGCGCGGGAGAGGCGCTCCTCCCCGTTCCGGGCAGGCGCCGGGAGAGATGCTCTTACCCGATCAGGGCTGGCGCAGGGAGAGGGGATCCTCTCCGTCCGGGGGGCCCCGGAAAGGGAAGGCCTCCCGTCCGGGGAGTCCAGGCACAGACGATGCCCTCCCGCGCCGGAAAAGGCAGGTGACTGCCGAGCCCATGGCCTCCGAAAGGGGCCCGGGACGGGAAAACCCGTTTACCGGACTCCCGCGGCAGGCCCCTCCTTATGATACTGGGACCGCCGGCAGAGGAATTTCCGGTCCGGGCAAGCCGCGGAGGCGGCGGCCCCCTTCCGGGGAGCCTCCGCCTCCGCGCGGGGGGATGGCTGAATTTTCCCTCCGGAAGTTGTAAAATGACGTCATGCGGACCGGAACGAGCCAAAAGGACCTTCTTTGCAGGGGGCTTCTTCAGGCCCCCTTCCGGGAGACGGCAGGAAGACCCCCCTCCCGGCCCGTTGCCCCCACGAGGACAAAGCTTATGAGTAAAGCCTCCCGTACGGCCTTCGCGGCCGCCCTGGCCTTCGGACTCCTGGCCCCCGCCCTCTTCCCTGCGGCCATCGCGGCCCAGGAGGGGGAAGAAGCCACGAACTCGGCCATCCCGCAGAGCCGCCCTTCCGCGCCTAAGAAGGCGGCGGCCGCTCCCGCGGCCGCGGCCGCCGGCCCGCGCCTGCAGGTGGCCGGCGCCGGGCCCGTCTTCAACGTCGGCACCTCCCAGCCCGGCACCACGGTCAGGCACGTCTTCGAGATCAAAAACTCGGGGACCGAGCCTCTGATCATCACTCAAGTGGTGCCCGCCTGCGGCTGCACCGTGGCGAGCTACGACGAATTCATCGCCCCGGGGAAGACCGGCAAGGTCACGGTCTCGCTCGAGCTCTACCGCGAATGGGCCGGCGAGCCTTACGACAAGACCGTGACCGTGGTCACCAACGATCCGAAAAACCCGCGCATACGCCTGGCCATGAGGGGCCGCGTGGCCCCGGGCGGCTCCTCCCGGTCCAGGTGAGGGACCCCTTCATGCGCATACTTCTCACCAACGACGACGGCATCGGGGCGGAAGGCTTACTCGCGGCTTACAAGGCCCTGGTCAAGGCCGGCCACGACGTGCTGGCCTGCGCGCCCGACGGGGAACGGAGCGCCAGCTCGCATTCCGTGAACCTGCGCACCCCCCTCAAGGTGGCGCGCCATGCCATGCCAGACGGCAACTACGGCTGGGCCGTGGCCGGAAGCCCCGCCGACAGCGCCCGCCTGGGACTCGAGCTCTTCGGCGACCCCCCCTTCGGCATGCTGGTCTCGGGCATCAACAACGACACGAACCTGGGTTTCGACGTGAACTACTCCGGCACGGTGGGGGCCGCCATGGAGGCCGCGGGGGCCTTCATGCCCGCGGTGGCGGCCTCGTCCGAACGGGTCTTCCCCTTCCAGTGGGAACGCGACGGGGACATCCTCGCGGACGTCGTGAGCCGGCTCGCCGCCTGGAACATCCCGCCGGGCGTCATCGTGAACCTGAACATCCCTTCCGTCATCCGCCACAAGGAATACCGCTGGTGCCCCGCCAACGCCAAGGCGGCCAGGGAGACCTACCTGCAGGCGCGGGTGTCGGAGGATCTCCTGGAGTGCACCCGCCAGCGTGAATCGGTGCCGGTGTCCTACGTGCCGGAATCGGACATCAGCTTTTTCCGGGAGGGCCGCGTGACCCTCAGCCCCATCAGGCCGGTGGGCACCAGCTCCGAGACCCTGGCCCGCCTCGTGAAGGGCCCGGCCTGAGGCCCCCTCGTTTCGCGGCCCGCCTGAAAGAGCCGCTCCCCGCCTCCCGGCGGTCCCCATTCACTCCGGCCTCGCGAACACGGGCCTCCCGGCCGGCTTCCCCGGCCCCCTTCCGCAAGCCTTAAGCCCCTCAGCCGCGCGGTTGAGTCCCCTCAGCCCCGCCGCCTTCCCCTCGACGCCGGGGGAGGCTGACCGCAGAACCCAGGACAGCTTCAAGTGCCTTCCGTCTCCCGCAACCCCTTCGAGATTTTCGGCCTCACCCCGTCACTGGTGGGGGAACTCAGCGAGCGGGAACTCTTCGAGGTCCTCAAAGGCCTCTACCGCAGCCTTCAGAAGGCCTTCCATCCAGACACGGCCAGCCGGAAAGGCACGAGGGACGGCCGCGACCGCGCAGTGGAGCTCAACCTCGCCTTCGAGGAGCTCAACCTGGACAAGAACCGCCCGTCGTTCCGCAGGCACCGCAAAAGCTACCTCCAGAACCAGCATCCGGCCTTCCTCCGCCGCAACGTCGCTCTCATGGGGGACCGCCTGCGCGACCAGGAGGCCAGAGAGGAGCGCCTGGCCGAGGGGTACCTGAGCTTCCTCCTGGCGGGGGCCTTCCTGCCCCGCGAGGCGCCGGGCGCCTCCGCCGCCGCGGCCTCCTGGACGGCGGCCCTCCCCCTCGCCCGGAACGTTCTCCTGGGCCTCCAGGACGTGGCCATCAAGAACAATATCCGCCACGCCTCCTGGCTCCTGGGAAGCAACTACAAGAACATAGAGATCAACTCCGAGGGCGAGATGCGGGTGAGGAGCGTGGGCCGCCGGGACTTCTCCGCCGCCAGGAGCACGGTGCTCCTGGGCTGCGTGCCCAAGGACGCCGTGAACATCACCCCGCTCCTGGAGCGTTGCCCGCCCGCCAGGTTCTACAAGCGGCCGGCCCTCCCGGAGTTCGACCCCGACGCGTTGCCTCAGGTCTCCGTCCTCAACCTCATCAGCCAGGACAATTTCAAGAAGCACCTGCTCTCGAGCCTGTGCCCGGTCCTCATGGAGAGCGCCTACCTCTTCTCCGTCAACCGCAGGGAGTTCAACTCCTCCGGGCTCATCAGCCTCGAGGGCGTGATAGTCAAGATGGAGGCCATGCCCGAGAGGGCAAGCGGCTCCGGGGCCGCCTGAGGCCCGCCGCCCGAGCCCTCTTTTCCAGGCTCGCCGGGCCCCGGCAGGAACTTGAGGCCCGTCGGGACCTCAGGGCCGGCAAGGACCCCGGAAACCCTCTTGGCGCCTGAGGCCTCATACGGCTCTCACGGGCCTTGCTCCCGCCCAAAAGCCGCCGCGGCCCCGGCAAGCCGACCGAATCACTCGCTCCCCCGCCGCCTCGCGGCTCCGGGCCCTCCCCGGGAAAGCCCGCGAAGGGCCGCCCGCCTGAGGACGGCGGCCCGGACTGAAACCTGCTGGATTTCGCGGAAGATCCAGCCGCCTCCGGTTCCCAGGCCACGGCGCCGGCAGGCTCAATTTGAACGGCCAGCTTCGTCATTTGTAAAGGGGGACTAACCTTGTCAACGGACGACACAAAGGATCCCGGAACGCCCGCCTCCCCGGGCGCGGATGCACCCCCGCCCGCGCCCCATGGCCAGGAAGCCGCGGCGCCCGGCCCAGGGGGTGCTGACGCTTCGGCATCCGAGCCGCCAGGCCCTGCGGCCGACCCCGGCTCGCCCCGGGACCAGGAAGAGGCTTTCCGCCCCCGGCCCGGCGGGGGCCCGCGGCCGCAGGGCCTGGCGAGCCAAGGCCCCCGGCCCCAGCCGATGCCCGAAGGCCCCCGGGCCGCAGGCTCCGGAAGCCCGCCGGCGCCGCCCGCCCCGCAGAAAGCCCCGGACCGGAAGGACTCCTCCGGCGCCAAGGATTCACAGGCTCCGGAGGACTCCCGACCTGAAGGCTCCGCAGGCCCGGCTGACAGGCCCCCGGCCGCGGCCTCCCCGCAGCCGGCGGTCACGGTCACCTCCCCCCAGCACCGGCCCCAGCCGCAGGCGCGCCACCAGTACGGCTGGCGCAGCCCGGGCCAGGAGACGTCCCTCCCCTACCTCATACTGGACATCGGCGCCAACCCTTCCGGCAACCCCGAGCTTGCCGCCGCCATGGTGAAGGCCGCGGCCGCGGCGGGCGCCCCGGCCGTGAAGTTCCAGGCATACGCGGTCAAGGACTTCATCCATCCGCGCAACAAGTCCTACAACGAGATGCTCGCGGGCGAGATGCCTTACGGGCTCATAGAAGACATGGCCAAGCTCTCGCACGACCTGGGCATGCGTTGCGGGGTCACTGTCTTCAGCCCGGAGGGCATCGACAGGGCCTTGGCCTGCAAGGCCGACTTCATCAAGATCGCCTCCGGCGACATCAACTACCTGGCCCTGATCCGCGAGGCCGCCAACGCCGGGCCGCCGCTGATACTCTCCACCGGGGCCTCCACCAACAAGGACGTGCGCAGGGTTCTGGGGCTCCTCAACTCCATGGACAAGCGGCCCGCGGCTATATTGCAGTGCACCTCCCTGTACCCCGCCCCGGCCACCAGCTGCTACCTGGCGGTTATGGCCGAATGGCTCAGCCAAGGGCTCCCGGCCGGCTTCTCGGACCACAGCATGGGAGTCTCCGGGCCGCTGTTCGCCTACGCCCTGGGCGCGGTCACCGTGGAGAAGCACTTCACCACCGACCGCACCCTCCCCGGGGGCGACAACTTCATGAGCCTATTGCCCGAGCAGGTCTCCATCATCACCTCCGGCGCCCGGAACGTAATGCCCCCGGCAGGGGGGCCGCTCCTGGAAACCGGAGCCAGGGAAAGCGTCTACTTCGGCCAGCGCGTCAAGCGCATCTTCCACGGCGAGGACCGCCGGGCCGTGCGCCGGGTGGCCTGCGCGGCCAGGAGGCTCCCCAAGGGAACGGCCCTCAGGACCCACAACCTCAAGTTCCTGCGCCTGGGCCCCGAGGTCGAGGGCCGCTTCCTGGGCCCGGGCTCCCCTTACAAGGATGCGCGGCTCCTGCGGGATGTCGAGCTCCTGGAGCCCATTACCGAAGACATGGTGGAGCCCGCCCCCGGCATCGGCCGCAAGCAGCCCCAGCCTCCCGAACCCCCTGCCTGAACCGCCGCCGGAGCCGGCCGGGGCGCGTCCCCGGCCGGCTCCGCTTGCCCTGGCCTGCCGAATCGCCTTGGCCCGCCAGCCCCGGACTTTCCGCCGCGGGCGGGCCGGGCTCTTTCGGCAGCCGTTTTCCCGCCCGCCGCGACCCCGGCCCGGAGGCCGCCATGACAGCAAGCCCCGACAACTTCATAGGGCTTCCCGTCTCCCACCTCTTCGACCGCTCCAACACCGATGTCCTGGATCTCCTGGACATGGCCGAGGTCCTGGAGGTGAAAAACCCGCATCCCCCATCCTGGCTCCCGCCTCTCCCCAAGGTGTTCCACTGGGGCTACGGCATAGCCGAGGACGACTTCAGGGATCACCTTCCCCCGGTGGCGAAATACCTTAAGGAGGCGCGGCCCTCCCTCTTCAGCTGCGATCTGGGGCCATCGGCCCGGCGCCACGACGGCATTCTGCCCACGAGCCAGATCATGGGCAGCCGGGCCATCTACGATCGCGCCAGGGTGAACCTGGAACTCCTGCGGGACTCCTACGAAGGCCCGGTCGCCATGGAGAACTACAACTTTTACCCCACCGGCCTCTACAACAAGGTCTGCGACCCGGACTTCATCGCGGAATTTCTGGACCGCTTCGGGGCGGGACTGGTGCTGGACCTGGCCCACGCGGCCATCTCCGCCGTCAACATGGGCTTCGAAGCGGAGAGGTACCTTGAGCGCCTCCCGCTGGAGAAGACCGTGGAGATCCACGTCTCCCGGCCTTATCTCCCTGAAGGCCCCGGCCGCCTCGGGGTCGACACCCACGAGATCCCCGGCGAGCGGGAGTGGGCCTGGCTCAGTTTCGTCATGGAGCGCCTGGGCGCCTACGGGGCGAGGCCTCTCGTGCTCATCGAGTATTACAAGGACCTCGCGGCCCTGAAAAAATCCATGCTCCGCCTCATACGCGAACTCAGGGGCAACGAGACGGCCGAAGCCCTGCACCCTGCGGCCGTCGCCGCCGCCATAGACGGGCTGGGCCGCCAGACCGCCACCCGCCCCGCAGGCTGACAGCCCCTAAAGCTCCGGCCTCCTGGCGGCGGGAGAGCCGCGGTTCCCCGCCCGCTCCCCGCCCGCCCGGCGGCCTCCGGGAGGCCGGGCCCCCCCTTCCTGAAGCCGCCTCCCTGCCTGCTACAGTCTCCCCGCGCTCCCCGCGCTCCCCGCGCTCCCCGCGCTCCCCGCGCCTCCCGCGCCTCCTGTGCTTGCTGTGTATCTTGCGTTTCTTGCTCCTCCTGTGCTTTTTTCCACGTAGTCTTCCTTGTAAAATTTTCCCGCCTTGTCTCTCTTGTGCTCATCGACTCCCTTGTCTCGCTCAGCGGCCCCCGGGAACCCTGCAGGAAGGTCCCCCGGGCCGCTGGCCCGGATTCCCCGCGGCAATCCGGTCCTTCCCGCTGTTCGGCCGCCCTGCCGCCGCCGCCGCTCCAATCTTGGACATCGGCCGACTGTGCCTGAAGTCCTGTTGAACGCGTAGCCGAAGGACATATCCGATGATCCTGGGCGTGATACCCGCGCGCGGCGGATCCAAAGGGATCCCCCGCAAGAACATCAAACCCGTCTGCGGCCACCCTCTGATCGCCTGGACCATCCAGGCCGCGGCCGCCTCGCGGCTCCTGACCGCCTACGCCGTGTCGACGGAGGACGACGAGATAGCCTCGTTGGCCGCCAGGTACGGGGCTCCCGTGCTGGAACGCCCGGCCGTGCTGGCGGAAGACGCCGCCGTAAGCCGCGAAGTGGTGGTCCACGCCCTGAGGATCCTGGGCGGGGACGCCGCGGTGCTTCTGCAGCCCACCAGCCCCGTCAGGCGGCCCGGCCTCATCGACCGCGTGATCTCCATGTTCGGGTCCGGAGGCTGGGACTCCGTCGCCACGGGCTTCGAGACGCTGTCCTATCCGCCCCACGGCATCGAACACCGCCGCCAGGACATCAGGAAGGTCTTCGTTAACGACGGCTCCGTCATCGTCACCAGGGCAGAGATCCTGTACAACGAAAGCCTCTTCGGGGAGAAGGCGGGAACCTTCGTCACCTCCCGCGAGGAGAACGTCGACATCGATGAAGAGTTCGACTTCTGGCTGGCGGGCAAGGTCCTGGAGAAGGCCATGGAGGAGGGCTGGATGACCCCCCCCAGGCCGGTGAGATGACTGCAGAGAACGGGCCGGCCCCAGAGAGGCGGCCTGCGGAGGGCGCTAACTCCGGCGCCGCCTGCGGAGCCGCGGCGGACAGCGCCTGCGGAGCCGCGGCAGGCGTCTCCGCCGCTCCCGCTTCCGGGGAAGGCGCGCGGCCCCCCGCCGCGGCGCCCCGGACGAGAAACTTCAGGATCACCGTCGCCTACGACGGGCGGGGGCTTTCAGGCTGGCAGCGCCAGGACAACGGCCTGTCCGTGCAAGAGCTGCTGGAAAACGCCCTGGGCAAAGTCTGCGGCCACAAGGTCACGGTCACCGGGAGCGGCCGCACCGATGCCGGGGTGCACGCGGCGGGGCAGACCGCGACGTTCCAGACGGCCTCCGGCCGCGGCGGCAGGGAAATCATCCTGGGCGCCAACAGCCTGCTTCCCGAGTCCGTCGCGGTCACGGATGCGCGGGAGGCCCCGCCCGGCTTCAACGCGCGGTTCAGCGCCACCGGCAAGACTTATTCCTACGACTTTCTGACCACTCCCGTCCGGAACCCCCTGTATGCCTGGAGGTGCTGGTGGGTAGGCCCTGGCCTGGACTGGGAGCGCGCGCGCCGATGCCTCCCGGAGCTGGAGGGCGAGAGGGACTTCGCGGCCTTCCGGAGCCAGGGCAGCCCCGTACGCTCCACCGTGCGCAGAATCTACCTGGCGCGGATCGAGCGGCGAGAGCCGGAAGTGGTGCGCCTCACCCTGACGGGGTCGGGGTTCCTCAGGCACATGGCCCGCGCCATCGCCGGCACCGTCTACAGGATAGGCAAAGGCCGCCTGGACCGCGAGGGCCTCCGGGCGCTCGTCGCCTCCAGGGACAGGCTTGCGGCGGGACATGCGGCGCCCCCGCAGGGCCTCTGCCTCAGACGCGTATATTACGAGCCGTTGGAGTTCGGGCGCCTCCCGGAAGGGGAGCCGCAGGACTCCGGCCCCTGGGGGTCATGACAGGCCGCGCCGGCTGACCGGCGGCAAGCCGCGCAGGCTCCGATCGGCGGCAGCCGCACAGGATCCGGCCCGCAGGGCGCGCCTGAGGGCATCCCATGCGTGTCCCTGACAGGCTGGGCTCGCCGCCCGGCTAGCGAAATTTCGATTCAACCCCGCAAGCCGCCGCGACGACTCGCCGGAGCCGCTGCAACGCTCAGCCGTCGCGGCGGCGCGCCGACGCCGCTCAGCCGGCTCCAAGGCGGCCGTCGCTCGTCGCGGGGCGAAGCGGCGCCAGCCGTGCCTTGGCGCCGCGCGCGGGCGGAGGCCCCGATGAACGCAAGCCGTCCCGATCCCCTCAGCCGAAGGTGAAGGCCCGCATGACTATCGGATTGTAGCGCGCGGCGTAGCCGATGTCCTGCCGCTCGCCGTTGACGGTCACCTCAGGGTCAGCGGCCACGGGACCGTTTACGGGGTCAACCCCCACCCTGCACTTGAAGGAGAAGGCCGCGACATCGTCCCGGAAATCGCCGGCCCCGGGCAGCATCACGGAAAACCCGTTTATGCCGTCCCGGTTGTGGAGCACGACATACGGCCCCTCGACGGGCCGCGCCAGGAGCGTAGCCTCGTTGAAGACAAGGAGACTCACCTGGCTCTCGAGGTAGATCTGCACCGCCGCCTCCACGAAGTCGGAGATGTAAAGCAGGGGCGGGTTCTCGAACGCGTCCCCGAAGTCTATGGGCGCATCCACCACGAACTTGTGCATCTCGTAGTACTTGACCGAGTCCAGAAAGCTTTCCGGGTCACCGGGCAGGAGGACCGGCATGGGCTGGTACTCGTGCACGTACATGAAGGGCAGTATGTCCATGCCCTGCTGACCGTTCACGGTGGCGGTGGCGCTCTTGATCATGAAGGACTCCACGTATTCGTCCGTCGCGAGCTCGGCCTTGACGTAGCCGCCCTCCGGGGTGCCGTCCATGGGCCCTGGGACCTCTATCCGGCCGTGATCGGTCTCGATCACTATGTTCTCGAGGGTCCCCAGGGAAGCTCCCCGCGTGCTCAGGGAAAACTCGTACACCGTTTCCCCTGCTCCCCCGATCCGGTAGCGGGCGTTGCCCTGCCAGATGGTGACGGTCCTGCCGGGCAGGTCAGGTATCGGCTCCTGCGCCCTGATGCGGGGCGGGATTTCAGCCACTGTCATTAGCCTTTCCCGCTCCCGCAGCCCCTCTTGCGGGCTCCCTTCGGAAGGCGGGGCCGCCTCGGAAGGGGGGTTCGGGGCGGCGCCGGAAGGCGGGGCCGCCCCGGAAGGGGGGCTCGGGGCGGCGCCGGAGGCCGGGGCCGCCTGGGCAGGGGAACTCGGGCCCGCGTTGGCAGGGGCGCCCGGGGCGGGGCCGGAGTCCGTCCTTTCGCTCGGGGAAAAGGGGGCGGCGTTCAGGTGAGGACGGAAAAGATAAGCCGCGCCGGCCAAGATGCAAACGGCGGCAAGGCCGACGGCCCACCGGCGCCAAGGAGCCTGCCGGGAGGGCGCGTTCGCGGGGAGACCGCCGCCGCGCCTGGAAAAGGGCTTCGCGGGCGGCCCCGAAGGGGAGGCCGCGTTGTCTTCTGAGGGGGTCATGGGGTTGACGTGCTTTGCCTTGCCTGGGCGGGGGCCCGGCGGCCCGGGCCTGAAGTCCGAAAGTCCCTGAAGGGCAGAGGCCTCAGAAGCCTTGCCGGCCTGGGTGACGGCGAACGGGCGGCGGCGGCGGGCAAGCCCCGGAAGGAGAAAGGCAAGGAGGCCCGGTCTCCGGCAAACGGCCCTGCCGCTCAGCGGGTAGAGGGCGAGGCGGCCGGAGGCCGCGGATCCGCAGGGGCGCCGGAGGCGCCTGGTCTCGGAAGGCGGGAAGCGCATGGCCGCCGGGGCGCCCGAGACGAGGCCTCAGCCGCCGGGGAAGCTTACTCCTCCAGGACGGCATGTAGCCTGTCGCAGATGAGCTGGTAGTCGAACGCCTCGAGCTTCTCGCGGATGAACGGCACCAGATCCGGCTGCCTCTCGTAATCGTAAAGCTCGAGCTGCGCGGTGAGATCCTCCATCTGGGAGGTTTTGCCGCGCCGGGCTGCGTCAAGGAGCTTGACCAGGAGGTCGGGGTCGGGGGCGGCAAGCTTCTGGCGGGTCTTGGCCCCTTCCGCGGCTTCGATGCGGGCGATGGCCGAGGAGATGTCCCCTATGAGCTTCTCGGCCTTCTCCATGAGCAGGAGATGACTGTCCGCGAAGCTCTCGGTCTTGCCTTCCTTGGCCATGGCCTCCAGGCGGGCGGCCACGTCCCCCACCGCGTCGGCGGAGATGCCGTAGCTGGAGCCCTTGAGGCCGTGGACCGAGATGGCGTAGTCGCTCAAGGAGGACCTGGCCGAGGCCTTGAGGTTCTCCAGCAGCTTGGGGGTGTGGAGAATGTAAGACTTGAGGACCTTGATGAACTTGTCCTCGCGGCCGAAGCGCCCGATGCCGCTCTGGATATCCAGGCCCTCGATGTTGAAGTCCTGGATAGAGAGCGCCGCGGCCCTGCCGGAGGCCACGGCGGGCCTCCCGGGCGCTGCGGGGCCTCCGGCAGGGCCGTCTCCGGGACCGCCGGCGGCGACCCCCCCTTCGGGGGCCGGGGCCTCCTGGGCGCCTTGGCCGCCGGGGGATTCCTGGGCGCCAGGGGAGCCGCCGCCCGACAGGGCGAAAGCGGAGTCCCGGCGAACCCAGCGGTTGAGGGCGGCGTCCAGTTCCAGGATGTCTATGGGCTTGGAGATGAACGAGTTGAAGCCGTTGTCGAGGAACATCTTGACCGTTTCAGGGGCCGCGCTGGCCGTGAAGGCAATGACCGGGACCTTTCTGGCGTACTCGGCGGGAAGCGAGCGGATGTTCCGGACGGCCTCCACCCCGTCCATGTCGGGCATCATATGGTCCATGAGAATGAGATCGAAACGCTCGGAGGGGGGGGAATCGTCCCGGACGGCGGCGACCAGGTCCACCGCCTCCCGGCCGCTGTGGGCGGCGCTCACCTTGATGCCGTAGGGGGAAAGGAGGCCCTCCGCGACGTCCAGGTTAGTGGGCACGTCGTCCACCAGGAGCACGTGGCCGTAAGGCATAAGGGTGCGCACGAGGTTGCCCTCGACGGACAGGCCCCTGGCCATGGTCCGGAAATTGGCGAGATCCTCCGCCGCCGCCCTGCCGATGGGGGTGCCGTGCACGATCTTCTGAGGGATGACAGCCTTGAATTCGGACCCAGCCCCGAACTCGCTTTCGGCGGAGATGTTCCCTCCCATGAGGTCCACCAGGTATTTCGTGATGGCCAGGCCCAGTCCGGTGCCCTCCACGTAGCGGTTGGCCTGGGAGTTGATCTGGCTGTGGTCGGTGAAGATCCTCTCCAGGTTCTCCGGCCGGATGCCGATGCCCGTGTCGGACACCGTGAAGATCATGTCGGCCCCCGAGCCGCCGCCCGCAGGGGACCAGCCCACCCGGAAGCGGACCTTGCCGCGTTCGGTGTACTTGAAGGCGTTGGAAAGGATATTGTTGAGGATCTGCTTGACCCGCAGGCTGTCCCCGGACAGCCGCGAGGGGATGGTCTCGTCCACGGTCAGCTCGAAGCTGATGGGCTTGGAGCCGGCGCGCACGATGTTGACCTGGACCACGTCGTTGAGGAGGTCGAGGATGCTGTAATCCACCGGCACCAGCTCGAACTTGCCCGCCCCGGCCCTGGCGATGTCGAGGATGTCGTTGACGATGCGCAGAAGGGACGATCCGGCGTTCCAGATCTTCTCCAGGTTCAGCTTGGAGAGCGTGGGCAGGTTCTCGCGCTGGAGCTCCAGGGCGGACAGGCCCAGAATCGCGTTGAGCGGCGTGCGCATCTCGTGGCTTACGGCGCCCAGAAACGCGCTTTTGGCCCGGGAGGCCGCCTCGGCCGTTATCTTGGCCATGACCAGCTCGTGGTTGCGCTGGTCGAGCTGCCTGATCATGGCGTTGAAGCTGTCCGAGAACTCCCCCATGAAGTCCACGTGCTGGGAGTAGTCCCCGGCGGCGATCTGCTGGGCCTGCCATGTCAGATGCTTCATGGAGGAGTACAGGGTCTTGAGGGGCGCGGCGATCTCGTTGCCCGCGCTGGGCATGGGGGCCCCCAGGTCGCCCCTGGCCAGGGCGTTGGCAAAAGCCCTCAGCTCCCCGATGCACTCCGCCAGGAACATTATCCCCAGCCCCAGGTTCCGTTCAGGGCCGGAGAGGGAGTTAGGGTCGAGCTTGGCCTGGAGGGGGTTGTAGATGACGTCCCTCAGGTACTCGAAGAGCACATGCACGGCATCCCGGCTTGCCTGGGAGCCGGCCGGCCGGGATTCCTGGCCGCCCTGGGAAGGCCCGCCGGATGGCGGGCCCTGGGAAGGCCCGCCGGAGGGCGAGCCCTTGCCGTCACGGGTGTCCCCGCCGCCGTCGGCCCGGCCGACCTCAGGGGCCTCCCGGTTCCGGCCCCGCGAGTCCTCGGCGAAGCCTGCCGCCTTTCCTTCCGCGCTGTCCATTAAAAAACTCTCACTTCCGCGCTCCCGAAGCGGCCCTGAGACGCAAACTCACTGTCAGCCCATGCCGCCCAGGCGCCCCCCTGCCGGGCGGAGGGCGCCGCGGCCTGAAACGGCCCGACCGGCAACGCGGCCCGGAAGGCCGACAAAGCCCGGTTGACTCGGACAGGCCAGGCGCCCGGCATGTGCCGGGCGCCGAACGCCTAGCCGACAGAGCGCAAGGCTTTCAGGCTCTCCTCATGGGCGCTTCCGTCTAGCCCTCCCGCAGACAAGGGCGACGCGGAAATGAAGGGCCGCGCTTTGAGGCGAAAAAGCCCCGGCTCCACTGTTCATTCTGTCTCTACGCTCCGGCAAGCCTGCCGCTTGCGCCTCCCGCATCGGCTAAAGGCAATGGCGGAGGCAAGGCAAGGGCGCCCGCTTCAGGGCTTGCTTGAGCAAACTTAAATGTATTTTAACATAAAACTTCATTTCTTGTCGAACTGCCATGCGGCCATGCCGCGGCCATGGGCCATGCGGCCACGGCCCGCCGAGGGACGCGGCTCCTCCGCCGGACAGGCCCGGTCCAGGCCGGCAAGGGATAGCCCCCAGTCTTCCGTTAAAAAATGAAAGGGATTAAACGCGACATTTAGCGTCAAGTGAACTGAAAAAACCTATTCCCAGTCAATCCAACAATTTATATCATAGTTACGCGGCATGGCTCGGCATCCCGCCGAGCCGGCATGGCATAGCCGATGCCATGGGCAGCCTGCAGAGGCATGGTTAAGGAGCCGCGGCGGCGCGGCCTTGGCAAGGAAGCGCGCAGGCCGAAGGCTTGGCAAACGCCATGGCGCGGAGGCCTCTCCGGCAGGGCAATGGCCTCGCTGCGGCAGGAAGGCCCGTCCCGGGAACGGCGCCTCACGGGAAATGCCTTAAGAAGCCGCCCTGAGGGCGATTCAGGCGGCGCGACGGCAATTTCAGCGGCCGGGGGCAAGCGGCGCAAGACAACGGCCTGTCGGCGTGTCAGGCGGCCCTGCGGCCTGAGAGGCGCCGCTCCGTGAATTCCGGGCTTTCAGGGAGGAGGGCATCCTCAATCTTCCTGCGGCGGCCCGCCCGGGCCGGGCAGCTCTTAAGTCCCGGAACTGCCGAAGTTTCAGGCGCTCCGGGTTTCCGCTTGAACTGCCGGAGTTCCGCTCGGACAACGGGGAACCGGCTGGGAGGCGGCGCCAAGGCGCGCAATGGGAGCCAGGGAAGGCATAAAGGCGGGATTTCAGAACCCCTTTGGCAACGGAAGGCGCAGACGGCGGCAGGCAGAGCCGCCTCCGGCCGGGCCCGCTCGCCGGGCGGCGCGCGAAAAGCCGCAGGCGGCCTTGCGATCCCGGCCGGCGCCGCAGGGCAGGCCGCAAGCGGCCGGGCCGCCGGAACTTCGCGGCAGCCGGAGGGCGCTCCTCTGGCGGCCTTCGGCCCTCACGCGAATCCGGCGCGCCTGCGGCTCCAAAGCCAAGACGAATCGGCGCGTTTGAGGGCCTTCCCCTGCGCTCCCGCCGGCCGCTGTCCCGTCGCCGGGCCGGCTTGGCACCCCTGTCACGCCGACTGTCACGCCTGTCACGCCTGTCTCGCCGACTGTCACGCCTGTCTCGCCGACTGTCACGCCTGTCTCGCCGCCTGTCACGCCTGTCTCGCCTGACACGCCTGTCACGCCGACTGTCACGCCTGTCTCGCCGACTGTCACGCCTGTCTCGCCGCCTGACACGCCTGTCACGCCTGTCTCGCCTGTCTCGCCTGTCGTCACTTGATGCGAAGCCGCTGGGAAGCGAAAGCGTGTCAGGCCCTCACTCGCTCCTCTTTCGCCCGGTCATTCACGCGCCGTCCGTTCCCCTGAACCGCGCGCGGCCGCCCGCGGGCAGTCGCGCCCTTGAAGCTTTCGGCGGCCGATCCTGCGGCATCCCGAATGCCGCCCGGCGCGGAAACCCCGCCGGCGGCGGATTCCTGTCAGGGATGCCGCCCGCCTGCGCGCTCGATAACGGCGGCAGGCCTGTTCTTCAGGAGCGCGGATGAGCGCGGATGAGCGCGGAACGGAACATGCGGCTCAGGCCCTGAACCTTATCCTGAATCATGCGGCCGCGTCACATGCCGCGCGCGCCGGCCTGTCAGGCCCCTCAGGCGCCGCCGTCAATCGGGCGGCGTCAATCCTCAGCCGCGAACCTGTGCCGGTTCGCGCCGGGCCGCCCTGACTCGCTTTCTGCACGGCGGGAATTTTTTTCCCTCCGCCCCCGGGGCCCGGGGCTTTCCGGCCGCGGCCAAGGCTTTTGAGGGTTCCGCGGCGGCCTGACAGGCGCCCGGCTGTCCGATCCGGGCCGTGACGGCGCCGCCGTTCGGGGCGGGCTTCCCCTGCCGCTTCTCCCGCAGGCCTGGAAGCTGAGCGCCGGCCTGGACGGGGTCAGGCAAGGGAACATGATTTCCTCAAGGCTCAATCCGACGAACATGTTCATGACTCCGCGGCCTTTGACTTCACGTCTAGGCAAGCCCCGTCCGAGACTGAAGGCCGCGGCGACGCGTTCCTCAAAGCCGCGGTCAGGAACATGTCCAACGAAGACCGCCGGACGACGGGAGAGGCCGGCGAGGCAATGCCCGGCAGCCCGTTCCGCGCGGCCCTCGGGCGCGATTCCTGGGCAGGGCGCGGCGGATCCCCCCGCAGCCACGTCCGGCGAGGGCGGCCGCGCGCCGGTCAGGGCTGTTTCCGGGCTGACGGTAACGCCGCGGCCATGGCCTGCGGCGCGGCTTCAAGATCCCGGCGCCGCCGGCGCATGCGCCGGCGCGCCAAATACGGCCGCGGCAAGGGCGCAGGCGGAGCCCGCCCCCGCCGCGGACGGCCCCGCCGTAGCCTTTGGCCGCAGGGCAGGGCCGACGGCCCTCCGAGGCCGCCATCCCTGCCCGGACGGGAACGGACCGGACCGCCCTTACTGAACCCCTCGCGGCCCCCCTGGGCGCGCCGCTGGCCGGAACCGGGCTGAAATGGGCCGCGCCAAGGCCCCGGCCGCTCGCTTCCGGCAGGCTTACCCGCTTGCCGATCCGCGGCGGCGGAGCGCGGCGGATCAGGCCCTGGGCGCCGCCCGTCGCGCGGTTAGGGAGACTCCCCGTTCTCCGGCAAAGCCGGCCCTGGCCATGGCTGAAGCTTCCGGGGCGTTTCCGGGCCCGCCGAAGAATCCGGGCCGTTCCGGGCCCGCCGAAGCTTAGGGGCAGTTTCATGCCCCTGAGGAATCAGGCCTGCGGCGGCCGCCCGGGCAGACGGAAGACGGCCGCCTCCCCGCAGGCCCCGCCCCTTAAGCCTCTCACGTCCTGGGGCCGCCCTTGAACCGGCAGATCCGGTCCCCGTTGGCCCAGCAGTCCACCTCGCGGATGTCGTACTCCCGCTTCAGGTAGGCCCCCAGGATCCCGGAGAAGAAGCCCTCGTCGTAACAGCAGACCGTCTCGTTGGTGACCGGGATGCCGCTGCAGTCCAGGTCCTGGGCCGCCGTCACGATGATCTCGCCGGTCTGGGGGTCCAGGCTCTCCAGGCGGAAGACGCAGATCCTGAAGTCCTTGAGGAGGCGCTGGAGCTCGGCCATGAAGTCGTTCATGGGGACATCCAGCTTCAGGAGGTTGAGGGCGAACTCGCGGCCGGCCAGCTTTCCCGCCTCGCGGAAATACCAGTTGGCCTTCTCTTCGCCCATGTCCTTGGCGAGAGTGGCGAGCATGGTGTACTGCATGAGCCGGTAAACGGACACCGGCATGTCCTCGCCCAGATCGCCCCGGCCTTCCTTCACGTTGCCGATGGAGGCCCAGCTGAAATCGGCGTGCCTGCGGGCCGGCTTGAAAACGTTCTCCATCATTTTTTCGATTCTCTCCTCCAAAGGGCCTGGGCCTCCCCGGCCCGCCGGCGGCGGGGAGGGAGGGCCGGTCCCTGGCCTGAAGCCTCAGGACGGGCCCGGCCCGGCTGCCCTGCGGCTTCAGGGCAACGGGGGGCGGGGCCGGAAAAGGCGCCTTCGGCAGGCCCGCGCGCCTGCAGGCCCTCCGCTTGCGGTCAGGAGGGCCGGCGGCCGAAGGGCATGACCGGCGGGGAAAAAGCGCCCCGGCGCCGGCGAACCGGGGTCAGCGGCGGGGCGGCCGGCCTTCGGCAGACGGCCGGCGCGGGGCCTCAGGGCGGGACTTCCCGCAGGGCCTCAGGCCTGGCCGGCCTCCATGAGCAGTTGCCCTTCGGGGGATTTGACGAGCCTGTGGGACTTGACCAGGGCCTCGAACTCCCCGTGGCAACGGCTGAAGGCGTCCAGGACCCCGGGGTCGAACTGGGTGCCCTCGCCGCTGAGGATAATGCGGCAGGCCTCCTCGTGGGTCAGCGCGGGCCGGTAGACCCGGTCCTCGGCTATGGCGTCGTACACGTCGGCCACCGCCATGATGCGGCCGCACAGGGGGATCTGCTCCTTCCTGAGGCCGTAGGGGTAGCCTTTGCCGTCGAAGCGCTCGTGGTGGGAGGCGGCGATCATGGAGGCGAACTTGAGGTAGTCCTGGGTGGGGGTGCGGGCGTGCATGTGCTTCAGGATGCTCGCCCCGATGGCCGCGTGGCCCTTCATGATGCCGAACTCCTCGTCGGTGAGCCTTCCGGGCTTGAGGAGGATCTTGTCGCTGATGGAGATCTTCCCTATGTCATGGAGAGGCGCCGCGCGCACCATCATCTCCAGGGAGTCCTCGTTGAGCTCGTACTCGTAGCGGCCGTTGGCCAAAAGATCCCTGGCCAGGTACTCCACGTAGCGGCTCGTGCGGATGACGTGGCCGCCGGTTTTCTCGTCGCGGCACTCTATGAGCTCGGCCACCGCCACCCCGAGGATGTTGCTCATGAGGGCCACCGAGTCGGAGAGCTGGGCCTGGTAGGAGCTGATGGCGATATGGAGGTCCACGCGGTGGAGCAGTATGCTCTTCTCGGCGGGCTTCCGGATGAAGTCCCGCGCCCCGCATTTCAGGCACCGCACCTCCGTCTCGCGGTCGTGCTTGCTGGTGAGGAAGATCACCGGGACCTTCTGGAAGTCCGGGTTGAGCTTCAGGAGCCTGAGGGTCTCGAAGCCGTCCATGCCCGGCATCTCTATGTCCAGAAGCACCAGGTCGGGCCGCTCGCGGCTGCAGTAGCCCACCGCCGCCGGGCCGGAGCGCACCAGCGAGTAATCGTAGGTTCCGGCGAGGAACGTCGCTATCTGGCGGAGGACGGCCTCGTTGTCGTCCACCACGAGGATCTCCTTGTCTGTCATGGGTGCGCGAAAAGCCTCTTGGTGGAGCGGGGAAGCCGGGTCTCCACGACGTTGAAGGCCTGGAAGACCCCGCTCATCGACTCGAACACGTCGACTATGGCGGGGTCGAACATGGAGCCGCGCCCGTCGAGGATCACCTGGCGGGCGTCGAAGTGGTTGAGGGCCCCGCGGTAGATGCGGGGGGTGAGGCAGGCGTCGTAGACGTTCACGATGGCCATGAGCCTGCAGGCGAAGGGGATCTCGAAGCGCGCGAGCCCGTACGGGTAGCCCTGGCCGTCCCAGCGCTCGTGGTGCCCCTCGGCCATCAGGGCGGCGTACTCCAGGTACGTCTCGCCGGGGAGCCTGCGGAGGACGTTGCGGAGGAAGTTCGCGCCCAGGACGGTGTGCTTCTGGACCTCCGAGTACTCCTCCGCGGTGAGGGGCCCGGGCTTGAGAAGCAGGGTGTCGCTGATGCCGATCTTCCCGATGTCGTGGAACGGGGCCGCCTTGACCATGAGCTCGAGCCGCTCGGGATCGAGCTCCTCGGGGAACAGGCCCTGGTTGAGCATGGCCCTCCCCATGAGGTTCAGGTAGTGGCTGGTCCGCAGGACGTGCCCTCCGGTGTTGGAGTCCTTGCTCTCCACCAGGTCCGCGAAGGACAGCACTATGTTGTTCTCCAGCTCCTTGCGGGTCCGCTCCAGGTCGTGCTCGTACTGCCCCAGCTGGAGGTGGAGGTCGATGCGGTGGAGGAGTATGGACTCGTCCACCGGCTTGGTGATGAAGTCCCTGGCCCCGGACTCCAGGGCCATGATCTCCGTCTGGGAGTCGATGAAGGCCGACAGGAACAGGACCGGCACGTGCTCCATGCCCAGGACCGCGCGCAGCCGGCTCAAGGTCTCGAAGCCGTTCATGTGCGGCATGTCCACGTCCAGGAGCACCAGGTCGGGCCGCTCGCCCATCAGGCAGTGGCGGATGGCCTCCTCACCTGAACGCATGAGGGAGAACTCGTAGTGGCCGGTCAGGAACTGCGCTATCTGCTTGAGGCTCGACAGGTTGTCATCGACTACCAGGATCTCTTTCTTCATGACGCCGCCTTGCGAGGCCCGCTGCCCGTCCCCGCCGCCTCCGGGCGGCGGGGACGGGCAGCGGGCGGTTGCGGGTTTGCGCTGGTTGCGGAAGGCTTGTCGTTTTCTGCGGGGGCTCCTTTTAAAGGCTTTCGCTTCAGCGGGGCGGGAAGGCGAAGACGGGCGCCCTGGCCCCGGATGCGGCCGGAGCGGCCTGCGGGGCCAGGCAGGAGGGTCCTGCGGGCCGTTCCTGCCGGAGGGCGCCGCCGCAGGGGCCGCAAGGCTCGCCGCAGGCGACCGGCCCAGGCAGGGCGCGGGGCAGAAAGGCCAAGGCTGTTTATGCGGGTGGCTTGTGCTGTGGCTCGACGGAGAGGGGTCTCAAGAAGCCGGGGACACGGGGTTCTCTGCAAGCCTCGCGGCGGGGTTGCCGGGAGACGAGGAATCGCCCTAGGGGGCCGATGCGGGCAGTCGCGCCCGCAGGTCGATTTAAGGTCCAACTGAAAAACTTACGGACTGCTTTAACTTATCTGTACCATAGCCAAAGGGACATGTCAACACGACTCTGAGGCTCTGGGCCCGATTTCAGCATGACAAGCCAATGCATGTTGTTTTGACAATCAGTTATATTATAGAGTATTTTATAAATTAAACACTAATAATTGTATAACATAAATAGCAAAACTTCGGGCCCCGTGATAAGACAAAACTCGCCTGCCGCCGACAGATCCTGAAGAAAGCCGGGGCATGGCGGCGCAGGCCTCCTCAGGCGGGAATGCCGCCTGAGGCAGTCTCCGGGAGCGGGAGCCTCCGGCCGGCGCCTGCTCAGGGCGGCCTGAGGCGCGTCGCCTCCCCTGGAACGGGCGGCAGTCCGGATCCTCCGACAGCCCCTTCGCCGGGGGAGAGGCGCAAGGCAGGCGGCGGGAGGCCGCCCCGGGAAGGCTCATTCCCCGGGCCGTCGGTCCCCCTCCGCGAGAGTCACGGAAAAGTCCAGGGCGCTCCTGGCCTTGTTGAGCTCGGAGAGAGCGCTCTCCCTGAGGGTTTCCACCTCCTGGGACGAGCCCAGGGACTCCATGCGCCGGAGGAGCTGTTCGGCCTCCCCGAAGCGCCCCGCCTCCGCGAAGGCCTTGACCAGAACGAGCCCCAGGCGGGCCCTGGTCAGGCGCAGCTCTTCCGGGTACTCGGGGAAGAACTTCCGGTCATTCAAAAGCTCCCGCGCCGCCCCGATGCGGCCGGCCTTGACGAGCCCTACCGCCAGGTTGAAGGCGACCTTGCCCTTGCGTATCTTGTCTTCTTCATGGAAAGAGCGGAAGTAAGCCATGGCCAGGGTCTTCCTGGCCTGGCGCAGCCTTCCCAGGGAACAGTAGAAGTCCGCCAGGCTGATGGCGGCCTTGGACCGCTGCGAGCGCACCCCGTCTTCGTCGCCCAAGTCGGCCAGGGAGCGCATGAAGGCCTCCGCCGACTTCAGGTCCCCCGCCTTGAGGAAGGCCGCGCACAGCCGGCAGGCCGCCCTGGCCAGCTCTTTCCGCAAGCGGTAGTACAAACACGGGAAGTCCATGCCCTCATACAGGGCGACCGCCTCCGCCAGGGCGCCCTTGGCGCAGTAAGCCCCGACAAGGTCGACCATCGCCCGGGCGCGGCACAGCTCGGCCTTCTCGGAGACCCCCCGGGACTCCATGCCGCGCAGGTGCCCGGCCGCCTCTTCCGCGCGGCCGTCCGCGGCCAGTTCCCGGATCAGGCTTTGCGCGGACTGGGCGCGCATCTCCGCCGCCTCGGGCGAGGCGCCGAAAAGCTCCATGCCGGCGAGGATCTCGGCGGCGGAGGCGAAGTCGCGGGCCTTGCTGAAGGCGTCGACCAGGTTGTAGGCGGACATGGCCAGGTTCACGGCCGCCGCGGGGGGCCAGCCTGACAGAAGCGTCTCCCGGTAGAGCTCCCGGGCCTCGCCGATACGGCCCGCGTTGCTCAGGAAGCCCGTCAGGTTCACGCAGGCCTTGGATCGCTCGAAGGCCTCCTCCTCATCGGAGCCGCCCGACCTTTTGAGGGCGGCATAGACCTCCAGCGCCTCTTCCAGCATGCCGTTGGAGCCCAGGCTGGTTATGAGGCGGAAACAGGTCAAGCCCTTCTCGCTGCCGCTGAGCCCGGGGTACCCCATGGACTCCAGGTCCTTGAAGTACTCGAGGGCCTCCTTCCGGGAGCCGGCCGGCGAGAGCAGGTGGTTGACCAGGTTGTAGAGGGCCTTGCCCTTCATGGCCGCTTGCGACTCCCCCGCGCCGAAGGCATCCATGCCCTCGTAGACGGCCTTGGCCGCGGCGAAATCATGGGCCTCGCAGCCGACGCGGATGAGGCTGACGGCCTCCTCGGCGCGGATACGGTTGATCTGCGGGCCGTCCCCGTAGGAAGACGTGAGCTTCCCGTACAGCTCGAGGGCCTCCTTGAAATGCCCCCGTTTCCCGAGGGAGCGGATCAGGAACGAGAGGGCCTCGGCCTTCTCGATCTCGATCAGCGGCCCGCCGCTGAGGCCCTCCATGGCTGCTAAGACGGTCATGGCCTTGCTGAACCAGCCCTCTTCGCAGTAGTGGAGGACTAAGTTGCGATCCCCCCTGGCGCGGGCGGACAGGAACTCAGGCCCGTCCCCCAGGGAGGGGAGCCCCATGTACAAGTCCAGCGCCTCGGCATACATCCGCCATTCGCAGCAGCAGTTCACCAGGTTGACCAGGGCGAATGCCCGGTAAGCCCGGATGGGGCCAGAGTCCGGGAGGGTCGCCATGAAGCCGTAGATCCGGATCGCGTCTTCGGGGCGGCCCCTGGCGACGCGGTTGCGCCTCGCCTCATCGGGGTTCCCGCCGGCCGACTGGACGGAGATGCAGTTGACGCAGATCCTGGCCGCCGCGAGCCAGAAATTCTCGCCTGGCGAGGCCGACCGGCCTTCCTCGGCCTCCTCGTCCAGGGACTCCGGGAAGGCCTCAGGGCCCCCCTGGGACGGGACCAGGGTCAGGAACGGCACATGGGGCCCGGCAGGCGGCGGCCAGCGCCCGGAAGCGCTCCCGGGGGCCCCTGCGGAGAGGCCGTCGCCGCTGGCGAGGGCCTCTCCCGGGCCCCTCGCACCGGAGCCTTCTTGGGCGGAATCGTCTTTGCCGGAGTTGTCTTTCCCCGCGCCTTTTCCGCCGGGGTCTTCCGTCCGGGCCGCCCGCTCAGCCGTCGCCTCCCGGAGGGGCTCTTCCGCGGCCCGCAAAAGGCTTCCCTCCCCGCGCCAGGAAAGACCAGGCCCGGCGCGGCCGCCCGCAGGGGCGGGCAGGCCGCCCCCGTCCAGGCCGGAGGGGGATGCCTCAGGGGAGGATCCTGGCAGGGAGAGGCCCTCCGGAGCTTGGCCGGAGGCCCCGGAACCTGCCGAAGCCCCGGAGAAGCCCGCGGCCCCGGCAGCCCCGGAGGGGTTTTCGGCGGCCAAAGGGCCGCCCCCTTCCGCGGAGGACCCGCTCACGGCGGCAGGCTCCTTTCCCCCGCCGCCTTCCGCGACCCCTTCCGGAGCCGTATCAGGCACCCCGCCGACCAGGGTAAGCCTGGCCTCAGGCAGCCTGTCCGCCAGGGGAAGCCTGCCTGCAACGCGCGCGACGACATCGAAGATCTGCATGGCCCGCCCGCTGTTGCGGTCCTTGACGGTCTCGCGGATCAGGCCCTCCGCGCAGAAGGCGAACTCGGAAAGAGCGGGCTCCCCCACCGCCAGAGGCTCCATGGAAAGGAAGACGGCGACCGCGGCATCCAACCGGCCCGCCTTCAGGTACGCCACGGACAGCTGACAGGCGGCCATGGCGAGGGCGCCGGCCCGGAAGATCTCCCGCGGCGGGAGCGGGCAGTCCTTCCGCCTGCGCGGGGAGATTCTCCGCTTGAGCAGCCTGGCCTTGCCCAGGAGCCGGGCGTACAGGCTCTCGGCCTCGGCCATGAAGCCGCATAAGGCGTTGACGATGACGAGCCTGGCCGCCAGCTTGATCGGTTCCCCCTCGCCGCCCTTGGGCGGCCGCAAGCCTTCCAGTTTCTCGTAAACGTCCCTGGCCTTGAGCAGGGTCATGGAGGCCTTGGCCCTCCGGCGCGCGCCGTCGGCCTCTCCCTCGTCATCGGGGGCGGAGCTCAGCACGGTCGACTCGTCCAGAAGGGCGCTCATGGCCTTGACCAGCCGCCAGAAGTCGTGCGGGGGTGCCTTCCTCATATTCGCGTCTCCTTGTCCGCCTCCCTGCGGCGGCCCCCCGCGGGCGGCCGCTCTCGGCCGCCAGCGGGGGGCGCGTGGCCCGCGCCCGGGCCTTCGGTCCTCGCAAGCCATGTTAGCACAGTTCCTCGCGGCCCGATCATTAAGGCCGCGCGAAGCCGCTGAAGAGGCAAGGAAAGCGCCGGCGCCCTCGGGGACGCGGCAAGCCTGCGGTAACATCCGGGAGCATCCGGGAACATGCGGGAGCATCCGGGACCATGCGGGAACAACCGGGAACATGCCGGATCCTGCGGCGAACGCGCGTATGGGGCCCCGCGCGACGAAACGGCGGAAAGGGGCCGGGACTCAGGGAAATAACCTGCAGTCCGCCCGCGCCAGACCGGGCCTTAAGAAAGGCTAAAGAGGCGCGGGAGGCGGAGCCGTGAGCAGGGACCTGGCGGAAACCGAAGGCTAAGGGGCGCGGGGGCGGCAAGGCGCGGAAAGCGAGTCCTCTCCGGAAGCCGCGTATCGGCAGCGGACGGCATTCCGTTCGTCCGGATCACGGGCCTCCTGACCAGGAATTTCCGGCAGTCGCCGCAAGTCCGCTCCGGAGGCCTCGAGGGTCTCGCCTCTTCCGTAATTTAGCGTCTTATCGCGCGGAAAACCGAGGAATCGCCTGGGACAGCCGCCCAGCGGCCTTCCGCGCCCGTCCGTTTCGGCCTCTTCGGCCTGGCTTTTCCGGCGGCTTTTCCTGTTGTTGCCCTGACGTCTTCCAGCCCGTCAACGGAGGGCCCGTTCGCCTCTTCCGCGCTTTGCGGAAAGCCTCGGACACTCAGGACACGCGTCTCGCGCTTCGCCTCCCTGGCGAGGCCGGGGAAGAGGCCGGGGCCGGCCTCCCCCGCCGTCATCGGCTTGGGGCTGGTCACGCTTCAGCCGCGTCGGGAAGCCTCAGGCGCCTGTCAGAATTTTCCTGCGGCGTGCCCCCCCTGCGGCATGGCCGGCCTGCGCCGTTTTCCGCCGGCGGCGTATCCCTTCCCGGGCGGGGCGCATGTCCCCGCCGCGGCCTGTCCGGCGCCCCTGACCTTTACGGTCCCGGCTTTCCTGCCTCGACCGCCCTCGCAGGCGGCAACCGGAATTTCAGGCCGGAAAAAAAAGCGCGCGCATCGGGGCTGGAGCCTCCTGGGGGGCACAGCGAGCGGGAAGGCGCGTCGAGGCCCGCGGAAAACAAGAAAACGGCTTCCCGCGCCAGGCCTGAGGGCGCGCCGGAAGCGCCGACCGGCCTGAAGGAGCGCCGGAAGCCCGCGGGCCGCGGAAAACCCGCGCGCCTGGAACGGGGCGGCTCCGCTTATACCCCCTGGGGTAACGCTCCGCCGGTTTCCCGCTTGCGGAGAGGGCAAAACGGTTCAGGCCGCTCCCGTTCCCGGTGACTTGCGGGAGACGGGGCCTGCGGGACCGGACCGTTTCGCGCCAGGGCTCCCCGCGGCGCAGCATGTTGAAGCGCCTGGATGCGAAGAATCCTGAAGCCTTCCTGAAACCCTTGAAAATCATGCCTTTGCGCGGCCGCGCGCGCTTCCTGCGGAAGCGATTGCATCATGAGTCATCAGCGGTATATACTTAAATCAGGGCGACAGATCCGCAGGCGCTCCCCTGCGGCGCCTCGCCCGGGAATCTTCAGGGACGGGCCGCGCCCTGAGGGCCGCGCCCCGCCTCCCTGCGCGCCGCAGGCGCCCTGGCCCCTTGCCGAGGCTCCCGCTCCCGGCGCCGCGCGCGGGCCGCCGCGCCCCTTCCGGTGAATCCCCCCCGCGCTCAAGCGCTTCACTGGCCCTCCCCGCGAGGCCGCGAAAGATCCAATGGACACCAAAGGCAAGCCCCCGGCCGAGGCGGGCGCCGCCTCCCTAGCCTGTCCCAGCTGCCATACCATGGTAAAGCTGCCGGCCGAGGCCTGCCCCTCCTGCGGCACCAACCTCCGCACGGGCGAGAGGCCGGAGAAGGAGACGAGCGTCTGGCAGCGGCGCGGGTTCAAGCCGCTGGTGCTCGGCATCGCGGTGATCGTGCCCTTCACCGCCTGGGCCGTCACTTCCGGCTTTTTCAGCGATCTGAACTGGATGGAGAGGATTCGGGTGGGCCTCTTAGCCTGCGCCGATCCCCCGCGCAGGATGTGGGAGGACCCCGAGGCCGCCGCCCAGGAGCAGGAGTCCGCCAAGCAGGGATACCAGTCCTGGAAGGAACGCAAGCGGTCGCGTCCTCAGGGCCAGAACCCCACCGGGCCCGAGTCCGAGGAGGAACGGAAAATGAACCGGGAGCAGCGGGCCGCCCGCGATGACCGCCGCAACTACTTCGCGAACACCCTTATCTCAGAGAGGGCTTCCCCCAGGATCAGCGACTCCGACAACTGGTACGCCCCCTTCGTCGGGGAGTGGGAAGCCGCCCTGGTCACCGGATTCGGGACAGACAGCCAGAAGATCGTCCAGGGGGAGTGGAACTTCTCCTGGATAAACGCCGGGGAGGCCATGCAGGACATCCTGGCCGTGCCTTACCTCTGGGACTCCGCCAAGGCCAAGAACCCTCTGAGGGCCTCCACCCTCCGGACCTACAACGAGGAGAGGGGCGTCTGGGAGGGCGTCCACGTCCAGGCCGGAAGGATCTTCCCCTTCAACGCCACCCGCAACCCTGACGGGAACATCTACGAGTCCTACCTGGACGGCCAGTCCCAGGTCACCTGGATCTACTACAACATTGCCGACGACGGGTTCCAGGTCACCGTCAACCAGACCGAGGACGGCGGGAGGACCTACCGGCTCTCGGCGGAGCTCTGGGCCAAGCGCCGCGGCATCACGGCCGTCCCTTAAGGCCCGCCCCCGGCCAGGAAGGCCGCGCCTTGCCGCGCCGCCCGGACCCGCCTGAGTTGCCGCGCCCTTCCTGCTCCCGTCCATCCCTCCAAGGCTCGACTTGTCCCCTGACAGAGAGCCGGCGGCCTGCCCGTTCCGCAGGGTTTCCCTGCAAAGTCTCCTGACCGGCAGCCTGTCGCGCCCCGCAACGCGGGCCGCAGCCCTTTTTCCGGCGACCGGGGGCCGAATTTTACCCGGATCGGGTTTTTCGTAACCATTCAGGTCCCTTTTTGGCATCCCGGAATCAGGATTGCCCCGCCTGAAACAGCAAAATTCGAAACGCGCGCATTTTTCTTGCGGACGGGTGAACATGGCGCTACACTCCCGGACATCAGTCAAGCCTGCCGCGGGAGCCGCCCGAAGCCGCGCCCCCGCCGGGCGCCGCCTGCGGCTTTCCGCGGCGGCCCGGCCCGCCGCCCCGCAGCCTCCGGCAGCTCAAGGCCCCCACGGGACAGCCTGTCCCGGACCGCCGCCGGGCGGGAGGGCCGCGCCGCCAAGGAGGCCGACGGCCCAAGCCGTCAGGAGCCGAATGCCCGAACGCCGCCGCCGCGCCAAAGGAAAAGAAAAAGCACGGGCCCCCCGGCCGCGGGCAGGCCGCGCC
>JAITRL010000368.1 GCA_031288415.1 Deltaproteobacteria bacterium | reverse complement strand
GTAGCTCACCACGTCGAAAAAGGGGATGAGCACGTGGAAGCCGGAGAGGAGGGTCCCGGAGTACTTGCCGAGCCTCTGCACCACGAAGGCCTCGTTCTGGGGGACGATCCTGATGTACTTCATGGCCATGAAGAAAAGCAGCGCCGCTATGACTATCACGACTGCGGTAGGGGTGGTCAGTTGCATGTTCTCTCTCCATGGCTGCCCCGAGCGGGGCGGAGGTCCCGGAGCCTGCCAGGGCGGCGGATGGCTTGTGAGGGCCCGTCGGCGCGAAAATCATGATGGCCCTATCCCCCTGCGGGCGGGGCGCCCGCAGGGGGCAAGGCAGCGAGAAGGCCGGGAGGCGAGGCGGCGCGGCCCCCGCCGGCGGGCCAAGGCGGGAGGCCGCCGGGGGTCCGGTTGGCCTCGGCGGCCTGACCGTAATGACAGGACCCGGCAGACGGCGGCCAAAAGCCCGTGGGCAACGGCTCATGAGCGGCCTTCCGCGTGGCTCTCGCCGGGGCCCTCCTCGAAGGCCTACTCAGGCGAAGCGCCCCCCGAATCCGCCGGCACGGCGCCTGAGGAAGTGGGGGCGCCGGCGGGCGAGGGCGCCTCCAGTGGCTCAAGCAGGAACGCCAGCCCTTCCAGGCCTCTGATGCGGGCCCTGTCGCCCTCCCGGAGGGCCACGCCGGACTTGGCCTGCCAGTGGGTGCCGTCGAATTCCACGGTGCCGGTGCGGCCGGGAATCACGGCGGAGACGACTTGCACCTCCTTGCCCAGATAGCGGTCGGCCACCATAGGCTCGGAGAGGCTGTCCGTCTTGGGCGCCTTGCGGGCGGCGAGGAAGAGTATCAGGCGTTTGCGCAGGAGGACCAGGGAGACGACGGACACAGCCGAGAAAAACGCCCACTGGGCCCACACCGGGAGCGGCAGGAAGGCCGTCAGCAGGAGCACGAACCATGCCCCCAGGCCGAAGAATCCGAGGAAGAACGCCCCCGGGGTGACTGCCTCCAGGACGAAGAGCACGAATCCGGCGATCAGCCAGAAAAGCGGGCCGTATCCCAAGGTCCACATAACGCTAAAGCGGCCTCCTGCCTCCGGCCCCCGGCCCTTCGGGCAGGGGCCCGCTTTCAGTCCTGGAGCCTCTTGAGCAGCCAGGCCATGTTGGAACCCAGGATCCTCATGGTCTCCTCGGCCTCCCGGTCATCCTTGACTGCCCCCGCCTCGCGGGCCACGCCCAGGTTCCAGTAGCGGGAGCCCACCGTCACCATCTGCAGTATCCCGAAGAGGTGGTTGATGGAGTCGTAGGAATGCACGTGCCCGGCCCTCCTGGCCACCACGATGCCCGCGCCCGGCTTGCGGCGCAGGAGGTTGCCGTGGTGGAGGTCGACGTAGCCCACGCGGTCTATGGTCGCCTTGAGCTCGGGGGTGATGTCGGAAAAATACACCGGTGAGGCGAGGATGAGGGCCTCGGCCTCGGGGGCCTTGACGATGACCTTGTTGATCTCGTCGTCCTGCACGCAGCGGTACTCCTTCATGGTGCTGCAGCCGCCGCAGGCCTTGCATCCCCTGACGGCTTGGCCGCCCACCTGGAAGACCTCGGTCTGAAACCCCTCGCGCCTGAGTTCCTCCAGGCACCACTCGAGCATGATGGAAGTGTTGCCGCCCTTGCGGGGGCTGCCGTTAACGGCCAATACGGCCATAGTGAATCTCCCACTGGAAAAGCCCGCCCCCCGGCAGGCGGCGAGGCAGGCGGAGCCCTTGCAGTCACTGGGCGCGGCACGGGACGGTACCGGCCGGGGGCGCGGCAAGGGTTTGGCCGCCGCCAGACTGGGCGGGCAAGGCCGGAACCCGGCATCGGGCGGCTTCAGGCCGCCTGGGCCGGGCCGGCTGACGGTTGCCCTGGAAGGCGGCCAGCCGGCGGCGTGATTTTACGGGCACGGCAAGGCAAAGGCCCCCGCGCCGCAGGCGAACCGGACTGAGGTTACCTGTAACCTTCAGCCGCAGTACAGGAAACGAAGGTTCCGGGCCGCGCAAGCCGGCAAGCCTTTAGGCCAGGAACCGGCGGCGAGGCGTGCGCGGCAAGCCCTGCGGCAAAAAAAGAGGCCTTGCCGCGGCAGGAAAGGGACCTGAGCCGCCCGGCCATGCCCGCAGGCTCATGCGCGGAAAGCAGGGACAATGGATAGGGGATAGGGGACAGGGGATAGGGACAGGGGAAGCCTGAGGCCTCAGGTCGAAGCCCCGCGAGCTGTCGCCGGCCGCTTCAGGATAGGGCCATAATAACTGATAAGCGCTTTCCTCACAAGCTCCTGACTGGTCTCGCGGGTGCGCCCGCCGTGCACCACGACGGCCGCCAAGGCCAGGGGCCGCAGGTCCCCGTCGATCGGCTCGGCCAGGCTGGCCGTGGCCACGAACCAGTCCACCCGGTACCCTTCCTCATCGTTGATGGTGCCGCTTTTGCCGCCCAGCTCGAGGCGCGAGAGGATCCTGTGCTCGCCGGCGTCCCAGAAGCCGCGCCTGCCGGTGCCGTCGGAGATCGTCGCCCGCATGAGGGCGGAAAGCTCCCCTGCGGTCTTGCGGCTCATGACCCGCTTGAGGGCCTTGGGGGTCCTGAGGTAAAAGGCCCTCCCGCCGGGCCCGGTCACGCTGTGGACCAGCCACGGCTCTGCCATGAGGCCCCCCGACATGACCCCTCCGGAAAGCAGGGCCGCGTGGAGAGGCGTCAGGGTGGTCGTGCGGTTGAAGCCCGAGGAGAGCTCGGCCAGCCGGAAAGGATCCTCGGGGTCGCCGGGCTCGTACACCGAAAGATCCGTCTCCAGGTCGAAGGGCATGAGGCGGTTGAAGCCGACTTTCTCGGCGAAGGCCATCAGTTCTTCAGGGCCCAGGGTGTAGACGCCCAGCTTCCCGAAGACGGTGTTGATGCTCTCCGCGAAGCCCGCCTTGAGGGAGGCCCGATGGAGCCCGCGGTCGGGCTCCTTGACCACGTTGCTTTTGAAGAGGGTGTGCTTGCCTCCGTCGTAGCGCACGGTCGACTCCCTGGTGTACTTGTTGCGCTCCATGGCGGCGGCGGCGGTCACGATCTTGAAGACGCTGGCCGCGGGGATATCCCCGCACAGCGCCGAGGGCGGCTCGTCGTCGCCTCCTCCCAGGGAGGCCAGGGCCGCCACCCTGCCGTCACGGGGGTCCACGGCCACCAGGGCCGCCCGGTGACTCCTGGCGCTGCGGACCCATTTTACCGCGAGATCCTGGAGGACAGGGTCCAGGGAGGTGGCGGCGGCCAAGTCCTCGCCTCCGGGCCCTTTGAAGCGCACGGCCCCGTCGGGGCCGGGCCTGAGGGACACGCCCCTGAGCAGCCCCTGCAGCTCCTCCTGCATGAGGGGGCTGGCGGAGCTGAGCGTGATCCTCCCCACCACGCGCCGCACGGGGGACTTGGCCTTGGATGCCGAGGCCTTCCGAGGCTGGGGAGGGGCCTCTTCCGGGGCGCCGTCGCCTGCGGACGGCGGATAGGGGGTGCCGCCCGGAGTCACGGTCGCGGTTATCAGCCCTGCGGACCAAGTCCGCTTCTGGTCTTCTGCAGGCCGGGCGTCGGCATTCCCTGCGCCCCTGAGGGCGGCGCCTTTGGCTGGCGGCGCAGCGGTGCCTTCGGAAGCCGCGGCCTTGGCGGAAGCGGGCTCTGTCTTGACGTATGCGGGCGCGGACCTGGCGGAAGCGGGCGCGGCCTTGGCGGAAGCGGGCGCGGACTTGACGGGAGCGGACTTGGCTTCGGACGCGGCCTTGACCGCGTCGCCCGAAGCCGCCGCCTGAACGTGCTCCTGTCCGGCAGCCGGCAGGCCCGAACCGGAATCCAGGGCGGCGGGGGCGGCGTTAGGTTTTGCCCCCCCTGACGAGTCAAAAGCCCCGGAGGCGGCGGCAACCCCTGCGGAAACCGCCCTCACGGCAGGGACATCGGGTTCCGGCGCGAAGAACGCGGCCGCCCCGTTCTCCGTCACGGCGCCGGGAGCTGCGGCGGACCGGGCCGTACCCGCCGAAGCGGTCAGGGGCCCGGAACGCGCTTCGGCAGCCCCTGGCTCAGACTCGGACGGCCCCGCGCCCACGCGCGCGACCGTGCGGACCACCTGCCGGGGATCCGCAGGCGCATGGTCTCTTTGAGGCCCCGGAAGCCCCGAGGCCGTCGCCTGAGCGACAGGGACGGCAACGGCTGCCTGTGGGGCCGCCTGGCCGGCAGGGCTGAAGAACGGGGAGGCGGCGGGGATATCCGTCCCGGAATATTCCCCCGCCGAAAGGCCTATGGCCCGCCCGGCCGCGGCCAACGCGGATCCGGGCGGGCCTGCCGCCGAATCCCCAGCGGCTTGGCCGTCCGCAGGGTCAAGGGCATCCTGGGCGCCGGCGGCGCCGCCGGAGTTTTGGGCATCGCCTCCGCCGTCGGCCTCCAGAGGGTAGGCCGGCGGCGGAGGCACTGCCGCTCCCGCAACCCCCGGCACGTATGCCGGGCCGGGCAGGCTTCCCTGCGGGTATTCCGCCGGAGCCGCAACAGGGGCATCCCCGCCGGGGAACTCCGCCGGCCGCGCCGCAGGGCCGCCAGGGTCACCGGGAGGGCCGTAGCCGTCCGCGGGATCCGCCTCTTGGGGCGCGAAAAAGAGGAAATCCTCTCCGGCGGAGGCCTGGCGGGCGCCCCCGTCCTTGACCATGCGGTGCACGCCCGCGACGGCGGCGGTCACCAGGAACGCGAAAAGAAGACCCGATACCATGAAGTGGCCCCAGGAACGGGGCGTCCTGGGCTTCCCGGCGGCAAGATGCGCCGCGAGCTTCCTGTGGAACTTCTCCTTGGCCCTGATCGAGGCCACCGTCGGGGCGGTGATGAGAATCCTCTCGCCGCCTTCCATGGTGGCAAGCCTGGCCGCCTCCATATCGGCGGCCTCGTCTTTGAGGGGTTCAGCCCCGGCTTCAGTCCCGGATACGGCGGCCACCGCCGTCATCGCGGGCGCTCCGGATACGGCGGCCGTTCGGGCTCCCGCGCCTTCTCCCGCCGCAACTGCCGCGAGCTGCCGATATTCGGCCGCGCCGTCGGCGCAGGGCGCGCCCTCTACGCCCGAATCCCCTCCGCCGCAGGCGGGAAAGCCGTACTGTCGCGCGCCGACGGCGCCTTGACGGCTACGGGCAAGAGGGCCTTTTCCTGAAGGCGCCCCTTGCCCGAAACCCGGGGCTTGCGCCTGAACCTGCCCTCTGGCCTGAGCTTGAACCTGAACTTGGGCCCTGGGTTCCGCCTGGACCTGAATTCGTGCCCGGGCTTGCCCTGCGGCCTGGGCCCGGGCTTCCGCCTGAGCCTGAATTCGTGCCCGGGCTTGTGCCTCGGCCTGAATTACGGCCCGGTCCTGCGCCTCGGACCGGGCCCTGGCCCGTGCCTGCGCCTCGGCTTGGGCTTGAGCCTGCGCCTCGGCTTGAGCCTGCGCCTCGGCTTGGGCTTGAGCCTGCGCCATGGCTTGGGCTTGAGCCTGCGCCATGGCGTGGGCTTGGCTTTGGGACTGGGCTCCGGCCCCGGCTTGCCTTAAGGTCTGGGCCCCGCCCGGAACCTGGTTTTGCGCCTGGGGGAAGCGCCCCTGAGGCCTTGCGCTCCCGGGACCTCCGCCTTCCGGCCTTTCGAAGCCTCCCGGACGGAAGGCCGCTCCGGTTCGGGGAGACTTCTCCTCGGCCGCTTCCGGAGACCGGCGCCTCGGGCTTGCCTCCCTGTCCATGTGGCCAGCATTCCCGCCCGCTGCCTGCGCGACCGAACCGGCTGCCGGGAAATGGACCGGGTCCGAGGCCGGGCGCATAGCCTTGGGGGACAGGGCGAAAAAAGCGGCCGCGCGCCCGGGCGCCCGGAAGGGCGGCAGGGGGCGCGGGAGATCTTCAGCGCCGCTTCCGCCCTCAAGAAGACCGTATTCCTCTTCCCGCAGGCGCTGGTGCCGGGCTCCGGGCACGATACCGCGCGCCTCGGGCGCCGCTGGGCCGCCCATGGCTCAAACTCCTGCGGCGCCGGGCGCCGGAAGGCCCGGGATACGTTGTAAGCCGCCCATGTACGGGAGAAGCGCCTCAGGCACGTCCACGCTCCCGTCCTCGTTCTGGTAGTTCTCGAGTATGGCGGCCAGGGTCCTGCCCACCGCGAGGCCCGAGCCGTTAATGGTGTGGACCAGCCTGGCCTTGCCTCCGGACTTGCCTTTGAAGCGTATTCCCGCGCGCCTGGCCTGGAAGTCGGTGAAGCACGAGCAGGAGGAGATCTCCCTGTACGTCCCCGCGCCTGGTAGCCAGACCTCTAGGTCGTAGGTCTTGGAGGCGGAGAAGCCCATGTCCCCTGCGGGAAGAGTCACGGCCCGGTAGGGGAGCCCCAGGGCCTGGAGGATAGCCTCGGCGTCCCCGGTGAGCTTCTCCAGCTCCTCGAAAGACGAGGACGGGTTCGCGAACTTCACGAGCTCCACCTTGTCGAACTGGTGCATGCGGATAAGCCCCCGGGTGTCCTTGCCGGCCGCGCCGGCCTCGGCCCGGAAACAGGGCGTGTAGGCGCACAGCGAAAGCGGGAGCTCCCCCTCATCCAGGGTCTCGTCCCGGAAAAGGTTGGTGACGGGGACCTCGGCGGTGGGGATCAGGTACCAGTCGGTGCCCTTGAGCCGGAAAAGGTCCTCCTCGAACTTGGGGAGCTGGCCCGTGCCGTAAAGGGACCTGGAGTTGACCACGGCAGGCGGCCAGCACTCCCGGTAGCCGTGCTTTCGCGTATGCGTGTCCAGCATCAGGCTGATGAGGGCGCGGTTGAGGCGGGAGAGCTCCCCGAACAGGACCGCGAACCGCGCACCCGTTATCTTGGCCGCCCTGGGAAGGTCCAGGAGCCCGGTCGCCGCTCCCGTCTCCCAGTGGCAACGCGGCTCAAAGGGGAACTCCCGCCTCTCCCCCCAGGTCCTCTCGACCCGGAACTCGCCTTCCCCCCCGCTCGGCACGCTCTCGTGGATCAGGTTGGGGATGGAACTCAAAAGCCCCTGCTCCTCTTCCTCCACTTTGGATATCTCAGGCTCCAGGGACTTGACCCGCAGCGAGATGCCCTTGAGATCGGTCAGGAGTTCCCGGGCATCCGCTCCGGACTTGCGGAGGGCCGCCATCTCGTCGTTGGCCCGGTTGCGGCGGGCCTTGAGCTCCTCGATCTCCCTGAGAAGCTCCCGCCGCCTGACATCCAGTTTCGCGAAGCCATCCAGGGCAGCAGGGTCCATCCGCCTCCTGACGAGAGTCTCCCTGAGGACTTCCATGTTCTCCCGTACGAACTTGAGATCGTGCATCTGGCTTGCCTCGCTCCCCGGAGGGATCCAAGATGAAGCTAGTCGAAAAATTTGTAGGGATTATATCATGGAAAATTACTTTTTAGGTGACCAATTAGATACATAGATTGATTTTTCTCATCAATAAGACTCATAGCGGGCAATTTTTCTCCATCTGAATGTGACTGTAGACAAAAGATATTGCACCCAAAACTTCCAATTAACACAATATACCAGGTGTAATCAACTGATAAACTCTAGAAATAGGGTATTACTCCCGTATCATGAGATTTTCCGCAGAAAGTTCCATGAACCGTCCCACGAAGGACTAGCAAAGAACCCCCTGCGTGGGAGCCTCTCCCGTCTCGCGCCGTGTAAGGCCATGAGCCTTCACCTCGCCTTCAATTTGGGGGGAGGGGCCGGACCAGGCGGCCTGCGGCCCTGGCGAGGAAGACCAGAGAGATACAGGGGCGCCTAAACCGGAACGCTGGAAAGCCGATGGGAGAGGGGCCAAGGCGGTTGCGTGCAGATTCAGGGAAGGATTTAGGCAGGCAAGGTCAGCGGGGGAAAAATTTAGTGTTTAGACGTTAAAAAATACTAATATCATTGTAAAAACTAAATAATTACTAGTATTTTAGTTTTTAGCGATGACATTTTGCCCGACCGAGAGGCATTACTCCCCGCCTCAGCCTCAAGCTGAAGCGGGTGTTACATGTCCCTTTGCCGTTCGCCGAAACCCGCAACCCCGCCCGCTCAGACATCGGCCCCTGAACGCCGCTTAGGCTACGGCCGCATGCCTGCGGGTCGTTGGAGACTCGCAACCCTGCAGTCCGCCTGATCCCGTGGGACAGGCCAGCCCTGCTGCCTCCCTCGCCCTGGGAGCCAGAGCAAACCCTGCGCCCTCAAGGCCTTTTTCCGCTCAAATCTCCGCAACCTCAGCGGAGCTGGAATTTTGGCCCTTTAGCCTCAGCCCTGGCTCCCTCGCCGGAGCCACCCGATTTCTCCTGGGTCGCAACGCCCCGCTTCTTTCCGCGGCGGCGCCTCGGAATGGACGGAGAGGGGAAGACCCGGGAGAGCGGAAACCCTGCAAGCCGGTAATGTCGCCCGCGCGCCTCCCGCCGGCAAAGCCCTTTCCGGGCGGCAGGCCTCCAGAGTTGCACTCGCCGGCGGGGAGCCTTGTCACTCTCCGCTACGGCAGGGAAGCTCCCCCCGCCAGGCCGATGAGACCCCGCATGGAGCCTTGCGAGTGCCGCTCTTTTCCGACCGCCCTGAGGGGCCTGCGGGCGCCGCGTCTTTTCCGCCCCCCCTGGGGGCCGAGTACACGTTGCCTTTTCCGCCCTCTTCGGCAGCGAGCGGGACCTTCCTCGTTAGGCGCTGGACAGGGGCTTGCGCCAGCCCCATCGACGAAGGCGCTTCATGGCGGCAACACAACCTTCAGGGGCGCGGTCTCCAATGCCGTGAGATCGCCGCGTAGGAGTGCCAGGGCCCGCACCCGCCCTGCAGGCTTCCGGCGCGGCTCCCTGTACGCCGGTTTCTCCGGCCGCGTTCCGGTCCCGTTTAGCAAAGGAAGCGCAACTACATTTCAGATCTGACCTGGGCCAATCACTAAACCGCCGGAAGGCGCGCAGAAGGCTTCCGGCACATCGACCCCGCCGCCTAAGCCCC
>JAITRL010000320.1 GCA_031288415.1 Deltaproteobacteria bacterium | reverse complement strand
AGGGCCTTCCGCGGCAAAAGGCCTGAGCCAGAACAGGTTCCTTCCCGGTCGCGGCCGGAAGGGCCGCCGCGCGACTGGGGCTAAGGGCATCTTAGCGTGGATTCCCCGGTTGTCAACGCCGCTTCTGTCGAGCCTGCCAGGCAATGGCCTCAGCCTTCTTCCGGCGGGCCTGCCCGAGGCCTGCAAAAGCGCGCCATGATCCCCGCTTCCCTCGGCCTTGCCGCGCGCGGCCGGGGCCCGCCGCCGCGGGACAGCGCTAAGGCCCGCCTTGAAGCTGTCGAGCCCCCGCCGCCCTGAGGGGCCCCAGGCCGGCAAGGCGCCCCGCGGAAATTGAATTTCAGGCGCCCTAAGGCTCCCCGCAGCCTTCCTGCCGGGTTCCCGTCTTTCGCCAGCCTCCCCCCGCAGGCTCCCAGTCCTCCCCGAACGCGAGCCTGAGGACGGTCTTAAGGCGGTGGCGGTAAAGGTGCGAGCCCAGGACCCTCTCGCGGGCCCTGCGGCCCGCCTCGGCCCTCTCCAGAGGCCTCTCGAGCCAGTCCAGGACGAGATCAGGGAACGCCTCCGGGGAGGGCGCGCAAGCCACTTCCTCCGGGGCGAAAAGCCCCTCCATGAGGGGGCGGGGATCGCTGAGCTGAAAGCCGCCGGCGGCCGCTATCTCGAAGGTCCTGGGGTTCACGAAGGCCGAGGCGGGATCAAAGCCGGCCCCGGACCCGGAATGCACGTTGAGGTTGACCCCGCTTCCCGCGTAGACGAGGGCCGTCTCCTCAGCGGAGATCCTCCTGCCGCCTGCGAAGAGGCGCTCCTTGAGGCCTTCCGGGGCGGCGTCCCAGCCCGAGCCGTAGACGCGGAAGCCTTCCCTGGGAAAGCCCCTCCCGCGCAGCTCCCGGTCCAGGGCGGAGAGGATCCGGATCCGGTTGGGGTAACCCGCCCCCATGAAGGACACCTGCGCCCTGAACGGCGCGGGGGCCTCCGCGGGCCGGAAGAAGTCCGCATCCGCGCAGGCCGGGAGGTAGGCGGCGCGGCTCACCCCCCAGTCACGGAGGGCCGCTTCCATGCAGGGGCCTTGGATGTGCAGGAACAGGTCCCAGGCGGCGGCGGCGGAGGCCGCGTATGTGAACCTTCTGAAGTCCTCCGCGAACCAGAAGGCCGCGCAGGCATCCGGACAGGCGTCCTTGACGGCGGCTATGCCGGCCAGGTCCAGGGGGGCTTGGGCCAGGGCGAGGAGCAGATGCGGCCGGAAGCCCCTGACCGCGGAGACGAGGAAGGCCGCGCAGCGGCCGAACAGGCCTGGCGGAGGCCAGGCGGGGGGCATGGCCGCCGCAGGGGCGGAGGCTTTCGCCGCAGGGGCGGAGGCTTTCGCCTCAGGGGCGGAGGCTTTCGCCTCAGGGGCAGAGGCTTTCGCTTCAGGGGCAGATTCATTCCACGCAGGCACAGAGCCCCCCATCGCGGAAGAAGCCTCCTCGCCTTCAGCGCCGGATCCCTTCCCCGCGGAAGAAGCCGCCCCGCCTTCAGCGCCGGATCCCTTCCCTGCGGAAGAAGCCGCCCCGCCTTCAGCGCCTGATCCCTTCCCCGCAGGGGAAGCCCCCCCGCCCTCAGCGCCGGATCCCTTCCCTGCAGGGGAAGCCGCTTTTCCTTTAGAGGCAGTGCCCTTCCCGGCAGATACGGCTCCGTTCCCGGCAAAGGCAGAGCCCTTCCCCGAAGAGGAAAGCGCCAAGGCCTCGGCCTCGGCGCGCAGATTTTCCGGCCAGGCGGCCAGGCGGCCGTCGGCCCCCAGCTCCCAGGCGGCCTTCCTCAAAAAGCCCCCCATGGAGAGCGTTCCCCCGGAGAAAGGCGGGACAATGAGGATGCGCGGCGTCTCATCGGCCGGAGGCTTTCGGGGCAGCCTGCCGCGGACCAGCTCGGAGATTTTCCGGTACAGGGCGGGGGCCCTCCGGCGGGAGGGCGCGTGGGTTATGAGGAGGGGCGAAAGCGGCGCGGCCGCCCCCTCCGCGAGAGACCATGGGCAAAGGAGCCTGAGTTTTCCCGCGAGGATAAGCCCAGAGCGGTCCCGGAGGCTCAGGAAAGCCCTGGCCACTGAGGCGGAAGGCTCGAAGGCGGTGACCCGCCCGGCCCTTTCCAGCAGGAGCCCGGCCAAGGCAGGGCTTCCCAGCCCGAAAAGGGCAACGTCCGAGAAGCGCCCGGCCGGCAGTTCCCTGTCCAGAAGGCCGCTAGCGGCTGCCAGGGGCGCGGCGCGCGAGTCCTGGAGGATGCCGCCGGCAACGATGGCCTCGGAACCGTCGGCCGCGCGGAACACCGTGACCGCCGGCTCGCCCTCGGACTTGAGCAGCCATCGGGCGGCGGCCCGGTCGCCCGTCGCCAGGAGGGCTTCGCGGGCCTTGGCGATGAGGCTTGGGTCCTCAGGCATGGCCGCTCCGCGAAAGCGGGGCCCTGGCCCGCCGCCGCGCGGCGGCGGGCCAGGGCCCCGCAGAGTCAAGGGGAAGAGGCGTACGGCGGAGGCCCCGGGCGGCTGGCCGGGTCCCTCGCGGCACGGATTCAGGGCCTGGCAAGGGCGCGGCGCGCCGAAGGCCGTTTGCCGTGCCGAAGGCCGTTCGGCGCGCTGACGGAAGCGCGGTTAAGTGGAAGGCTACTGCGGCGCGGACCCGCCGCGGGCGCTTTCCGAGAGCCGCCAGAGGGGGGTTTCCCGGTTGTCGTCCACCGTGTTGCCGTTCTCGATGATGGAATAAATTTTGT
>JAITRL010000163.1 GCA_031288415.1 Deltaproteobacteria bacterium | reverse complement strand
ACCGGCGACAAGGCCTTGGCCGCCTTCCCGCCGCCCCCCTCCCCTCCCGCAGAGCCGGGACCGCCTGCGGCGCCCCGGCCGCAGGCGGCGCCTGACGACACTCCGGCGGGGGTCCTTTTCCCTGACACTGGCGAGCCGGGAGATCTTCAGGCCCAGCCCCCGGTCACGCCTTCCCTGCCGTTGCCCGGGCTTCCGGCTCAGCCTCAGTGCCAGCCCCCCGCAGGCGGGGCACCCCCGCCTTCGGCAGAGCAGGCCGCGCCTGCGGCGGAGCCTGCCGCTCCTGAGGCGGCGCCTGCCGTGCCATCGGGAGAGCCGCCTGCGCCATCGGCAGAGCCGCCTGCGGCTGCGGCTCCCGCCGATGCCCGAACCGTCCCGGAGACGCCTTCGCCTGACCCCGGCCCTGGAGCGCCGGAGGCTTCCTCCCCGGCCATCAAGCCCGGCCCGGAAGGCACGCTGGTCCTGGAAGACGGGGGAGGAGAGCCTGCCTTAAGCCCTGACCGGTCTGATGGACCGCTGGACCTGCCTGGAGGCCCGGAAGCCAAGCCTCAGCCTGAAGCGGCAGTTCTCCTCGGTGAACCGCAAGAGCCGGCCGCAGGCCCGCATCCTCAAGAGGCCCCGGCCTTGCCTCCAGCGGCCTCTCCTCCCGGCGCCGCTGCGGGAGAGGGGCCCTCTGCGGCATCGGCTTCCCCGTCCCCGTCTGACATCCCGCCCGTCGCCCCCCAGGCCGCGCCTGCGGCCGCGCCCGGAGCCCCTGCCGGGCCCGGGACCCCTCAGCCCGGTACGGGGGCCGCGCCGTCCCCGCCTGCGGCTGCGCCCGAGACGGCTGCCGGGCCCGGGATGCCTCAGCCCGGACCGGAGAAGCCACAGCCCGAGCCTGTTGCGGAGCCTGCGGCCCCTGCCGGTGCCGAGACGCCTCAGCTCGGACCGGAGACGCCGCAGCCCGGGCCTGTTGCGGAGCCTGCGGCCCCTGCCGAGGCCGAGACGCCTCAGCGCGAGGCGGAGGCCGAGCCAGAGCCCGCCTACCAGGCCTGCTCCGGCTCCGGGCCGGGTTCGGGCTCCTTCGGGGCTTTCAAGGGGAAAGTCGATGCCGAGGGTCGCTTCCTGCTGGAGCTTCCATTCCGCGGGAGCTTGGGGTCCTTCAAAGCTTCCAGCAGCATCAGGCGCTCCACCGGAAACGTCACCTTCATAGACTTCCCGGGGACTTACCGGGCCAGGGTGGAAGACGAGAGGCTGCAAGGCGGCCCGGTGGGCCGCGTGCGCTTCGGTTACCACGAGGGATCGACCAGGCTGAGCCTCAACTGGAGGGACTCGACCGCTCCCCGGAGCGTGAAGGCCGAGGTCCTCTGCCGGCCTGGAGGCATGGCCGTGCGGCTTACCTATGCGCCAATGGCGGAAGCTCCTGAGGAGGGGCGGTAGGGCAGGGGCGGCCGGCGCCGGGGGTTTGAGGCTTCGCCTGCCTGGACCCGATGCCTTGTCTATCCGCTTGTCCCGGCGCCTTTTCCCGAAACCTGCGGAGGAGGGGGGCGGCAAGGTCTTTGGCCAGGCTCCAGCGGCCCGGCCAAGCCTCCAGCCCCAGGGCCGGAGGTCCCCCTTGCGGAAGGCTTGGCCGGCAGGCCAAAGGCCTGCCGGCCAAGCAGACAGGCAAACGGAAGAACAATGGCCTTCCGGGCGGGCGGAAGAACAGTGGCCTGCCGGGGGGCAGAGAACAGTGGCCTGCCGGCCGGGCAGAAGAACAGTGGCCTGCCGGGGGGCACCCGGCCAAGGCCGCTCCGTCAGGGCCAGGCGCGCTTCAGCGGAGAAGCGTTGGCGCCGGGCAACGGGCGGGCGCGGGCGTTGCAGAGCCTGTCCGGCACGCAGGGCCGTTTAAGCAGGGTCAGCGCGCTCAAGGGCCGCCGCGGCCGCTGGGCAGAGCCCTCACGGCGCCCCATGACTCAGGCACCGGCGCGCCATCGGGCCGCGCGGGCAAACAGGCCCCGGTGCCCGCCTTTGCCCCTCTGCCCAGTCTTGCCGGCCGCTTAGGAAATAAGGGCTTTCCGCCGGGTTTCGGGGAGGCTTTGCGACCGGCCTTCACCGGCCTCACCGGCCTCGCCGGTCTTCACCGGCCTCACCGGCCTCGCCGGCTTTCACCGGCCTCGTCGGCCATCACCGGCCTTCACCGGCCTTCGGCAGGCCGGGACAGGAAAGCCCTGCGGGAGAAATTTGTTGACGGAAAATGGTATGATCGGGCCAAGCGTACCAAGACGGGCCGCTTGACGGCCGCGACGCGTTGCTAAGGAGCGTCTCCCGCGCTGCCCGCGCAAGGCCCCGGCAGGGGCGCAGGAAGCGGCAGGGCAGGGCTAGGGCGAGGGTGCGCGCCGGTGTCTCGGGGCCAGGGCCCGAGGTGTTTTCCCGGCGCGGGTAACCGCGCCGGAAGGTTATTTTTTGACGATTTAAAGGAATTTGGTCTCTAGGCAGAAGGGAGATTTCATATCATGCGCAGCGATCTGATGAAGGCCGGCCTGACCCGGCTCCCGCACCGGTCCCTCTTCAAGGCGGCCGGGCTGACCGATGAGGAGCTCGCGAGGCCCATCGTGGGGATCGTGAACGCCCAGAACGACGTGATCCCCGGGCACGTGCACCTCGACTCGCTCTGCGAGGCCGTCAAGGCGGGCGTGCTGGCCCACGGGGGGACCCCCCTGGCCTTCCCGTCCATAGGGGTCTGCGACGGCATCGCCATGGGGCACGCCGGCATGCGCTACTCCCTGGTCTCCCGCGAGCATATCGCTGACTCGGTGGAGATCATGGCGACCGCGCACCCCTTCGACGCGCTGGTCTTCATCCCCAACTGCGACAAGATAATCCCCGGCATGATCATGGCGGCCCTGCGCCTCGACCTGCCCTCGGTCTTCGTGTCGGGGGGGCCCATGCTCCCGAGCTACTCGGGAGGCAGGAAGATCACGCTGTCCTCGGCCTTCGAGGCGGTGGGGGCGGCCGCGGTCGGCTCGATGTCCCAAGAGGACCTTGCGGAGATCGAGGACAAGGCCTGTCCGGGATGCGGGTCCTGCGCGGGCATGTTCACCGCCAACTCCATGAACTGCATGCTGGAGGCGGTGGGGCTGGGGCTCCCCGGCAACGGGACCGTGCCCGCCGTGGCGGCCGGGAGGGTGCGCCTGGCCAAGGAGGCCGGAAAGCAGGTGATGGAACTCCTGCGCCGCGACATACGGCCCAGGGCCATCGTGACACCCGAAAGCATCCGCAACGTGCTCGCGGCCGACATGGCCCTGGGCTGCTCCTCCAACACGGTCCTCCACGTGCTGGCCATCGCCCATGAGGCCGGCCTCAAGCTGGATCTCGCGACCATCAACCAGGTCAGCCGCGAGACCCCTCACCTGGTGAGGCTGTCCCCCGCCGGGGACGCGGCCCTGGCGGACCTGGACCGCGCGGGCGGCGTGAGCGCCGTCCTCAGGGAGCTGGACAAGGAAGGGCTCCTCAACCGCGGATGCATAACGGTCACCGGCGGGACCATAGGCGAGACCGCGGATAGGGCCAAAAACCTCGACCCGGAGCTTATCCGTTCCAAGGGGACCGCCTACAGCCCGGACGGGGGGCTGGCCATCCTCTGGGGGAACCTCGCCCCTGACGGGGCGGTGGTCAAGAAGGGCGCGGTCCTGCCGGAGATGATGACCCACTCCGGCCCCGCCAGGGTCTTCGACAGCGAGGAGGACTGCACTCAAAGCCTCCTGGACCGCAAGATCAACCCCGGGGACGTGATAGTAATACGCTACGAGGGCCCCAAGGGCGGCCCCGGCATGAAGGAGATGCTCACCCCCACGGCCACGCTGGCCGGCATGGGCCTGGACAAAACCGTGGCCCTGGTCACGGACGGGCGCTTCTCCGGGGCCTCCAGGGGCGCCTCCATCGGCCACGTCTCCCCGGAGGCGGCTTCCGGGGGGCTCATCGGCCTGGTCAGGGAAGGGGACATTATCGCCATCGACATCCCCCGCAACACCCTGGAGCTGAAGGTGGATCAGGCGGAGATCGACGCCCGCCGCGCCGCGTGGAAGCCCCTGGTCAAGGAAATCCCCAAGGGCGTGCTCAGCCGCTACCGGAAGATAGTCACCTCCGCCAGCACCGGAGCCGTGCTCCTGGATGACTGAGGCGCCGGGGG
>JAITRL010000175.1 GCA_031288415.1 Deltaproteobacteria bacterium | reverse complement strand
GCAGGGGGAAATGGCTTCGGGAACGTTCCGGCCGGACCGGGTTCGGCGGCCGGACGGGCCCGCGCGCCGCCATAGGACAGGCGGGCGGCGCGCGGGCCGCGCCGGGTGACGCCGGCGGGCATGCGCGCCGCTTCGCCAGGCGGGCATGCCCGCCGCCTCGCCCGGAAGGCAAGGCCCCGCCCCTGGCCCCCGCCCGGAGGGCGGCGGGCAGGGGCGGCCGGGCTCCAAGGCTCCGCGGAGGCTTCGCGGCGCGGAAGGCCGTTCAGGTTCCGTTCGGATGGCGAAGAGCCGGTTTTGCGGCCGCGGCCCATGACGCCCCGCCATGCCCTTCCGCGGCGGCGCTCGGGCAAAGGCTGTTCCGGGCGGCGCGCGGCATGGCGCGCTTTGCGGGCGAAATACGGCCAGGCGGGATCTGCCGGGCGCGGGCCGTCAAGGGCGCGGCCGGGCAGGCTTGGACAGGCGCGGCCCAAGGGTCTGCCCTGGCTGAAAGCGGCGGCAGGCGGGCCCGTGCCGGCGCGGCCAGGCTGAACGCGTTCAAGGGGAGAACAGGCGGGGGCATGAATGCCTTGCGGGCTGAGCGCGGAAGGCGGGCGCCCGTCGGGGGGCTGCAGGGAGGGCAGGGCTTGCCGTCGCCTCAGCGGGGGGGCGTGAGGACCGGGAGACGGGCCCTGTTTCCGCAGGCCTCCGCGCGGGACGGCGGACGGCCCGCTTCCTGCCGGCCCGGCGAGGGGCCGGGAAGAGACGCGCCGCAGCGCGAAAGCGGGCAAGGCTTGTTTCCGGCCGCCCCGCGCGGGAACGGGCAAGGCTTGTTTCCGGCCGCCCCGCGCGGGAAAGGGCAAGGCTTGCCTTGAAGCGGGCGGCTGAGGGCCTCTTGAGCCCCGACGGCAAAAAGCGCGCGGGCTAGCGGGGAGGCCCGCCGGAGGGCCGGCAAGCGGCCTCCCTGGCGAGGGAGACCTTTCGGCGAAGGGCCAGGAAGGTCCTGAAGCCCTCTGAGGCAGGCCGGGGCTTTCCGCGGGATGAACGGACCTTCTAAAAGCGGGCCTGAAGCGCTAGAATGGCCGCCGAGCGCCGCCTGTTTCCCCGATATCCGAAGCCCCGCCGCCCCCGCGCGGGGCAGCCTGCCGCCCCGCAGCCATGGGAAGGCCGTATTGCGGAAGGGGAAGGGCGGTCGCGCGCCGCGGCTCCGCCGGGAGGTTCGATCGATCATGAGCAAAGCCAAGACCAACGCCGCAAGGCTGGCATACTGCGAGACCCAGCTGGAGAACCTGGCCGGGATCGGCGTGAAGTCCCAGGCGGAGGCCATGGGCCTTGCCCTGGACGAGACAGGGACCAAGGCCAAGGTCAGGTTCCTGGGAAGCGACTGCCTCATCGGCAACGACGGGGTAACGGACGTCGCCCGCCGGAACGTCACGGTCGACGCCACGAGCGTGCTCGCCCACTACCTGGCCTCCAAAGGGCGCGGCGAGCCCTCGTCAGAGTTCGTGCCCATCGGCCGGCTCACCGGCATCGCCTCCGGGGCCTCTGCCGGCACGAGCCCCAGCGACCAGCTCTTCAAGCCGCTCGGGGACAAGTTCGGGAGCGACTACGGGGCCTTCAGCAAGGCGGCCCTCGCCCTGGGGGCGCGGCATGCGGGCCTGAGCCAGGCGGGAGCCCAGTCCTTCGTCTTCGGGGACCTGCCCAAGCTCCCGGTGCGGGCGGATTTTTTCGAGGCCGACGAGGAGTTCGACGCCGAGATCAAGATCCTTTTCCCCTCCAACGCCACCGCCTTCGTGATGTACGAGGTACTGGAGCTGTACATCATGTGCCTGACGGTGGCGCTTCTCATGGCGGCCGGCCTCATCAACGATCCCGAGGACTGCCAGGCGAGCTTCATCTGAGCGTTCGCGCCGTAAGGGGCGCGCTGGGGGCGCCGCCAAGGCCGGGTTTCCCCTGCCGCGGAAGCCGCGGAGGCCTGCGGAAGCCTGCGGAAGCCCATGAGACCCATGAGACCCATGAGACCCATGAGACCCGTGAGGCCCATGGCGCGGCAGGGAACGGAGAGGCCGCCGATAGCCAAAAGCGGCCGGGAACTGATGGGAAGCCGGTAACGGATAGGAAGCCGGGAACCAAAGGAAGCCGGGAACGAGGAGGCCGCAAGGCCCCGTTCGCGGCGATGCCGTAAAGTCGCGAGCCGTCCAAAGCCGGGCGGATGTTTCCGGCGGCTGAGGCGGGGGGCGCCGGCCGGATCAAGGGCATGGCGGAGGCCGCCTGTCCGCGTTTTCCCCTATGAAGGGCGTTTTCCCGTGAAGGATTTTCCGGCCCCCGCCTCAGGGCGCCGCAGGGCCTCCAGGCGGGACCGGCCGCTCCAGGCGAAGCCCAGGTGATGCCAATGAAGAAAAAGATCGAGGAGATATTCGAAACGGCGCTGTTCGCCTGCCGGTTCATGACGCTTCTGGCGGTCCTGGGGGCGCTGTTTTCCGCGTTCGCCATGTTCGTGTCCGGGACGATGCAGATCATTAGCGGCATATCCATCTTCATCGCGGAGGTGAGGAATTTCCATCTCGGAGAGCTGCACGGCGGCAATGACCTGGTCGCCGTTTTCGTCTCCTCCGTGGACAAGTACCTTTTCGCCACGGTGCTGCTCATCTTCAGCATGGGCCTTTACGAGCTTTTCATCAGCAAGATAGACCCCGCGAGCCGCGACGAGGACACGCCGCCCAACTGGCTGCAGACCTCCAGCCTGGACGAGCTGAAGGGATCGCTGGGGAAGGTTATCCTGATGATCCTCATAGTCTCGTTCTTCGAGCATTCCCTCAACATCGAATACAAAAGCGCCTCCGATCTGCTGTTCCTGGGCATAGGCATAGTCCTCGTCTCAGGGGCGCTTTTCCTTACTCATGCCAATCAAAAGCATGGCAGCCATTAAAGCGCGAGGAACCGCCCTTTGCCTGCCGCGGTCCCGTCGCCCTGCCGCCGGCGGCCGCCGAGCGCCGGCGCGGCCGCCGAAGACAGGAAAACGCCGCCGCCCCTACTGACAGGCCCCGCGCGCGGAGCCTGGTTTCCGGAGGCATGCGGGGCAGGGCAGGCCGCCGGGCGGCCGCGCCCTATGACGCGTGGACGCCCAGCTCCCGCAAGGCTTCCAGGACTTCCCTGAGGGGGAGCCCTATGACATTGGAGTAGCTCCCTTCCAGGGACTCCACCAGCACGGCCCCCATGGGGCCCTGGATGGCATAGGCCCCCGCCTTGTCCAGGGGGTCGCCGGTGGCCACGTACGCCTCGATCTCGCCCCGCTTGAGGCTCCTCACGGTCACGGCGGTGGTGACCGAGCCTTCCAGGACGGTGGCGGAGGTGATCACGCAAAAGGAGGTGACGACCGTGTGGGTCTTGCCGGAGATGGCGGCGAGCATCCTTTCCGCGTCCGTCGGGTCCAGGGGCTTGCCGAGCATGACCTCCCCCAGGATGACCGCGGTGTCGGCGGCCAGCACGGCCGCTCCCGGCTCTTCCAGGACCTGCGCCCAGACGGCTTCGGCCTTGGCGCGGGCGAGCCGGGCCACGCAGGCCCGGTGCGCCTCCCCCGGGAGCGGGGTCTCGTCGGCGCAGGCCGGCAACACGATGAACGGGACTCCGGCCGCCTTCAGGATTTCCCTGCGGCGGGGCGAGGCGGAGGCGAGGTACAGGGTCATCGCGCGCCTCCTTGACCGGCCGCCGGAGGGGCGGCGGGGCTTTCGCCGGCGGCGCTCTCCAGCCCGAAGAAGCGCAGGGCGTTGGCCGTGGTGAGGGCCGCGGCCTCGGAGGCCGTGATGCCCAGGACCTTCCCCAGCTCCTCGACAAGGTAGGCGAGATAGGCGGGCTCGTTGCGGCGCGAGCGCTTAGGGACCGGCGCGAGGTACGGGGAGTCGGTCTCGATCATGATCCTGTCCCTGGGCGCGAGGGCCGCGGCCTCGCGGACCGGGGCGGCGTTCTTGTAAGTGAGCGTGCCGGGGAAGGACAGGAAGCAGCCCAGCTCCAGGAAGCCCGCCGCCTCGGAGGGGCTTCCGGTAAAGCAGTGGATGAGGATCCCGGCGAGGCTGTCCCTGAAGGCGGAAAGCTCCGCCCTCGTCTCCCCGTAGGCGGCGCGGGTGTGGATGACGACGGGCTTGCCGGCGCCGCAGGCGGCCTCCAGGAGGCTTCGGAAGGCTTTGAGCTGCGTGTCCCTGGGCGAAAGGTCCCGGTAAAAATCCAGGCCTATCTCCCCGAAGGCCACGACCAGCGGGTCCGCCGCGAGCGCCGCGAGGCGGCCGGGATCGCTTGGGGCCATCAGCCTGGCGTCGTGGGGGTGCCAGCCGACCGCCGCGCGGTGTCCGGGGACGCCGCGGGCGAGTTCCAGGGCCTTGCGGGAGGTGTCAAGGTCGAGACCCACGTGGACCATGCGGGTCACGCCGGCCTCGCGCGCCCGGCGCAGGACCTCCGCGAGGTCGGCGCCGAATTCCTCCATGAACAGGTGGCAGTGGGTGTCGAAGATCTCCATGCCCGTCATTATATCGGGGCGTCTTGAAGGGTGTCAAACCGCCCTCGGGGAGGCAGGCCGGCCGCGACTCCCTGAGGAGTCCCGGCGGCAAGCCGCATAAGTTTTTCACAGTATTCCCGAGCTGGCCGCCCTTCACTTCCCGCTTGCGCCAGACAAAGGGCCTGGCGTCTTTTGCGCGCCTCGCGGAAGCCCTTGATCGCCTGCCCCGGCTCCTCCAGGCTGTTGCGGCTTCCGCCTCTCAAAGCCTTCCCGGACATTGTCCCGAACCAAATCTCCTCCGAGTTGAGCCGGCCTGCCCAAGCAGGAGTATGGTGAATGTGAACGTTTGCATGGCCGGCAAGCCATTCGTCGCATTTCCCGCGGACATGGCAGTTGTCCATGATCACGTGAAAAGCCTGATCATCCGGGCACTCAAGAACCGTTTTGCCCATGAACGCGGGGAATTACATCCTTCTCTTCCTTTCGGCGGGAACGTCAGCGCGGTTCCGCTTATGACGTTCAGAGCCGCGAGCAGGTTAAGGGCGCCGCGATGAACGTACGCGCTCCCGTAACCCTGAGCTGTCTTTCCGGCGGCCGCCGGCCGTCGGCGCATATCCCGCGGAACGCCCCAGGGCCTGGAAGCCCGGCTTCCCGCCCAGGCTCAGGACAACGGCGTCTTCGGGCGGGTCCGCATGCGATCCCGCCGCGCCGGCAGATTTTTCCGCAAAATCAGGCTCTTTGCTTACGCGCCGTCTCAGCTTCTTCCGGAGGCAAATTCCAGCCTCCTTCGAGACGCGGTAACCCTTTTCGTCT
>JAITRL010000104.1 GCA_031288415.1 Deltaproteobacteria bacterium | reverse complement strand
CAAAAAGTCATGTCCGCGCATTCTGCAAACGTGATGGGCAGGAAATATCCAGATGTCATGATCATGCGTAATTCTGACGATCTGCGACAGTTTCACTGCATGGCGAAAATGTCACATGTTGCAGCTACGGCATGATTCAAATGTACAGAATATAACGTTAAAATCACAAACTCGGGCAGGGCCGTTGGCAGCAGGAACGCGATTTACGTCAAAGGGCCGCACCAGGCGCGCAAGACCCTCGAGGCGGCGATCTCCGTGCCTGCAAGCCAGTCTGCCGGCATGGCCCGCAAGGTCCTTATCTTTTCAAGCGGGAGGGCCCTCTTAATGACTGCCGAACAAGAGGAGGGGACTGCACGACGAAGAAGCGCTCCGGTTGGCATAGAAATTATTAATTATTTTATTCAAAATTTTGTTTACAATGCCGTTTCATGTCTATGCGGCCCCGTACGGCCTCAGCCGGAGACCGCCGCCGCTGCGGGCTTGGCCGTGGCTCCCTGCCGGGCCTTCTCCTCGTCCCCGTCTTTGGCCGGCGGGGCGGGCAGGGAGCCTGCGGCCTTTTTCGCCGACTTCTTGTTCTCCTGGGGGGGGGCGGGCTCGAGGTTGGCTATCTCCGCCTGGATCTTGACCAGGAGCTCCTGGCGCTCCTCCTCGGTAAAAAGGTGCGACGTGCCCTCCAGGACCGCCCCGGGCACGATGCTGATGGTGTTGTAGTTGATGTTGCCCACCACCTTGGCGCTCTGGTTCAGGTGCACCTCGCCGTAGGCGTAGATGTTGCCCGTGACCGAGCCGCTCAGGATCAGGTTCTCGACGAAGACGTCCCCTTCGATGACTGCGTTGGAGCCGGTGACCAGCATTCCCTTGGCCACTATGGCCCCCTTGAGCCTCCCGTCTATGTTCAGGAGGCCCGTGAAGCGGAGGGTGCCCTCTATCTCCACGCTGCTGGCGAAGAACGCGTTCCACTCCTGCTTGCCGGGCTTAGGGTTCTTGGATCCAAACATCTGAAGGGTTCAGCCTTTCCGCCGCGAGGGCGCGGGAAGGCGCGGCTTCCCGGCCCGGCGCGCAAGGGCTCCGGGGCGGGCGCCTCTCAGGCGGCAGGCCGCGCGGGCAGGGTGGGGGCGGAGGAGGCCCCCGCCCGGAAGCCCCGGGCGGGGGGAGGAAGGTCGGCTAGGGGGGACAGGAGGGGAGCGCGGGAGACGCCCCGCGCCAAGTCTGGGTCCTTCAGATGGGGAGGCCGAGCTTCTTGGCGAACTCCTTGGGATCGAAGGGGGCCTTGCACTCGTAGCAGTGGGAGGCGTTCCGGAGCTCGTTGATGGAGAAGAACTCCAGCTCCTTGCCGCACGCGGGGCAGGGGCCGGTGATGAGCAAGGTCTGCTCCTGCATGCAGTCGGGAGTGGCCTCGATGTCCTTTACGGTCATGTCTCAATCCTCCTAAGGGTATTCGGGCCGCCGGCCAGGGTCTCCGGAGGGTTTCCGCAGGGCCTTTTGGCCCGGGCTGCGCGGCCGCGTGTTTTTTGCGGTTCAGCCGGTCGGGGGGGGAGCGGCTCAGGCCCGCGGGAGGCCCCGGAAGGGGCGGCGCGGCGGCCGGCCGGACTTGCGACTTTGCAATGATGCATTCGGGGCGGCTTGATGTCAAGCCCATAAATCTGATAGCATCCCCTTCGTTGCGCCTCGCCCGCCTCCCCCGTTCGGCATCCTGGAGGCCTCCCCGGGCTTCAGGGCCCCTCCGTCCTTGCCCTGGCCTGTCCGCCCCGCCGTCTTTTCCCGGTCCTTCCGTCCTTGTCTTTTCTGGCCTTCCCTGGCTTTCGCGGCCTTCCCGGGCTTTGGGCCTGCCCGCGCTTTCCCTGCCTCCGCCCCGCCACGAGGCTATCGGCGCTTTCGCCCTTTTTCGGGCTTTTGTCCTGCCCCGGGCCTTACGGCCTCGCGTCTTTTCCGGTCTCCAGGGCCCCCTTAGCCCTTCCCTGCCGCTTCCCCGCCCGCTCCCCCAGCCCTTGCGGGCCGGCTCCTGATCCCGAGGCACGACCTCCCCGTGACCGCGACAGTACTGCGACTTGACCGCCGCCGCGTGACCTTCCGCGCCCTGGAGCCCGCCTGCGAGATCCTGCTCGCCGGGGGGGTGGTGGCCGCGCCCACCGAGTCGTTTTACGGGCTTATGGCCCTGCCGGACCGGGAGGCGGCCTTGGAGAAGCTGCTGGAGCTCAAGGGCGCCCGGACCAGGGACGATGCTTTCCTGCTCCTGGTGGACCGGCGCGAGCGGGTCCGGGCCTACGCACAGGAGGTCCCGCCCGAGGCGGAACGGCTGATGGACGGCTTCTGGCCGGGGCTCCTCACGATCCTCTTCAAGGCCCAGACCGGGCTGCATCCGGCGGTCCTGGGCAGCAAGAAGAACACGGTGGGCCTGCGCCTGGACCGGAGCCCTGTCCCGGCGGCCCTCGTGCGCATGACCGACCGCGCCGTCACCGGAACCTCCGCCAACCCTTCCGGCCTGCCGCCCGCCTCCGCCGCCGAAGCCGTTCTGGAGTACTTCGGAGGGAAGGTGGACTGCGTGGTGGACACCGGCCCCACACGGGGAGGCAAGCCGTCCACGGTGGTGGACATCTCCAAGAGCCCTTTCTCCGTGGTGCGGGAGGGGGCCGTGTCCGTGGCCGCGGTGGCCCGGGCGCTTTCGCCTCCCGGGGACCGGCCCGGGCCGTAAGACCTTATGGAACAGATCCTGGCGGCTCTCCCGGGCCTCTCCGCCCTGGCCGACTTCGCGCTGCACATTGACGTCCATCTGGACCGCCTGGTCCTGGAGTACGGGCGGCTCGCGTATTTCATACTTTTCGCCATCGTCTTCTGGGAGACCGGGGTGGTGGTGATGCCGTTCCTGCCCGGGGACTCGCTCCTGTTCGCGGCCGGGGCCATCGCCGGCAGGGAGGCGGCCCCGCTGTCCCTCTGGACCCTGCTAGCCGTCATAGGGACCGCGGCCTTCCTGGGCGACACCCTGAACTACTGGATCGGCCGCTGGATCGGCCCCAAGGCCCTCGGCCGCGACGGCAGGTTCCTCAAGCGGAAATACCTGGAACGCACCCAGGCCTTCTACGAGCGGCACGGCGCCAAGACCATAGTGCTCGCCCGCTTCGTGCCCATAGTGAGGACCTTCGCGCCCTTCGTGGCGGGCGTGGGGGCCATGCGCTACCGCCGCTTCCTCTTTTACAACGTGACGGGGGGGCTGGCCTGGACCTTCCTGTTCGTGGGCGCCGGCTACTTCTTCGGCTCGCTCCCGCTCGTGCGCCGCAACTTCACCCTGGTCATCCTGGTCATCGTGGCCCTCTCGGTCCTCCCCATGGCCGTGGAGTACCTGCGCGCCCGCCGCAAAGGCAAGGCCGGCGCCGTGTCCGCCGCTGATGCCTCCGCCGCAGGCGGTTTAGGCTTCAATGCCGCCGCCGCAGGCGGTTCCGGCGCGGATGCCGCCGCCGCAGGCGGCTCCGGCGCGGATGCCGTCCCCGCCGCTTCGGAGGCTGTTCACGAAAGAGAACTGGCCTCGGGCAAGAAGCTCTGACATCGCTTCCCGCCTTGTTTTTTCCCGCCATGGCCGGCGGCGGGGCGGGGAATGCCCTCGCCTTACGGAAATCTTGCGGCAAAACGGCGTTGGCCGCCGCCCATCGCCTCCTGGGGCGGCTTCGCCGGCAAGCCTCTGCGGATACTCTCCGCCCGCAACCCCCCGGCCGTCTCCCCGTCCGTTCAGGCCGGAGCTTCGCGCATACGTTCCCCAGGCCCCGGAGCCTGCCCGTCTTCTCAGGCCTCCCTCTCACGCCGGGCGCGGCCCTTCCGCCCGGGCGCCCGGACAGGCAGGCCCCTGGGCCTTGATGGGGAATTTTCCCCCCTCAGTGCCCAGGGATTGTGCTATCATGGCAGTTTCCGGGAGCGCGGCGCCCGGCCCGGCCCGGCCGGTCCGGGCCCTGGCTTGGCTGCGGCCCCTGCCCGGCGGACAGGCGGCCCCCGGCCGCCCCGCGGGACGAGGGACCGCCCTGGTCCGCGCCACGCGAGGCCGGTTGCGGAAGCGGCCGCCTGACCTTAATCTCACAGGAAATTTTGCGACCCATGGACTATAAAGACACCCTGAACCTGCCCAAGACGAGCTTTCCCATGAAAGCCAGGCTCCCCGAGCTGGAGCCCCGCATCCTTTCCCTGTGGGAGGGCATGGGCCTGTACCGGAGGATCCAGGAGCAGGGCGCGGGAAGGCCCGTCTGGACCCTTCACGACGGCCCCCCCTACGCCAACGGCAGGATCCACCTGGGTACCGCCCTCAACAAGATCCTCAAGGACGTGGTCATCAAGTCCAAGACCATGGAGGGCTACCGCTCCCCTTACGTGCCCGGCTGGGACTGCCACGGTCTCCCCATCGAGCATCAGGTGGACAAGGCCCTGGGCGCTTCCCGCAAGGATCTTTCCAAGAGCCAGGTGCGGGAGCGTTGCCGGAGGTACGCGGAGAAGTTCGTGGACATCCAGCGCGAGGAGTTCAAGAGGCTGGGGGTCCTGGGGGAGTGGGAGGACCCTTACCTCACCATGGCCCCCCGCTACGAGGCGGTGACGGCCAGGGAGTTCGGGAGGGCCGTCCTGGACGGGAGGCTCAGCCGGAGCGTGAAGCCGGTCCTGTGGTGCGGGTCCTGCCGCACGGCCCTGGCCGAGGCCGAGGTGGAGTACGCCGAAGACGAGTCAGAGAGCATCTTCGTGGCCTTCAGGCTCAAGGAAGGGGCTGACAGGCTGGGGAGCGCCCTGGCCGGCAGGGAGGTTTTCTTCGTCATCTGGACCACCACCCCCTGGACCATCCCCTCCAACATGGCCGTGGCCTACAGCCCCCGCCTCCCTTACGGGGCCTACGGCCTCGGCGGCAAGGCCTACGTCGTGGCCCGCGAGACCGCGGACAAGGTCCTTCCCAAGCTGGGCCTCGCGGGGGCCGAGGACCTGGGGGCGCTCGACTGCTCCGCCTTCGAGGGCCTGTCTTGCCTCCACCCCCTCTACGGACGGGACTCCCCTCTGGTGAGCGCCCACTACGTGACCCTTGAGCAGGGGACCGGGCTCGTGCATACCGCCCCCGGCCACGGACGGGAGGACTTCGAGACCGGCCAGGCCTACGGCCTGGAGGTCTTCTCGCCCCTGGACGACGACGCCCGCTTCACCTCCGCTGTCCCGGAGCTCGCGGGCAAAAAGGTCCTGGAGAGCAACGGGGACGTCGTCGGGCTGCTCCGGGGGAAAGGGGCCCTCCTGGGGGCCGAGAGACTGGTCCACCAGTACCCGCACTGCTGGCGCTGCAAGGAGCCGGTGGTCTTCCGGGCCACCCCCCAGTGGTTCATCTCCATGGAGAAGGAAGGGCTCAGGCGCAAGGCCCTGGAGGCCATAGACACGGTCTCCTGGATCCCCCCCCGCGGGCGCGAGCGCATCCGAGGCATGATCGAGACCAGGCCCGACTGGTGCGTGTCGCGCCAGAGGTCCTGGGGAGTGCCCATCACCGTCTTCTTCTGCGCCTCGTGCGGGGAGTGGCACTACGACGAGGCCCTGCACGAGCGGATCTTCCGTATCTTCAGCGAGAAGGGCGCCGACGCCTGGTTCGACCTGGGGCCCGAGGAACTCCTCCCCCCCGGAGCGGCCTGCCGCAAGTGCGGGCGCGGGAGCTTCGTCAAGGAGACCGATATCCTGGACGTCTGGTTCGACTCCGGCTCGTCCTTCGCCGCCGTCATGGAGGACCGGGGGAGCCTTCCCGACCGCGCGGACATGTACCTGGAAGGCTCGGACCAGCACCGGGGCTGGTTCCACTCGTCGCTCCTCATCTCCGTCGCCAACCGCGAGGGGCGCGCCCCCTACGCGGAGGTGCTGACCCACGGCTACGTCGTGGACGGGCAGGGCAAGAAGATGTCCAAGTCCGTGGGCAACACGGTCGAGCCCGCCGAGGTCATCAAAAAATACGGCGCGGACGTGCTGCGGCTCTGGGTGGCCTCCGAGGACTACCAGGACGACGTGCGGGTCTCGGACAAGATCCTCGACATGCTGGTCAAGGCCTATTTCAGCTTCCGGAACACCTGCCGCTTCCTCCTGGGCAACCTTCACGGCTTTGACCCCGCCCTCGACGCCGTGCCCGTGGATCAGATCAGCGACCCCCTGGACCGTTACGCCCTCAAGGAGCTCTCGCTCCTGATCCGCTCTGTCCGGAAGGCCTACGCGGCCTACAATTTCCATGACGTGTACCACCGCGTCAACAACTTCATGGGGGCGCTCTCCTCCTTCTACCTGGACGTGCTCAAGGACCGCCTCTACACCTTCAGGGCCGATTCCCCCCTGCGGCGCGGGAGCCAGACAGTCATGCGGGCGATCCTCTCCTCGGTCACCGCGCTGATGGCCCCCGTGCTTTCGTTCACCGCCGAGGAGATCCACCGCCATCTTCACGGCTTCCCGCCCTTGGGCGGCAAGGATGCCCAGGGCGCGCAGGATCCCGGCGCCGCCAAGGCCGCGCAGGCCTCCGGCGCCCCTGAGGCCCCCGCAAGCGTTTTCCTCACCGCCTTTCCTGACCCGGACCCGGCCTGGGAGGCGCATCCCGCGGCCGCCGCCCTGGAGAGCCTGCTGCCCTGCCGCGCGGCAGTCAACAAGGCCCTGGAGGAGGCCAGGAAAGAAAAGCTAATCGGCTCTTCCCTGGACGCGAGGGTGGAGCTGCGCGCCGACGCTGCGGGCCGCGGCCTCATAGCGGCCTACGGGGCAGGGCTCCCGGAGCTTTTCATCGTGAGCCAGGTGACCGTCTCGGATCTCCCTGACGCCCCTGGCCAGCCCGCCGGGGAGGCCCGTTTCGAGGCCCTGGTCACCCAAAGCCAGGACCCCAAGTGCCCGCGCTGCTGGAACCGCCACCCGCAGGTGCCTGCCGACGGCTCGGGCGTTTGTCCCAAGTGCCTGGCCGCGCTGGGACAGGGGCCGGCCTAGGGAGCCGCGCGAGCGGCCGCAGGCCGCGCCTGCGGCGGCTTGCCTTCAGGGGAGCGCGGCATGGCAGGGCGTTCCCAAGGGCCGGCGCCTGCCTGCGGCCTTCGGCTCCCGCCGCGGCCGCGGGCGGCCTTTGACGCGGCGCCTGCCTGCGGCTTTCAGCCCTGTCGGCGCCCCGGGGCAGCCTTGCAGGCGCGCGGCGGCCGGGCTTCGGCCCGCGCGGGCCCGCGCTCTCCCTGCGGGCGCGGGAGGCCGGCCGGCGAGCAGAGCGGACGGAGGGTTTCTTGTCATACCTCGTGATGGCCCGCAAGTACCGGCCCAAGTCCTTCGCCGACCTGGTGGGGCAGGGCCAGGTGACCAGGACGTTGACCCAGGCCCTCAAGACCGGAAGGGTGGCCCACGCCTATCTCTTCACGGGACCCAGGGGGGTGGGCAAGACAACCGCGGCCAGGCTCCTGGCGGCGGCCCTGGCCTGCGAGTCGGCGGGGCCGCGCCCCTGCGGGGAGTGCCCGCGCTGCCGGGAGATCCAGTCGGGCCGCTCGGTTGACGTGCTCGAGATGGATGCCGCCTCCAACCGCGGCATCAACGAGATCCGGGGCATCAGGGACACCGTGAAGTTCCTGCCCACCCGCAACCGCTACAAGGTCTACATCATAGACGAGGTGCACGCCCTGACCCCGGACGCCTTCAACGCGCTGCTCAAGACGCTGGAGGAGCCGCCCTCCCACGTGGTCTTCGTGTTCGCGACGACCGAGGCCCACAAGCTGCCCGCGACGATTCTTTCCCGTTGCCAGCGATACGACTTCCGGCGGATCCGGGTCGAGGACATCGCGGGCCGCCTCAAGACCGTGGCCGAGGCCGAGGGCCTCCCTTACGAGCCGTCGGCCCTTACGGCCCTGGCCCGCCAGGCCGAGGGCGGCCTCCGGGATGCCTTGGGCCTGGCCGACCAGGTGGCGGCCTCGGAGGGGGAACTGACCGCTGACGCCGTCAGCCGTTCCCTGGGGCTTATCCGCCGGGAGCTGACGGCCCGGGTGGCCTCCGCCGCCTTCAAGGGAGATGCCGGGGAAGCCCTTCTGGCCCTCAAGGACGCCTACGAGGCCGGCTGCGACTTCAAGGAGCTGGGACTGAGGGTGCTGGAGCGCGTGCGGGATCTCGCGCTCTTCAAGGCTTCCCCCAAGGCCGCCGAGATGCTGGATCTCACCGACGCCGAGGAGGCGGAGTACCGGGAGACCGTAAAGCCCCTGAGCCTGTCCGAGCTTCACCGCCACTTCGAGTCCTGGCTCAAGGTCTACGCCGAGCTCGCCCGCCATCCTCAGCCCAGGTGGCTTCTGGAGTCCCACGTCATCCGCACGGCACAGGCGGGCCCGCTGGAGAACCTGGCGGAGCTGACCGCCGCCCTCGCGGCCCTGCTGGAGGAGAACCCCGGCGCCCTGGCGGCGGCCGCCTCCAGGGAGGCGCAGGCAGGCCCTGCGACAGTCGGCCCCGCCCCGGCCCTGTCCGCCGCGAGGATTCAAGTCCAGTCCCCTGGCTCTCCGGCTTATCAGGCGTCTCCTGCCGCCGCGACGGCTTTCCCGGCCACCTCCGGCGTATCGGCCTCTCAGGCCGCCCCGGCGCCCGCAGGTCCTCAAGCCGCCCCTTCTTTCCCGGCCTCCCCGGCGGCCGCAGGGCCTCAAGCCGCCAGTTCGTTCCCGGCCTCCCCTGTTGCCGCAGGCCCTCAACCCGCCCCTTCGGTCCCGGCCTCCCCTGATGCCTCAGGTTCTCCGGCCGCCCCGGCGGCCGCGGGGCAGGACAGGGCGGAACCGGCGCCGCCTGCCAAGGCCCCTGGCGCCCATCGCCTTGTAACGCCCGACGATGACTTTCCCTATGACGATGACGACGGCCTCCCTGAAGACATTTTGGACGACCCGGCTGACTTCGACGGCGGCATCCCCGAAGGGCCGCCCGACGACGGGCCGCCGCAAGGCCCCCAAGCCCGCAAGGACTTGTCCGTCCCTGCCCGGCAAGCGGAATCAAGCGCCTGCGGTTCACCTGATCGCCATGGCTTTGGCGCAGTCTCAGGCCAGACGGAAACCGCGGGATCCGGCGGCGGCATCGGCGCTTCGCCTGATCCGGCTCAAGGCCGGTCCGGCCCGGCCCCCGGCCCCGGGGGAGCTGCCGCCTTGTTCGGCCTAAAAACGGAAACCGCGCCGGCCGCTCAGGACGAGGCCGATCCAGAGGCCCTGGAAGAGGCCCGCCGCGCGGCCGAGATAGCCGCCTTTCCAGGGCGCGGCCTCTTAGGGGGGAAAGCCCCCGCCGCCCAGGCCTCGCCCGCCTCAAAGCCGGCGGCCGACGCGCCCGGGGTTTCCTCCGCAGGCGCTTTCGGAGCCGGGGGGGCAACCGGCCGAGTGGGCACGGCCCCGGCGCCCCTGAAGCGCGCCTGGCACTCCCGAGAGGATGCCCTGGAGAAGGTCGAGCGCCTCAAGGCCGCCCCCGAGGTGGCTGAACTTTTGCGCAGGCACCCCGGAACATTCATCGGGTACCAGCACGCCGTGTGGCAGGAATCGGACCCCGGCGGCGGCGAGGATCGGGACATCGACCGGGACTTCATTCCCGAGCCCGAGGACGCTGACTTCGCGGACGAGTCGGACATGGCCGAGACGGGCTGGGGGAACGATTCGGACGGTTTTTCCGCCTACGACGGAGATCCGGATCCGCCGGATGAAGATGACGACTGAAGGGCCGCCTGCGGCACGGTCCTGCCGGGCCCCCCTGCGGCACGGCCCTTCCGGGCCGCCTGCGGCATGGCCATTTCGGGGAACCCGCAGGTCAGGCGTTCCGCTGCCCGCATAGGCCGCCCCTCAGAGGAGGCGCGCCTGGGGAAAGCCGCCCCGCCCCGGCCGGGGAAGGCCCGGCCGCGACGGCCTGCGGCCGCTTCCGCCGCTGGGGGCCGAGCGGCCGAGCTGCGGCAGGTTTGTCAGCGGCCGCCGCGTTCGGTATAATCCCGGGGCATAAGGCCCCAGGCTGGGAAAGGAGCCCCGGACCCGGCGCGGCCCGCAGGCCGCGCCGGGCCGCTTCCTGCGGGCCGCGAGAGGCGGCGACATGGATATCAACGGCCAAAACGCGGACAACATCATCAGGAAGGTCCAGCAGCTCCAGAGCGGCATGCTCAAGCTTCTCGGCGAGTCAGGCGACAGGACGGTCTCCGCCACTTCCGGCGGGGGCATGGTCAAGGCCACGGCCAACTGGAAGCTGCAGCTGGTCTCGGTGGAGCTGGAGCGCGAGGTGGTCAATCCGGATGACGTCGAGATGCTTTCCGACCTCATCGTGGCGGCGGTCAACGAGGCGCTTTCCCAGGCGCAGGCCGAGGTCAACCAGGAGATGATCCGCCTCTCCTCCAAGCTGCGGTTCCCTGACTTCGCGGAGCAGGGCTGAGCCGGCGCGCCGGTTATGGCGGGATTTCCATGACAGCTGACGGCCCGAGAAACCGGCTGCCGGAACCGGAGCCGCCGCCCTGCCCGCCCGGCGGCAAGGACCCGCCCCCGGCCGGCAGGAAAGACTGGGAGATCTTCCTGAGGCTCACCTCCACCGAGCTCTCTGACTCGGAGCGGGAGGCCGCGGCGCGCCCGGATCTTACGGACCCGGGCGAGGAGATCTGCTTCGCCCCGCACTTCCATCCCGAGTGGGTTCCCCTGGAACTCATCGGCGAGCGGCTGGCTAGGGCCTTCCCCGGCGCCGCGAGGCGCTTCGCCGTGCCCACCCAGCACAACGTCTTAGCCTCCATGGAAGGCTGGTGCGGGGTAGAGGCCGATGTCTGGTCATCCAAGTGCGGCATGAAGCTCCAGCTGCTCGTGCACATGAAGGCCGACAGGCTCGAGGGGGCCTCGGCCTTCCGGGCCATGATCGAGCGGACCTTCCGTTACCGCGAGTTCCAGCTGCTGGACATCCTAGAGCTCGCCCAGCGCCCGGACAGGGAGACCGGCCTGAAGATCGCGAAGGCCGGGTTCAAGCCGGCCGAAAGCGAGGCGGTCGGCCGCTTTGCGGCGACCCTCAAGGGCATGATCGACGAGAGCGGCGTCGCCTCCGGTCCCGGCGCCGTGATGCTGAAGAACAGGCTCGTCACCGACTTTGTGGAGTGCAGGGCCGGGGGCCCGGCGGCCTTTTCCTGCCGCGGCCCCGCCGCAGCCGGGCCGGCCGGCGCCGCGGAGCGCGTGATCGCCCTTTTTAACCTGCTCAAGTCCGTCGTCAAAAGCCGCCTGGAGCCCGCCCGCTTCTGCGAGGCGGCGGAGCTCGTCGAGGAGGCGCGTTCCCTCGGCGCCGGGATAGTCATCCCGCATCCTCCCAGGTTCTGGCCTGCCCTCCTGGAGGATCTGGACGTGGACGGCTGGGAGGTCTGGAACCCCTCCACCCCGGACCATGCGGTATTCCTCGTCGAGTGCCTCTCCAGGCGCGGGGGCGCCAAACGGCCGCTTCTGGCCTTCATGGGGGACGACACCCACATGTCCTCCAAGATCCGCCTGCACATGGTGAGCGACAAGGGAGGGGGGGATCGCGAGATCGGCTTCCAGCCGCCCTGGAGGGACCCTGCGGTGACGGCCGCCCTCAAGGCCGCGGGCCAGAGCCGCCTGAGGACCCTGGACGAGTATCTGGAGCGGCTGGCCTGAGCCCGCTCCCCCGGCGGCATGGGGAGAGCGGCGGCCTTGCCGGGGGCTGCGGGAGCGGCGGTCTTGCCGGGGGCCGCGGGAGCGGCGCGCCGCCTGAGGAGCCGTCAGCGGCTTTTCGCCGGGACAGTCTCCTTCGCCGCCCGGCGAGCCGGGCCTGAGCCCGCGCGCGGCGGCCCGCCGCGGGGCAAAGCCGCCGCCGCGGCGCTTCTCCCGGCCTGCGGGAGTCCGGTCCGCTTCAGGGACCCTTGCTTTATCCGCGTGATACCGCCCGCCCCGGGCCGAGGGGCGCTTATCGGAAAAGGGGCTTTGGCCGACATGGAACTTTTGTTTGTAATAATCGGGACCGTGATCCTCCTGGCCACGTTAGCGGCCTTATGCCTTCTCGTCTGGTGGCTCTGGAGCAGGATCCGCGGCGGGCCCAAAAGCCCCGGCCCCGCCGCGGCCGCGGATAACGGCCCTCTGAAAGAAGCGCCTCCGGACCGGAAAGACAAGAGGGAACTCCTGTTGTCCAAGACCCAAAAGGCCCTCCGGCCCGACAGCGGCTTTTTGATCTCGCTTGGCATAGTGACCCTTTTGACGTTGCTTTCGGGGATACCCCTGCTTTTCATCAACGAGCTCGTGAAAAAGCGGACATGGTTCCACGAAAGCGTGCTGAACTCCGTGTCAGCGGAGTGGGGCGGGCCGCAGATCCTCACGGGCCCCATACTGCTCGTGCCCTATACAGTGACCTACGAAATGGAAGAGGAGCTGGTGCCTTCCGGCGGCCCCCGTTCCGGGGAGGACAGGGACGGGGGAAAAGGCGGAGACGATGCAGGCGACGGTTCCGGCGGCCCGGAGGCGGAAGAGCCGGCGGCCTACCCCGGCGGGGAGGGCGGCGGGCGGAGGGCGGTCATCGTCAAAAGGAGGTTCGTGGAGAGAAAGACCGCGTACGCCATAGCCGAGGAGCTGGAGATACGGGGCGAGCTTTCCACGGAGACCAGATCCAGGGGGATCTACGACGCCTTGGTTTTCAGCGCGGCGCTGGAGGTTAGGGGCAGGTTCAAAAAGCCTGACCTGAGCGGCATCGACAAGCCCATGCCCGATGTCCACTGGAACGAGGCCCGGATACAGGTGGGGCTTTCCGATGCCAGAGGCATCAAAAGCATCTCCAATCTTCTTTTCGGGGAAGTGGAGATCCCTTTTGCCCCCGGCGGGTCCCCTCCCAAAGCTTTTCCCAAAGGCTACTTCGCCCCGGTTGATCTTTCGGGAATAGCGGACGGCGGGCAATGGGATTTCTCCTTCAGCCTCAGGCTGGCCGCGAGCGGCCATTTCCTGGCGGCCCCCAGCGCCCAGAACGCGAGCCTCGCCCTCGCCTCGCCCTGGCCTCACCCCAGCTTCATGGGGGACGGGCTTCCCGACTCCCGCGAGACCGGCGACGAGGGATTCAAGGCCCAATGGCACATCCCCTGGCTGGTGCACAGCATTTCCGCTGTCTCATCCCTGGAAGGCCTGAAAAACGTATCCGATGATTCCGAGCCGTACTATTCCTGCACATCCGACGAGGAGTGCCGCGGCGCCAGCTACGATAGACAAGGGCCTTTCCAGGAATACCTCGCGGGGGTGGCCCTCGTAAGCCCCGTGGACCACATGTCCAAGGTGGCGCGATCGGTGCGTTACGGCATGCTCTTCATCGCCCTCACATTTCTGGCCTATCTCCTTTTCAAGTCGAAAGGGGCGGCCCAGAGCCTCCACCTGGCCCAATACCTTCTGATCACCATGTCCATGGCCCTTTTTTACCTGATCCTCCTGGCCATCTCCGAACACCTCCGGTTCAGCCTCTCTTTCTTGCTGGCATCGGCCATTACCGTCCTCATGATAAGCATCTACGTGTTACAGTCCTTAAGGAGCCTTGCTTCCGGAGCGGCCATGGGCCTGGGGCTCACGATCCTGTACGCCCTGCTTTACGCTATCCTGAACCTCGAGGACTACGCCCTCCTGGCGGGCACCGGCCTGCTCACCGTGGCCCTGGGGGCCCTCATGTACAAGACCCGGAGCCTCGCCTGGGAAAGCGCCCCCGCCGCAGGCCCCCCGAAAGAGCCGCCTGAAGCGGCCTGAAAAAAGGGATCTGTACCCGGTTCGGCGCGGCATCGCTTGCGGCCCGGAAAATCACGCTGAATGCCCGCCACCGCTTCCCGTTTTCCGTTCCCCGCTTTCCGCGCCGTTACGCGGGAGGGTTTCCCGTTGCCGGAACCGATTGGGAGACGGCGCCGCGGCGCTCCCTGCCGAGGCCTGCGCGGCCGCGGACGCCGCGGGCGCGGGCCGAGTCATTTAACTTCCAGACGCCGGCCGTTCCCGCCGGCGCGCGGCCGGCGGCAGGCGCTTTCGGCAGTCGAGCGGCATCGTTCGGGCCGCCGCCGGTCCGAGCCGCGGCATTTATAAAGGCCGCGGCTCCGGAGAGGCGCCGCCCGCCGGACTGGAGGGCGCTTCCGTACGCTTGCGCCGCTTATGGGGCGACCGCCTAAGGCAGCGCGGCGGCAAGGACCGGATCGCTCTGCGGACGGAGCGCCTTAAGGGCCGCCAGGGCATCCGGGGCCTTGAGGCCCGGAAGCCGGCCTGGGCGCCGCCAGGGGCCTGAGGCCGCCGGCGGTCATTATGCGGCCTGGACGTAGAGGCGCCCAAAGGGCGCCCTTTGCGGGCGGGCGGAAACGCTTTTTCGGTTTCCTGGCCCTCAAGCCCGTTGCCGGTTTCTGTCGCCGCCGCCGTTGCGCCCGGCCCGGCCCGGCCGCCTGCCTGGGCGTTGGCTGTCATGGAGGGGAAGCATTCTGGGCGCCTTAGGGGAGAGTCAAGCTGGCGACGCCGGCAGGGCGCTTCTCTTAAAGCAGGCCGGCACGGTCCGGCGGGGGGCGCAGGCGGGCCTGGACGGCTTGTCCCGTAGCGGGTTAAGCTGCGGCGGCTGACCGGCCCAAGAGGCCTCTGCCGGGCAGGAAAATTCCGGCCCATGCCGAGGTTTCCGGTTGCCGGAGAATCCGTTCCGTTCGCCGGAGAAAGGCTTAAGCGGCCATAGCCGTCGGCCAGAGCCGGCTGAAGACTTAGGATGAGCATCTGGAGAGGCCGGCCTGAGGCCGCTTTCCCCTGCGGCGCGGGAACTCGCTTTGCCGGCGCCGCAGGGGAAGCGGCGCCTGCGGCGCGGTCCGGGGCTTTCGCGGGGACAGTCTCTTTCGCCGCTTGACGGGGGGGGCCTGAGCCCGCGCGGGAGCGGCTCAAAGCGGGGCAATGCGGCGCCGCCGTGTTTTCGGGCGTGAGGGCGCATTGTTCCCGTGACATTACCGGGAAGCAGGGGTTTTCCGCAGGCATGGACGGCCGTAATGAAGATGTATTGGCTTTGCGGCTTCGGCCTTTCACATTTTTTTCAATTTAATAAGGGGCGGGTCAGTCCCAACCCAGTGTCGCAGACGCTCTAGCCCATTCCCGTGAACGGTTACAAACTTGACGTTTGCTATACGATTCTGTAGTCTTAGGGAAGTTCAAGGAGAGAGAGAACAATGCCTGATGATACCCCAGTGAATGAAACTGAACAGTCTGAAGCCAAGTCCTCAAGTAGCCAATCTGTTGCTTTTGACTCCAGACGTGAACGTGACAGTTGGGGTGACATGATTTATCGTGTCTGTAAAACCGAGGCTGAAATCAACCTCATCAATCACCAATTAACTGAGATTAAGACTGATATTAAAAACCTTAATTCCAAGATAGATAAGCTTGATTCCAAGATGGATAAGCTTGATTCCAAGATGGATCGGATGATGGATAAATTTGATTCGTCAATTTCTTTAAGTAGAAATCTTTCAATTGGCACTATATTTGCTTTTGTAGGCGTTATAGTAGCTTTGAGGTTGAACTTGTTGTTGAAATAATTGAATAAATATAACATCCATCCAAGCAAAGCTGCCGGGCTCTCCGCGCCCGGCTCTCCTGCGGATAAAAGTCCTGGGGCCGTCATCAGAGTTTTCTCCCCCGCAGTGTGTGTCAAGCTGTAACCATTCACCTACTCCCCCTTCCCAAAAGGCCTCGAAGCCAGCAGGCAGGGCCGCTACTGGGGAGAGATTGGGCTAGATTTCGATATATAGCACACCATAGCTTGACAATTAGAT
>JAITRL010000040.1 GCA_031288415.1 Deltaproteobacteria bacterium | reverse complement strand
TCTTATAGCTTTTGCTCTGTCAACTTGCTCTTGAGTGTATGTAGTAGTACGAGACATGGGGCACCTCCATGACTTGAATTCTACAATAGTTCGATTTCAAAAGCAAATTGGAATTACCTTAAGGAACGCCTGAGAGGCAAACCGTTCGGCGATCCCGTCGGACGCCTGCGGCGGCTTGCGGGACTGAATCCGGCAAAGGCCGTCCCCGGAGCCTTGGAACTTAGGCCCGGCGAGGCCGGGGACAGGGCCCCGCCGGGCGGAGTCCGGAAAGCCGCGGCAATGCCCGCCGCCTTCAGCCGGAAATCACGGAAGCCCCTTGCCTGCCGGCATGGCGGGCCTCACGGAAAGCCGCGGCAAATCCCGCATCGACGTCCGGAAAACCAGTGAACCCGTTGCCGGCGGCGTGGCGCGGTGTCTCGCCTGATGCCGCGGCCATGGTTTGGCGCCTGAGGCTGGAAAGCCCGTCAGTCCGCCGCGGCAAAGACGGCGGCGCGCTTGCCGCCGAAACCGCCGTGCCGCAGGAACGGCTTCGCGCGGCCGGGCGAAGCCGCCAACCTGACGGGGATCCCGCGCGCTGAGGCGCAGGGGAAAGATCGGTCGGTGACGCCTTGCGCCCGGCAGGAGCTCCCGCGTTTAGGCGGGCCTCCTCCAGGTGGTCTTCGCTCTCTTTTAAACGGCTGGACAGGCCGCTCCGGTCTTGGCGAGACAGACGTCCGTTTCCGTCTTGGAGGCGACGGCCTCTGCAGGAAACAGGGTCTTCCCGGTCTGGACGAAGGCTGTCACTATGGCGCCGCCGAGGACTGGATCGGCTCCGGGCCCGCTCGTGGCGGTCTCCAGCCCCCTGGCTGCCGGCCCGGCGGGAAGGGCAGGCGCGGGCGGCAGGGGCCGCGAGGCGGCATTTCATGCGACGGGGCCGATGTGGCCTTGGCGGCCGCGCCGCGGCTGCCGCATGGCCGGATCCGCCTCTTTCGCGTAACCCCTCAAAACCGCGGCCCCTTCGCCCGAGAGGGCGGGCGGGCCGGAAAAGCGTGGGCGGCAAACGTCGCTTGCGTGAAGGCGCGCGGAGTCGTCGGCGGCGCGCGACGGCAAGGCACCTCTCCGTGAGGATGGGCTTGCGCTTTAGCCCCGGGGGCTGGCCGTCCGTAGCCCGCGCGCCGCTTTCCTTCAGGGGTACCCGCGCCCGGCCTCCCCCTGCCAAGGGCCGTCTCTCGCGGCCGGCCCCTCCGGCGGCGCGGCAAAGGACAGCTACTGCCTGGCCGAAGCGGGGCTCACGTTGGCCTTGGCCCGCGCCTCCCTTACCTGCGCCAGGAAGCCGTCGACCTTGGCCGACACCGCGGCTTCCCCCCAGTCATCGGCCCTGACCTGCAGGAGCGAGGGAGACAGGACCTGTCCGTTGACGATGAGCGCGCCGAGCTTCTCGATGACGTCTCCGGGCCGGGTGCCCGCCGTGGCGAAGAGGGCGACGTGCTTGCCGCCGAAGTCTACGGACTCCAGGAACAGCTTCACGTGGTCGGGCGGCTCCCCGAACCAGACCGGGGATCCCACGAACACGAAGGAGTAGGGGGAGAGATCGGGCGGGGACCCCTTGAGTTCGGGGGGGGCGCCCGCGTACCGGCGGGCCTCCTCCAGGGCGATGATCTCCCTTTCGTCGGCGGGGTAGGGGGCGGCGGGCTCGATGAGGTAAAGGTCGCCCCCTGTTTTGGAGGCGATGGCTTCGGCCAGGAGCCGGGTCTTCCCGGTCTGGGAGAAGACTGTCACGAGGGTCTTGCCGAGATCGGGATCGGCCGCGGGCCCGCCGGGGGCGGCCTCCTGCGCCTGGGCAGCCGGTCCTGCGAGGAGGATAAGCGTGAGCGGCAGGGTAAGAAGGGTCGCGAGGGGGTGTTTCATGTGATGTGGCCTCCTGTGGCCTTGGAGGGCGGGCCCGCGCCGACAGGGCAGGGCGGGGGAAGCGGTCCGCCGGTCATGGCCGGCCGGCTTTGAAGCCGCAGGCGCGGCATGGACGGCTTGGCCCGGGTCTTGTCGCTTTCAGGCATTGTAGATCTGAACTTCATCCGCCGCAACGGCGTCAGGAACCGCCGGCCCATGCCGGGGAGCCGGCCGGCGGCCGCCGTAAAGGGCCGAACGCCGCAAAGGAGCCGCTCACGTGTCAGGCCGCGTTTTCGACAGGCGGCCTTGGCGGCCGCTTAACCCGGCCGGGTCTCCTGCCCGCAGGGGCAGGGGGCGGCGGCCGCGGCGACGCCCGTCCCCGGGCATGTTTCACAAGTATTTTACACCCTGCCGAAAACCCCAAGGCATTTCCCGGCTAACATCCAAGCCGTCCAAGAAAAAAAGCCGCCGCCCGCCGGCAGGAGCCCTGCCTCCGGGAACCCGCGACCCGCCCGGCACGCCCCGCAGGGGGCAAAAAGCCGAAAGGAGCCATAGCTTCCATGCGCATTCCGCCATTCGCGGCCGTCGCCGCAGCCCTGGCCGTAACCGTCGTCTCGGCCCAGGCCGCCCAGGCCCAGGAGACCGCCGTCTGCTACAACTGCCCCCCCGAGTGGGCGGGCTGGGGGAGCCAGCTGGAACTCATTAAAAAGGAGACCGGCATAACAGTCCCCATGGACAACAAGAACTCAGGGCAGTCCGTCTCCCAGCTCATAGCCGAGAAGGCCAACCCCGTGGCCGACGTGAGCTACCTGGGCGTGTCCTTCGCCATAAACGCCAGGGAGGCCGGCGTCATCGCCCCTTACAAGGGCAAGGGCTGGGAGTCCGTTCAGGCGGATTTGCGGGATCCGGACGGGTACTGGGTGACCATCCACTCCGGATCGCTGGGCTTCATGGTGAACGTCGACGCCCTGGAGGGCAAGCCGGTGCCGCAGTCCTGGAACGATCTCCTGGACCCCGCCTACAAGGGCATGGTGGGCTTCCTCGACCCGTCCTCCGCCTTCGTGGGCTACGTGGGGGTGGTGGCCGCCAACCACGCCCTGGGCGGGTCGCTGGATGACTTCGCCCCGGCCCTGGAATATTACAAGAGGCTCTCGGCCAACGACCCCATAGTGCCCAAGCAGACGGCCTACGCGAGGGTCCTGTCGGGCGAGATCCCTATCCTCCTCGACTACGACTTCAACGCGCTCCGGGCGAAGCACAAGGACGGCGCCAACGTGGCGTTCGTTATCCCCCGTGAGGGCTCGGTCATGGTCCCTTACGTGATGACCCTCGTGAAGGGGGCTCCCCACGAGGACAACGGGAAGAAGGTCATAGACTTCGTCCTGTCCGACAAGGGCCAGCGCCTGTGGGCCGAGAACTTCCTGAGGCCCGTCATGACCTCCGCGATGACCCCCGAGACGGCGGCTTTTTTCCCGCCGGAGGCCGAGTACAAGAGGGTGGCGGCGGTCGACTACGCCAGGATGGCGGCGGCCCAGGACGCCCTCATAGCCAGATGGCTTAAGGAAGTAAGGCCATAAGGCAAGGCCGGCGCCCCGGGACGGGAGGCGCCCGCGCCCGATGCGCGGCGTCCAAGGGCTGATGACGGCCCTCCCGGAGGAGGCGCGGCCGGCCGGCCAGGAGCGCGGGCCCGGATCGGAGGGCGGCGCGGCAGGCGGGGGCGCCCAGGGCTCCCTTCAGGCATAAGGCCCGGAACGGCAAGGCCGCCGGGCGGCCGCGCCCGGCCTGCGGGCTCTTTTCCGGAGGCTCCTGGCCTGGGTCCCGCCCCGGCTCTCCGAGGCGCCTGCCCAGGGAGGGAGCCCTAGCCTCCCGGCGCGGGGCACAGGCTTTACGCCCGCCTTCCTGCCGCGGCGCCCGGCTTACGGCGCCCGCCCCGCCGAAAGCCCTTCAGGCCAGACGGCCGCCGGAGAAAACCCGAGAATGCGCAAGAAACTCCCCCCGGCCCTGTTCCTGGCGCCCGCCTTCACTGTCTTCGCCGCGTTCTTCCTCCTCCCGGTGGCGAGGCTTCTGCCGGAATCGGCAGGCGGCCAGGAGGGCTGGTGGGTTTATGTGAGGATCCTCCAGGATTCCCGGTACTGGGGGAGCCTCGTCTCCACCGTGGTCCTGGCCCTTGCCGTGACGGCGGGCTCCCAGCTCCTGGGCGGGGTGGCCGGGCTCTTCCTGGAGCGGGCCTCGTTCAAGGGCCGGGGCCTTCTGATAGCGGCGTTGACCCTCCCCATCTCCTTCCCCGGGGTGGTGGTGGGGTTCATGGTGATAATGCTGGCCGGGCGCCAGGGACTCGCCGCGGCGGTCACCGGCGCCGCCTTCGGCTCCAGGCTGGTCTTCGCCTACTCCGCCGCCGGGCTTTTCGTGGGCTACCTGTATTTTTCGATCCCCAGGGTGGTGACGACGGTCATGGCCGCGGCCTCCAAGCTGGACAGGTCGCTGGAGGAGGCCGCCCGCACCCTGGGGGCCTCCCCGGGCCGCGTCGTCTGGGACGTGACCATCCCGGCGCTCCTCCCGGCCCTGGTCTCCACCGGGGCCATCTGCTTTTCCACCTCCATAGGGGCCTTCGGCACCGCCTTCACCCTCGCGACGGACATAAACGTCCTCCCGATCGTCATCTACACCGAATACACCCTGTCGGCCAACATAGCGGTCGCCGCGGCCCTCTCGCTCGTCCTGGGGCTCACGTCCTGGACCGTCCTGTTCGCCGCGCGGCTGGCCACCGGCCTTGAGACAGCGGGGCACGCGGCTTGAAGGGCACTGACGTCCAGGCGCGGCCCGCCGGAAACGCCATGACACGGGCCGGGAGACGGCCCGGGGAGCGCCTGAAGGCGCCGCGGGCGCCTAAGGGGGCGTTCCACCGGTTCGCCCTGGCGGTTACCGTCCTGTGCTCGCTGTTCCTGACGGTCCCGGTGCTCATGACCGCGACGGTCGCCTTCTCTAAAAACGCCTTCCGGGGGCCCAGTTCAGGCTTCACCCTGGACTGGTTTTCCAAAGTCCTGGGCCTTTACGGCGACACCGTCATCCGCAGCCTCTACCTGGGCCTGGCCACCCTGGCGCTCTGCACTCTCCTGGGCGTCCCCGCGGCCTACGCGTTCGTCAAGGCCGGGAAATCCAGGGCCGCGGCCTTCCTGGAGGAGGCCCTGGTCCTGCCGCTGTCAGTGCCGGGCATCTCCATCGGGCTCGGGATACTCCTGTGCTGGGGGACCGTCACCTGGTTCAGGCAGAGCTGGCTGTTTCTCCTGGCCGGCCACACGGTCTTCTGTCTCCCGTTCATGGTGCGCCCCGTGGCGGCGGTATTAAGGGTCATACCCTTGGACGTCTACGAGGAGGCGGCGGCCACCCTGGGGGAGCGGCGCTTCATGCGCTTCATCAGGATAGCCGCCCCCCTGGCCCTGCCCGGCATACTTTCGGGGGCGCTTATGGCGCTGACTCTCTCCATAGGGGAGTTCAACGTCTCCTGGATGCTCCAGACGCCCTTCACCCGCACCCTCCCCGTAGGGCTCGCCGACAGCTACGCCTCCCTGCGCCTGGAGATTGGATCGGCCTATACCGTAATCTTTTTCGCCATCCTCGTCCCGGCCCTGGCCCTCCTCCAAAAGCTGCCTGAAATGGCGGGGAAGGGGAAAAGGCCCGGCCCTGCGGGCGAGGAACCGGAGGAACCCATGCCAGACACCAGTCCCGGAGGCCAGGGGGCCCGCATGGCGGGCCCGGGGCCCGCCGCCGCCCTGGACGCCCCAGGCCGCGCGCCGCAAACGCCCTTGACGGAAGGCCCGCTCCCGCAGTTCCCGGCGGCGGCCTCCGGCCTCCCGCCACTGGCCGCCGGTTCCGGCCTCCCGGCCTTGGAGGCTGGGCCGGGCGCCCTTGCCAGGACCGAAGCGCAAGGCCTTCCGCCCCTGGCCGGGGGGCCCGGCCGGCTGGCCCGTACCGAGGGGCCGGGCCTCCCGGCCGTCCAGTCCAAGGCGTCAGAGGCTGCCCGGGCCGGAGGTTTCCCGGCGGCGGCGCGGCTCGAGCCCGTACCCGTGCGCCTGGAGGGATGCGCCAAAAGCTTCGGGGGGCAAACGGTGGTCCATCCCTTCAGCCTGGAGATCCCGGCCGGGGGGAAGTGCGTGATCCTGGGTCCCTCCGGCTGCGGCAAGACGACGGTTCTAAGGCTGATAGCCGGGCTGGAGCGGCCCGACCCTGGCGGGCGGGTGCTCCTGGGGGCCAGGGACGTGACCGACGTTCCCCCGGAAGGGCGCCGCACGGGCATGGTGTTCCAGAGCTACGCCCTGTTCCCCCACATGACGGTGGAGGGGAACGTGGGCTACGGGCTTAAGGTCCGTGGCATACCCAAAAAGGAGGCCGCGCGAACCGTGGCCGAGACTTTGGAGATGGTGCGCCTGGAGGGGGCGGCTAAACGGGACGTGAACAGGCTCTCCGGAGGCCAGAGGCAGAGGGTGGCCCTGGCGCGGGCCCTGGCCGTTAAGCCCAGGGTGCTCCTGATGGACGAGCCCCTGGCCGCCCTGGACGCCCTCCTCCGCGCCGGCGTGCGCGAGGAGCTGGACAGGCTCCTCACCTCCCTGGGGATAACCACGGTCATAGTGACCCACGACCTGGACGAGGCCATGAGCCTGGGCGAGCTTATCGTGGTCATGAAAAGCGGGAGAATCGAGCAGGCCGGAACGCCCCTGGAAATCTGGGAGCGGCCGGCCTCGGCCTTCGTGGCCGGTTTCGTGGGCGGCTCCAACCGGCTGGATGGCCGCCTGGAAGGCGACTTCCTTATCCTGCCCGGAGGCGCGGCGGTGCCCAGGGCGCTGCTCGCGGAAGGCCAGGGGAACGGCTGCGGCAACGGCCGCGGGGGCAAGGTGAGCGTGTTCTTCCGCCCGGACAGGCCGAGACTGGCCCCGGCGGGCCTGGCAGGCATGCGCGGGACCGTGGTCTCCTCGCGGTTCGTCGGCGCCAAGACCCGGCTCCTGGTGAAAGTAGAGAGGGAAAGCTTCATCAGGATAGAGCTCTCCGGCGCCGACCACGTCCGGATAGGCTCGGACGTGGGCGTGGAGGTGCCCCCGGAATCCCTTTTCCTTTTCGAGGCCGCGGCCGGTGCTGGTAGCGCATCTCTCTGACACCCACCTCCGTTCCGGCAAGGCCTCCGGCCCGCCGGACATGGGGACAGCCGCGCTCGGGCGGGCGCTGGGTCACCTGGCCGAGTTAAGGCCCAGGCCGGATGCGGCGTTCATAACCGGCGACCTGGCCGACAGGGGGGAGCCAGAGGCTTACAGGGCCATGGCGGGGCTCCTGGAAGGCCTGCCCTTCCCGGCCTACGTAATTCCCGGCAACCACGACGACAAGCGGGAACTTTTGGCGGCCTTGGGCCCGTGGTGCCCCGCGGGGCCGGAATTGCTGCCCGAGATCTGCTACAGCGTGCGCGTGGGGCCCGTCCTGGCCGTGGCGCTGGACACGGCCATGGAAGGCTCTCACTCCGGCGGCGTGAGCGAAAAGGCCTGCCGGTGGCTCGCGAACGAGCTTTCACGGAACAGGGGCGCCCCGGCCTTGGTCTTCTGCCATCATCCCCCGTTCGAATCCGGGATGGGGCTGATGGACACGCCTTTCATCAACGATGACTGGCTGGCCTCCGCCCTCCGGGAGGATCCAGCCGTGCTTCTGTGTTGCGGGCACCTGCACGCGGGCATGGCGCTTGTCTGGCGGGGGATAAGGGCGGTCGCGGCCCCCCCGGTGTCCATGGACATGGTGCTGGAGCTTACGCAGTCAGGAGGGGGCGCGTACACTGTCGGGACTCCGGGCTACTCGATCCACAGCCTGGGCCCGGAGGGCATGCTGAGCCATTTCCGCGCCGTCCCGTGGGGCTGGCCCCTGGAGAAGCCGTCAAGTTTCAAGGAGCTTTACGGCGCGGACAGGCCTTCGGCGGCGAACGGGCGGGCAGGCGAATAGGAAGCGATGCCGCGCGGGATTCAGCTCAGGGGAATACGGCCGCGGGAAAAAAATCCTGATTTCATTGCCGGAACCGGCTTTCCATGACGAACTTTCAGGTTGTCCGCTTGGCTTTTCTTCCCGTAAGGAACTCAGCCGCCTGGCCGCCGTAAGTGCCGCGACGGCCTTGGCCCGCTCATCACTCGCCCGCGCGAGGCAGTTGACGGTGAGCGGGCCGAGTTCCCCGATGATATCGCCGGGCAGCCTGCTGGCGGCGGCGAAGAAGGCAACCTATTTGCCGCCGAAGTCGACTGGCTGCAGGAACCCCTTGACGGGGCCGGGCGCATCCCCGAACCAGACAGGGGAACCCACTAACACGACGCTTTCGTTGGCTGGATAGGGCGCGCCATGCCCGATCAAGTAGACGTCCGCCCCTGTCTTGGAGGCGGCGTCCTCTGCCAGGAGGCTGGTATGCCCTGAGCGCGAGTAGACCGTCACGAGGTTTCCGCCGAGGGCGGGAGCGGCCGAGAGCTCGCTCGGGGAGGGCGCCTGCGCATGGTCCGCCTGCCCGATGAGGAGGGCAAGCGCGAACGGCAGGGCGAGAAGGGCAAGCGCGAGCGGCAGGGCGGGAAGGGTAGCGTGGGGGTGTTTCATGATATGCGTTCTCCCGTGGCCCGGAAGGATGCCGCGCCGGCAGGGCCGGGCGGCTTGGCCTTGGGCTAGCTGTTTAGAGGGCTTTGGGAACCTGAACTCCCTTCGCCGCGAATGCCGCTGGAACCGCCGGGCTTTCCCGCGGGGCCGACCGGCCCCGCGCCTCTCCGGCTAGGCCTTCCAGTCGTCCGTGAACTCGATGTTCCCGTCGTTGTAGGTCCAGGTGATCTTGGAGTAGGTGAAGGAGACCTCCTCCATGTCGTGGAAGGGCTTGTTCTCGGGGAGGAAGGTGACCGGGGTGAACTCCCTGAGGTTCACGATGATGCCCTCCTCGAGCTTGACGGTGAAGTACTTCTCCTCGGTGCCGTCCGCTTTGACGCGGTAGAAGTCGAGGGCCGCCTCCACGTTCTCGCCGGTGGAGCAGGCCTTGAAGAGCTTGGGGCTGGCCTGGTCCTTGTGCTTGGTGATGACCAGGGGCTTGTGGATCCGCTGGCCGG
>JAITRL010000013.1 GCA_031288415.1 Deltaproteobacteria bacterium | reverse complement strand
CCACCAATCAGAAATCTGTCCGACAAGGCAAAATGAAGAACCGGTACGGTCACTGCGCACTTTTGGCGGATTCGCGCCGGCTTAAGCCGCGACTGTCCTGGCCGGCTCCTGCGTCAGGGGCGAGCGAGTTCCCAAAGGATTTCGCCGCGGGCCGCGGTCAGGACCGCCCGCCCCTTGAAGGTCCAGCCGTCGAAGGGCGAGTTGCGGCTCTTGGAGAGGCCTTCCGAGGCGCGGTAGGTCCATGCCAGATTCGGGTCCACCAGCGTGAGATCTGCCGGGGCGCCTGGCGCGAGGCCCTGGGGAAGGCCAAGGAGGCGGGCCGGGTTAAGGCTCAGGAGTTCCGCGAGCCGGGAATACGGCAGTCCGGTCTCGGAGGAGAGCCTCAGGGCCAAAGGGAGCGCGGTCTCCAGCCCCGTGACGCCGAAGGCCGCGTCCATGAACTCCACCTCTTTGTCCAGGACGGAGTGGGGGGCGTGATCGGTGGCGACGGCGTCCACGGTGCCGTCCGCGAGCGCGGCGCGCAGGGCCTCCCGGTCGCGTTCCGTCCTCAAAGGCGGGTTCATCTTGGCGCGCGTGTCGTAGCCCGCGCAGCTCTCGTCGGTCAGGAACAGGTAGTGCGGGGCGGTCTCGCAGGAGACCTTCGCCCCCAGGGCCTTGAAGCGGCGCACGAGATCCGCGCCTTCGGCGGTGGAGACGTGGCAGACGTGCAGGGGACGGCCGGTCAACAGCGCCAGGGCGCAGTCCCGGTAGATGGCCGCCTCTTCGGCCTGGGGGGGGATGCCCGGCAGCCCCAGGCGCGTGGACACCCGTCCCTCGTGGATCTGGCCTCCCCTGGACAGGGCGGGGTCCTCAGGGTGGGTAAGCGGCAGAAGCCCGCAGACGTCGGCGTAGTCTATGGCCCGGCGCATGACCGCCCCGTCCGTGACCCAGCTCCCGTCATCGGTCACGGCGACCGCCCCGGCCTCGGAAATGTCAAAGTATTCGCACAGGCTCTCGCCCTTGCGGCCCAGGGTCAGGCAGGCGCTCTGCAACAGCCGCGCCCCGCCCCGGACTCGCCCGGCGCGGGCCAGGAGGTCCGCCACCTGGGCGGCCGTGTCCACCGGGGGGGAGGTGTTGGGCATGGCGAGCACGGCCGTGAAGCCGCCCGCGGCGGCGGCCCGGAGGCCGGATTCCAGGTCCTCCTTGTGCTCCTGGCCCGGAGTGCGCAGGTGCACGTGCATGTCTATAAGCCCGGGGAAGCAAACGAGGCCCCTGGCCTCCACGACCCTGGCCCCCTCCGGGGCCTCCGCCGACCCGGCGGGGGCCAGGAGGGCGATTTTCCCGTCCGCGGCCAGGATGTCGCAGCCGCGTTCGAGTTCAGGGGGGCCGGCCGCCAGGGAGGCGGATCTGACGAGAAGGGGCCTGGGGCCGGAAGGGCTGTCCGCGGAAGGCACTTGAGTTCTCCTGTGGGGCGCGGGGGAAGGCCTCGCGGCGGGGAAGCGGGGCGGGGCCGAGGGATGCGGGGGTGAAAAGCTTCGGGGCGGCGCGGCGGCGAAGGTCGCCGGGAATGGGGGGAAGGTTCCGGCCATAGGGAGCGGAAGCTTCCGGGAAGACTGCGGGGAAAAGCCCGGGCCGCAGGCGGGGGGGGCCAGGATGGACCAAGGGGGCTCAGGCGCGGCTTGAGCCCAGGTGTTCCGGGGGGTCCACCATGAGGCAGAGGAGGGCCATGCGCACGGCCACCCCGTTGGTCACCTGGCCGAGGATCAGGCTCTGCGGGGACTCGTAGATCTCGGGGCTCATCTCGACCCCCTGGTTGACGGGGCCCGGGTGGAGGATGACCGCGCCTGGGGCCAGAAGGCCGGCCTTGACGGGGTCCAGGCCGTAGACCCTGGCGTATTCCCTGGCTCCGGGAAACAGCCTGCCCTGCTGGCGCTCAAGCTGGATACGGAGCATGATCACGGCGTCGGCGCCTTCCAGGGCCGGCTCGACCCTGGTAAAGACCTCGACCCCGTACTCCTCCGCCAGGGCCGGGGCGAGCATGGAGGGGGGGCCCGCCACACGCACCTCGGCCCCCATCTTGACTAGCCCCGTCATGTCTGACCTGGCCACCCGGCTGTGCGCGATGTCGCCAACGATCGCCACCTTGAGGCCCCGGATGGAGCCCTTGGCCTCCCGCAAGGTCAAGAGGTCCAAGAGGGCCTGGGTGGGATGGGCGTGGGCCCCGTCCCCGGCGTTGAGGACTGGGATAGGGAGCCGGTCGCCCAGAAAGAGAGGGACCCCTGCCGCCCCGTGGCGGATCACCAGGGCATCCGGCATCATGGCGAGGATGTTGCGGGCGGTGTCCAGGAGCGACTCCCCCTTGCTCATGCTGCTCCCGGAGGAGGACAGGGCCAGGGTGTCCGCCGAAAGCCGTTTGGCGGCGATCTCGAAGCTCAGGCGGGTACGGGTGGAGTTCTCGTGAAAGAAGAGCACCACGAGCTTGCCGCGGAGGACCGGGACTTTCTTGATCTCCCGCTCGGAGACCTCCTTGAGGCTGAGGGCGGTGTCCAGGATCGTGGTTATCTGAGCCTCGGTGAGCTGGTCCAGGTCGACCAGATCCTTGGGCCAGCCTTTCAATGGTCCTTTCATTATTCGCTTCCAAGCTGAAGGGCGGCGCGCGGCAGGCGAAGGCGCGGCCGCGCTGGGACAGGCCGGGGGCACGGCGCGGTCGGCCGCGGCGGGCGCGGCGGGCGCGGCCGCAGGCGGGTCGGGGGCAAGGCTTCAGCCGCGAAAGGGCCCGGGCGGCCTCAGGGCCGATGCTGAAGGCGGTGCGGAAGGCTCCCGCGGGCGTTGCCGGCGGGAGGGGGTTTGGCGAGGGGCGCGGCGGCGCCCTCGGTCAGGAAGCCTCGGAAGGCGGCGGAAAAAGTCCTGGCGTTGAAGCCCGCGAGCCGAAAACTCGCGGGGCTTGCGGGGCCTGAAGAAAACAGGGCAAAAAAAAACCCCTCCGGAAAGGGGATTAGTTCAGAAAAAAAAGGATTCGAGGAGCGCGCCGCAAAGGGAAAACCCCCTGCCCCGGGAAAAAGGGGCGGCGTCTCGTTTGGCGTCAAGGTTCACCGTACTCGGGCCTCCATGCCTGAGCGGACGTTTTCCAAAAGCCTGGGGAGGCCGCCGCAGGCGGCGCCGTCTCCTTTTCCGCGCATGATGTCTCCTTGACGGACAGCGCCCGGCGGGCGGGGTTCACTGGATATGCAAGAGGAGCCGGCTCCCCCGGAGCCGCTTCCAGAAGGACAGGCCGGGGTCGGGGTTCCAGGACCAGTAAAGCCGCCATGCCTTGCCGCGCAGAAGCGACTTGTCCACGAAGCCCCAGCCCCTGGAGTCGTTGGAGAAGTCCCGGTTGTCGCCCATCATGAAGTAGGCGTCTTCCGGGACCGTGACCGGCCCGAAGTTGCGGGTGGGGACCCCGGGCCTGCCGTCGTAATGGCCCCAGGGATCAGGCACGGGAACGCCGTCGATGAGCACGGCGCCGTCGCGGAGTTCCACCTGCTCGCCGGGAAGGCCCATCACCCTCTTGACGAAGTCCACGCCGGTGTCCTTCGGGTACTTGAAGATCACCACGTCGCCCCTCGCCGGGGAACCTGTCTCGATGAGGACGTTGTTGGTGAAGGGGTTGCGGATCCCGTAGGAGAACTTGGAGACGAGCACCCTGTCCCCCTCCAGGAAAGTGGGAATCATGGAACCCGACGGGATATGGAAGGCCTGCACCACGAAGGAGCGGATGATCAGGGCGAGGGCCACGGCGAAGAGGATCGCCTTGCCGTACTCCCAGACAAGACCCTGCCAGGTAAGGGGCTGGGCGGCCTCCGGAGCGTCCTTGGCGGTGACGGCAACGGCCGCCGCGGCTCCCGCCGCCGCGGCCGCCGCCGCCGCGGCGGCAACGGGCCGGGGGCGCGCGGAAGGGGAGTCCGAGAGGCCCGGCTTGGATTTCTTGCGGGATTTTGAGATGTTGGGCTCCTTACGCGCCCTGACGGCTTTCATTGGGTTACCATTATAGTCCACTGGGCGAATAAGTAAAGCAGGGGTGAGGGCCAGTCCGCGGCCGGCCTGGCGTTCGGCCATCCTGAAGGGCTTCCTTGGGAGGCGCGAAGGGGTTTGCGGGAGCCCCGGCGGCTCCGGCGAGAGCCGGGGGCTCCGGCAAAGGGCCAGGGCGCCTTCGACATTTGCCCTGGCGCGGGGAGCGCCGGCCTGAATCAGGACGGGAGGGCGCGCGGAGGGCATTTCAGGCGCGGCGGAACACGGGCTATTGCCGAAGGGCGCAAGGCGCGGCGGAAAACGGAAGTTGAAGGGCGCGCGGGCAACCGACGCGGCCGGAAGGGGGCAGGCGAAATGCCGGCCGGAGACGGGCCGCGAGCGGCGAGGTCCGGAGGCGGCGGGGCGCTGAGCCCCGGAGAGCCGGACCGGTTTCCCTTTGCCGGCCGCGCGCGGCGATTTGATTTTGGCCGGGGCGCGGGAAAGCCGTCTGAGGGCGGCCGCGCGCTCCTGCGGGCCAAATCGCGTTATGAATCGGGGTCCGGAAGCCTAAAAAGCCTCAGCCGCCCGGCCTGCGCCCGGGAAATCAGCCCGTGCAATGAATGCGGGGAGACCCCGCAAAGCGCCGCGCGGGCTTGCCGGTTCCGGCAGCCGCAGGCGGAGGCTCGGCTCGGAGGCAAGGCAGGGGGGCGCTGCAGGGAGAGCCGCGCTTGCTGGCGGCGGCTGCCGATGATCTGAAATCCGGCCGGGAGGGGACGGCCTGAAGAGCGGTCGCGGGAGAGCGCGGGCCTCAGGGGCGCAAGGTTGCGGGGCTTGACTGCCGCGAAGCCGCAAGCTCCCGGAAAGTCCCGCCGATTTTGGACCTGCGCCCCGAATCGTGGTATAATGGAGATTCTGCGCGCCCTTGTCACCCCTTCCATGGCGACCGCGAGGCCAAGGGGCGCGGCCCGTAAGGGAGGGAGCGGCCCGCCCCCGCCGGCCCCGCCTTCGGGGGGCATCGAGCCCGCGCGGCCCAAAAGGCGCGGGCGGGAGGTTCCATGAGCGACACCGACTCCATCACCCGCGAAGAGGCGCTGGCCGCCCTCAACGATCCCGAGAAAGGGTCGCTGGCCGTCCTCAAGGCCGTGGGGAAAACCAAAGATCAGTACGCCCGCCAGCTCGAGGCGGGCGTCAAGACCCTCAAGGCGAAAAACCCTTTCGAGCAGGCCTGCGCCGAGGTGGCCGTGAAGGACTTCATTGAAGACCGCAAGGAAAGCGGGATGGATGTCCCGGATGACCTGGCGGTGGTCCTCACGGGGACCTGACGGGTTTTCAGGCGCCTCGCGCCGGCCTGAGGCCCGGTCGGGGGAGCCGGCCGGGGCCTGATTTCCGGCTTGCCTGCCGCGCCGCCCGTCGCCTTCCGGCTCCCTTCCCCAGGGCAACCCCAGCCCTTGCCGCCGGCCGCCTGCCCCATCCCCCCGCCCTCCGCGCGGCAGTCCCTTTTCCGCGGCCCGCCGGCGTCAGGCGGATTTCAGCCGCGCGGCCTGAGGCAGGCGCGGACAGGCCCGCTTGGCAACCTTGTCGCGCCGCGGCGGCGCCCCCCTATCCCGCATCCTGCGGCGGCCCGGCTCCGGGCCGCTCCCGCAAGGCCTCAGCGCCGTCCCGAAAGCCTTCCAGATGAGCCGACCGCCTTGCCCCCCCGCCGGAGGGGGCCTCCCATGAACGCCCTGGACATCGCGCTCGCGGTGGTCCTCGCCTACTTCCTGATACGCGGGATCTTCCGCGGGCTGGTCAAGGAGGTGGTGGGCATCCTGGGCCTCTTCATCGCCTTCTGGGTGGCCTCGGCCTACTGGCAGCTCGGGGCGGACCAGCTGACCCCGCTCACGGACCGTCCGGGCTACCGGGGGGTCTTGAGCTTCGCGGCCATCTACCTCATCGTGTACTTCCTGATCGGGCTTCTCTCGATCTTCGTGGACAAGATCGTCAAGCTCGCCGTGACGCCCCTCGTGAGCTCGGCCTTCGGAGGGGCCCTGGGCCTCCTCAAGGGCGCCGCCCTGTGCCTCGTGGTGCTCACGGCGGTCATGGGGTTCCTGTACACCAAGGACGACTTCTTCACCAACTCCAAGGCCTGGACCTACGCCCGGCCGCTCACTGAAGAGATCCGCACCTGGATCCCGGAGCGGATCAAAGGATTCATCGAGGAGCGCCAGGCCATGGTCTCCGGTTCCCTCTCGCCCCGCCTCCAGGCCCCCGCGGCGGGAACGGCGCCCCCCGGATCGCCCGCGGCCCCTTCCCAGGCGGCGCCGCTGGGCCTCCAGCCGCCGGTCGACTACCCTACCCTCATGGCCATAGTGAGGGCGCATCCTTTGCTGATCACGCCCGCGTGGATGGAGAAGCTTGACGGCATGAACCCCCAGTCAGTGGATCAGGCGACCGTCAGGGACTTCATCAGGGACCACCCCAACCTGTTCTCCCCGGCCCCCTCGCGGCCGTGGCCCCAACCGGATGCCCCCGCCGAATGACAATGAACGCCGGAAAGCTCCCCCCGCCGCCGCCGGGCCCCAGCCCTGACCTCGCGGCCGCGGTCCGCAGGCTGGAGGCCCTCCTGGACGGGCTCCTGGACCCTGACCGAGGGTGCCCCTGGGACCTCAAACAGACCGCCAGGACTATCTCCGAGGATATCCTGGAGGAAGTCTACGAGCTCAGGGAGGCCCTCCTGGAAGGGGACGCCGCCAGCGTGGGCGAGGAGGCGGGGGATCTGGCCTTCCTGCTGTTTTTCCTGGGGAGGCTCGCCTCCCGGGACTCCTCCCTGGGCTTCGGGATCAAAGACATCCTGGACAGGGCCGCCGACAAGATGGTGCGGCGCCATCCGCACGTCTTCGCCGCGGCTCCCCCTCCCGCCGCCGCTTCTGAGGGGGAGGCCCCCGGCCCTGGCGGCGAGGCCGCCCGGCCCGCGCCTGCCGGCGCCCCTTCCCCTGAAGCCGCGGACGGAGGAGGCGGCCCCGTCCCCGGCACTCCCGAGGAGGTCCTGCGGCAGTGGCACGCCCTCAAGCGCGCCGAGCGCAAGTCGGCGGGGCTGCTCTCCAGCGTGCCCGTCGACCTTCCGGCCCTGGCCCGCTGCCACAGGCTGGGAGCCAAGGCCGGGCGGGCGGGCTTCGACTGGGAAGGGCCCGGGCAGGTCAGAGCCAAACTGGACGAGGAGATCGACGAGCTGGACCGCGAGCTGTCCCTGGGCGACTGGAAGGATCCGGCGCACTCGCTGAGGATCGCCTGCGAGCTGGGGGACTGCCTGGCGGCCCTGGCCAACCTGGCGCGGCACTTGGGGCTCTCCGCCGAGAAGGCCCTCCAGGAGCACAACCGGAGATTCGCGGGAAGGGTCGCGCTGATGGAGGAGGCCCTCTCGGCGCAAGGGCGGACCCTCGAGGGGGCCTCCGCCGAGGAACTGGACGCGCTGTGGCGGGAAGCCAAGAAAAAAGCCTGAAGGTGCATCTGGTGTCCCTGGGCTGCGCCAAGAACCTGGTGGACAGCGAGAGGCTCCTGGGGGAGGCGCTGCGCTCCCTGGGGGCCGCATACGCGCCTACCCCGGAAGAGGCGGACCTCGTGATGCTCAACACCTGCGCGTTCGTGCGCGAGGCCGCGGAGGAAGCGGTTTCCGCCGTCTTCGAGCTCAAGTCCAGGCTCAGGCCAGGGGCGCGGCTCGCTGTCCTGGGCTGCCTCCCCAAGCTCCACGGGGAACTGGCCGAGGCTCTTCCCGAGGCCGATCTGGTGCTCCCGGTGGGGTCCTACGAGCATTTCCCGGAACTGGCGCGGGGTCTTTTCGCGGGCGCTCCGGCCGCAGGCCGGGGGGCCGCCGGGGAAGAAGGCCGGGCGGAAGCCCGGCCCGGCGGCGCGGGCCGGGCCGTTCAGGCCGCGCCCGGGAGCCGCGCCGGATCGCCGGATCCAGGGGAAGCGGCCGCCGCGGACGCCTCGACGGGGAAAGCCTTGTCAGGAAAAGACCGCTTCCCGGCCCCCGCAGCCCGCCCGCTTCCCTTCGAGAGCTGGGAGAGGGCTTTCCTGGGCACGCCGCGCTTCCGGTCCTACCTCAAGATCGCCGAAGGCTGCGGCAGGCGGTGCACTTACTGCCTCATCCCCTCCATCCGGGGGCCCCTGGCCCCGCGTCCCCTGGAGGACCTGCTGAGGGAGGCCGAGGCCCTGTGCGCCGCCGGGGCCCTGGAGCTGACCCTGGTGGCCCAGGATCTCACGGCCTGGAGGGAAGGGCGGCGAGATCTCGCCGGCCTGTGCCGGGCGCTCGCGGAGCTGAGCGGGCTCAGGTGGATACGCCTCCTGTACCTCCATCCCGAGGCCCTGACTCCGCGGCTTGTGCGGGAACTCCGGGACTGCCCCAAGGTGATCCCGTACCTGGACATGCCATTTCAGCACGCCTCGCCCAAGATCCTCGCCGCCATGGGCCGGGGCCGCACCCGGCCCCTGGAAACCGTGGGCATGGCGCGCGGGATCTGGCCCGAGGCGGCCCTCCGGACCACCCTCATGACCGGTTTTCCCGGGGAAGGGGAAGAGGACTTCGCGCTTCTGAGGAACTTCCTGGCCGAGGCCAGGCTGGATCACGCGGGCTTTTTCAAGTTCAGCCCTGAGGAAGGCACTGCCGCCGCGCGCATGCCGGGGCGGCCCTCCAGGGCGGAGGCCGAGCGCCGCAGAAGGTCGCTCGCCGCCCTCCAGCGGCGGATCTCCCGCGGCCTGAACCGGGCCCGGGTGGGCCTTACGGCTGAAGTGCTGGTGGAAGGCCCCTCCGAGGACGCCCCCGAGGTCGCGTGCGGCCGCGCCGCATTTCAGGCGCCTGACGCCGACGGGCTCGTCTATTTCGACGGGGAGCAGCCGGCGGCCGGCTCCATGGTCCTTGCCCGGTTCCTGCAGGCGGGCGACTTCGATCTCAAGGCGGAAGTCGTGCCCGCCGCGGGCCTGCGGGCCACCCGCCGCGGCGCGGGCCCTGGGCCCCGAGGCGGGCGCGGTCCGGCGGGGCCTTCCTGCCCCGTCTTACCCGCAGGCGCGGGCCCCGGGCGGGGCTGCCCGGCCGCGGCCCGGCGGGCCTCCGCAGGCAGGGGCCGTCGAGGTGCCTAAGGAGGCTCTGGAAAAGGTGCGGCTCCTCGCGGGGTCCGTGGACAAGGCCATGGAGGCGGTCCTGTCCGAGGACAGGGACCTTCTGGGCGAGATCGCCCTCTACGGCCTGTACGGGGGAGGCAAAAGGCTCAGGCCGGCGGTGTTCGCGCTGTCCTGGGAGCTTCTGGGCGGCGAGCCGGGGGAGGAGGCCATGCGGGGGGCCTTGGTTTTCGAGGTCGTGCACATGGCCTCCCTCATTCACGACGACATCGTCGACGGCGCGGACACCCGCCGCGGGAAAAGGGCCGCCCATCTGCAGTTCGGCATCCCTGAGGCGGTGCTCGCGGGGGACTACCTCGTGTCCAAGGCCGCCATGCTCTGCCTGAAGTTCGGCAGCCTCAAGTTCATAAGCCTGCTCACCGAAGTCTTGCGCGAGCTTTCCTACGGGGAGCTCTACCAGCTCAAGGCCCGTTGGGACGCGGGGCTCGGCCGCGAAGGGTATCTCGCGATCATCCGGCGCAAGACCGCGGCCCTGCTGGCCGCCGCGGCCGAGTCCCCGGCCCTGCTCCTGGAAGCCGCGCCCGGGGAACGGGAGGCTCTCAGGCTTTTCGGGGAGCGTTACGGCATGTCCTTCCAGATAGCCGACGACGTTTTGGACTACGCGGGAGACCCCGGAGCCCTCGGCAAGCCGGTGCTCAAGGATCTTGACGAGGGGCGGATCACGCTCCCCCTGATCTTGGCCAGGGACTCCCTGCCCCCGGCCCGCGCGGCCAGGCTCGCCGCCCTGGCCTCGCTCCCGGAACGGGATTCCGGGGAAAAGGCCGAAGTGCTGGAGCTGGTGCGCGAGGGAGGAGGCCTGGAAAAGGCCCGGGCCGAGGCCGCCGCCTGGGCCGCCGAGTCCGTGAAGGCCCTGGACCTGTTCCCTGGGGGCCCCGCCGCGGATGCGCTGCGGGAGCTGGCCCTCCAGAACGCGGGCAGGGACCGCTGAGCCGTCGAGAAGGCGGTCTCCGGCCAGGGCGCTCAGGCGGAGACTTGGCCGCCTGCAAGGCGCCGTCAAGAGGCTGGCAGGCCCCAGGCTCCAGGCCGGCATTCGCCGCAGGGGGGAAGGGCAGGCTGCTCCGCGGGAAGAAACGGCGGGGGCGGCCTTCCGGCAGCCTCGCCGGCGACATCAAGCCCATATGACAGGCCGTCATGAAGGCATTCTCCCGCCGCCCGGGGCTCGGCAGGGCTTCCCCCTGGACCGCGCGGCTTTTTTCCGGCGCGCATTTTCCCTATACTGCAGAAGGACCGCTCCCGCTGTCGCGGGCGATGACGCTCTTAGCGCCGCCGCCCGCTTCCGCTCTCTCCCGATCTCAAAGCTTGCCTGATTTGTACGGAACCCCGCTCAGAGTCCTTAACCGAGGCCGGGCCAGACGAGGCCCGAACCGTCCATGTTTCCAGTCCCGGGCTTGGACCTTGCCCGGCTATGGCTTCGCCGGCGCCTGACCCGGGCCCCGAACCAAGCCCTGAGCCGCGGCCGGCAAGGCCCGGTCGCCTAAGTTTCCTGAAAGCAGGATTTCGCGGCGCGGCCTTGAGCCTCACCGGCGCCGTAATGACAGCGCGGCATTTTGCCTTCCTGGCGACGGCGCCGCAATGACTCCGCGGCCTTTAGCTATCCCGGCGCCGCAATGCCGGCGCGCCCGCGACGCAGGGCCCCCGCGGCCTGATTTTCCCAAGACGGGCCTGCGGAGGCCTTTTGCCGGCCTGCCGCGCGGCCCCAGAAAAGGAGGCATCATGACCGCCCTCCCCTGCCCCGAAGCGGCCTCCCGCGGCGCGGCCCTGGCGCGGCTCCTGCTCGCGGCCCCGCTTCTCCTGTGCATGTCCTGCATCGCGGCCATCACCTCCGCCAAACCTGACGACTCCAGGCGGGACGACGAGAACTTCCAGGACTTCATGGACGTGCCTTTCCCTTCCGACATGACCCTCGAGAAGGGCAAGACGTTCACCTATACCCGCCGCGACGTGCTTTCGGGAACCATCTCTGCGGTGGGCCCTCTTTCCACGGACGAGATCCTGGATTACTACGACCGCCACCTGCCCAGGCACGGCTGGGCCCCCAGGGCCGAGGTCACGGCCGGCAAGGTCACCGTGTCCACCTGGTCCAAAAGCTCCAAGACCCTCACCATAATCGCGGAGGAAGTGACGATCGCGGTGGGCGCGCGGTCCAGGGCGATCCTGTACGTGGCTCCCCCGCATACCCAGGGCGATTTGGGCAACCGCACCGTCTACCAGTCCACTGAACGCAAGCACGGCGAGGACTTCTCCACCACCCCCATCCGCGGCGGGGGGGGCGGGGGAGGCGGCGGATCCTCCAGCAGGGATCTCTCGGAGGAGGATCTTTGAGAGGCGCCCCTGAGAGAGGAAGCGGCGGCGGAAGGTCCGGCGCCGCGCCCGGCACTTTCCTGGGGATTCTGGCAGGCAAAAGGATCCTCCTCGTCGTGACGGGGGGGATCGCGGCTTACAAGGCCGCGTGCCTGGCGCGGCTTCTGGCGAAAAACGGCGCCGAGGTGAAGACGGTCCTGACCGAGGCGGGGGCGAGGTTCGTGACGCCGCTCACCTTCGAGGCCGCGACGGGGGGGGAGGCGGCGGTCTCCATGTGGGACCGCGCCCAGACGGAGATCGGCCACGTGGCCTGGGCCAAGTGGGCCGAGCTGGCGGTAGTCGCCCCGGCCACCGCCGACTTCTGCGCGCGCCTCGCCGCCGGGAGGGCCGATGACTTGGCATCCGCCGTCGCCCTGGCGTTTTCCGGCCCCAAGATTGTCTGCCCCGCCATGAACGCCGGCATGTACCTGAACCCCGCGACCGCCGCGAACCTCGCCCTCCTCGCCTCGCGGGGCCTTACGGTCATGGAAAGCCCGCATGGGCTTCTGGCCTGCGGGGACGAGGGGCCCGGCAGGCTCCCTGAGCCGGCCGACATCGCGGCGGAGGCGGCGAGGGCTCTCGCGCCGAAGCTCTTGAGCGGGAAAAGGGTCCTCGTGACTTCAGGGGCCACTGTAGAGCCCTGGGACGACATAAGGTATCTCACGAACCGCTCCTCGGGGAAGACCGGGGCCGAGATCGCGCGGGCCGCCTGGCTCATGGGGGCGCGGGTGGAACTCGTCTCCGGCCCGCACGCCGCCGGCGCGGGGCTTGAATCCCGGGACCTTTTGCAGACGAGGATCGGCAGCTGCGCGGAGCTTCTGGAGGCGGTGAGGGCTAAAATCCCGCAAGCCGACGCGCTCGTCATGAACGCCGCCCCCGCGGACTTCAGGCCGAAGCGCCAGGCTCCGGGCAAGATCCGGAAGTCGGCCGGGGTCCCGGAACTCGAGCTCGAGTTCGCCCCCGACATCCTCAAAAGCGTCTCCGGCCTCAAGCCTTCCGGGGCGACGTGGGTGGGTTTCGCGGCTGAGCCGGAACGGGACCTCGCCCGCGCGCTTGGCAAGCTCAGGGAGAAGAGCCTGGACTTCATCGCCGTCAACCGCGCCGGAGGCCCAGACAGCGCGTTCGCGGGGGATTTCACGAGCGTGACCGTCCTTGACGGGGCGGGCGGGAGGGTTCTTGAGACCGGGCCCTGCGCTAAGTTCGCCGCGGCCTGGATGCTCCTGGAGGCGGTCTTCGGCCGGCCTTGCGCGGGGCGCGAAAGCCTGCCCGCGGAGGAGGCCGCAGACAGTCCAGGGAAGAAGGGGCCCTGAAGCCCCCCGCCCGGGGCCGCGGTCCGGGAGGCCAGCTCCGAAAAGCCCTCAGGCGGGAGGGCCGGGTCCGGCCGCCTTTCCGGCCCGGGCCTGCAACTGCCGTTAAGAATACGCCCGGCGAGCTTCTCGTGATT
>JAITRL010000004.1 GCA_031288415.1 Deltaproteobacteria bacterium | reverse complement strand
ACTCCCTGCCGTCCACCTTGAACGAGAGCTTCTGGAGCCCCGGATAGTACAGGACGTCCAGAGGCACTGCGCCGTCGGGGAGCCTGGGGGCCGCCGAAAGATCAGCCGCGAAAACCCTGCGGGCGGAGCTTCCCTCGCGCGGTAGCGGCGGAAGCGGCCGCGTCCCCGGAGGAGCCCAGTCCGGAGAGCCTTTCGGCGGAGGGTAACGCAGGTAAGCATCGTTCCCGTAGGACAGGCGCGCCCCCTCCGCGAGCAGCCCCGCCTCGGAGACCTTTTTGGGCCAGCCCCTGATGAAAACGGAGGGGTAAAGATAAGGCGCGGCCGATATCGCGGCGAAGAGAGCCAGGACCAGCGCCGCGCCCCGGCGGGCCCGGTCCCCCCCGCCGGGGCGCGGCGGGAACCAGCCCTTGATGGCCAAGGCCGCCATGGGGAGAGCGGCGAGGACGAAGAACATGATGAAGCGCGGGGAGAACTGCGCGAGGTTCGCGGGTGGGAAGACCCGCTCCGCGAGTTCCGGCATGAGCACCCACCCTGCGGCGAGAGCCGCCGTCAGAAAGAGGGGAAGGGCGTAAGCGGGCGGCCTGGGTCGGCCTTCGGCCTTTTCCCGCAACGCAAGGCCGGCATAAGCCAGGACGGACAGGACCAGCGCCGTCCCCAGCTGGAATCTGATGGCCCTGTCCGGCGGGAGAGCCGGGGGCGGGGTGTCGGCCGCGCTCAAAACCAGCAAGGGCGAGACCAGGGGGGAGGCGTCTGACAGAGAGCCGCCGGCAAGGATGCCGGCCTTCATGACCAGATCGCCGTACAGGGCCATGGGAGCTAGATAGCACATGCCCATCGCCGCGGCGAAAGCCGCGGCGGAAAACGCCCTCGCGGCCCTGCGCGCGAACTTTCCGAGCGTGCCGGAGGCGGCCCGGCCGTCTGCTTTCCTGACCCGCCAAAGGGCGTTCAGGGCCCACATGACTGAGAAGGCCGCAAAAAAAAGGCAAAAAAAGACGGAAGTTATGAGGTGCGTGAGAAAAAGCGCCGCGAGAGCCCCGGAGGCGGCAAGAAGGCGCCGCGCCCCGCCGCCTCCCGCCCAGCGCAGGAGGCAGAACAGCGTCATGGGGAGCATCGAGAAGGCCGCGAACTCCGTCCAGGCGCCTCTCAGGACCCTGTCGCACAAAAAGTACGGCGCAGTGACGAAAAGCGCCGCGCCCGCCGCGGAAGCCGAGTCCGAAAGGGTAAGCAGCCTGGACAGCCTCCAGGCGTACACGAAGGACAGGGCCGAGTAAAACAGCGCCGCGGCGGAGTACCCGGCCATGACGTCCCCGCCGAAGGCGAGCGACAGGGCCGACGGGAGCACGAGGGAAAGCGGCGAGTAGAACTGGAGGTAAGGGTTCCCGAGGCTTCCTGAAAGCAGCGGCGAGACCCGGGGAGGGATCTGAGGCTCCAGTAGAGCTTCCCGGAAACTGACGGTCAACGCCAGGGCGCTGAACTGATCAGGGACGAGGGCGTTCTTCCAGCCTCCGAGCGTAGCCTCCGACCCGCACAGGACTATGGCCGCCAGAAACCCGGCCGCCCAGAGCGGCAAGGCCCTTGGCCTGCGCCGGAACCCTCCCGCGGCCAGGGGAGGAGGCGGAATACCTGGCATGGCGGTCACAGCTCCGCCCCTGCGGGCCCTGCCCGCATGGCGGGCGGCCCGTCCAGGCCGTAAAGCGCGCACGAGGCCCCGCAGCAGCCGGGGGGCGCCCCCCCTGCCGCTCCCGCCTCTTTCGGGGCGCCTGAGGAACGCCGCGGGGCCTGAAGGCGCCTCCCGCGGAGGGTCTGGCGAATCCTCAGGGCCCAGAGGACGGCAAGGCCGGCCCAGGCGGCTGCGCAGGCAATATTCGCCGCCGTACAGCCGGTGAAGCGGACACGCGCCTCCAGGAGCCCGGAGCGAGGAAGCCCTGCAAGCCTGAGCCCGTGGAAGGCCCCTCCAGGCCAGCCGGTCCCCTGAGGCCGCGCCTGCCAGAAGGTTCCCAAGGCCGGACTAAAAGGCTTCCCGTCAACCAGGATCTCCGCCCCCTGGAGGCCGGGGTAATAAAGGACATTGAGGAGAGCCTCCGCGGCGCCTCCCGCGCCGGGGGAGGCCTGCCCCAGATCCAGGCGAAAGACCCTCTCGCGCCCCTCTCGGACCCCGTCAAGGACCTCAGCTCCCTCAGGGATCCAATCCGGCGAGCCGGCGCCGGGCGGAGAGCGCAGGAAGGCGCCTTCCCGCCGCATCAGGGCTCCCCGGTCAAGGATGCCGCTCGAGTCGAGGTGCAGCGGGAACGGCTCAGGGAAAGGGCGCGGGGAGAGGTAAGGACCGGCCAGGGCGAGCGCGGCCCCTGCGGCGGAAAGCGCGATCGCCAGCCCGGCCGGCCCCCGCTCCCCGCCCCAGGAGCGGACCAGCCCCTTTACGGCCAAGGCCGTCATGAGCAGGGCCGCCGCCTCGAAGACGAGAATGAGCCCGCAGGCTATGCCCCCCGCCTCGGGGATCTCCTCGGGGCCCGGCAAAAGGCCGGGACTTGTCGCGCAGACGAGAAGAAGGGCCGCGGTCAGGACAAGCGGCCTGGCCCCCGGCGAAACCCTGCCCCGGAAATTGCGGAAAGCGTAAAGGGCCGCCCCTACCAGGAGCAAAGCCCCCGCCTGGAGGCGCGCGCTCTCAGGGGGGGCGTTCTGGAGCCAGGGCACGTCCGTGAGGCTCAGGAAGGTAAGGGCCGATGTCATGGCGGCGGAAAACGGGACGGGCCCGGAAGCCGCGATGACGGCCCTGAGACCTGGATCCCCGCCGAAAAGCTGCGGGCCCGCGTAGGCGAGGCTCAGGGCAAGGCCAGCGAGGACGGCGGAACCGGCGGTCAGAAGCCTGCGCGCAAGCCGCCTGCGGAACAGGCGCCTCCGGAGCCGTCCGTCCGATGCCGCGCACAAAAAATAGAGCAGAGCGTAAACGGCAGAGAAAAGAAAAAGGAGGCTGGCGACGACGGGACTCGTCAGCAGAAGCGCCGCGAGCGAAAGGGCTGAGCAGGTCCAGGGGCCAAGGCGGCGGGCGGGCAAGGCCCTCAACAGAAAGTAAAGGGCCATGGGAAGGAGGCAGCCCGCCGCGTATCCGGCAAAATCGCCCCGCATGGTCCGGGCGGAGAGCAAGCCGGGGGCCAAGGTCCAGAGGAACGCCCCCGCTACCGAGGAGACATGGCAGGAGGTGAGATGCCAGGACAGTTTCCAGGCGAAGACGAACGAGACGAGGGTGAACAGGACCGCCCCGGCGGCGTAGCCGCGGACCGCGTCCCCGGAGAGGATGATCAGGACTCCGGCGACGGCGTGGGGCAGAGGCGAATAGAACTGGTGGTAAGGGTTGCCGAGATCCCCGGTGATGGCGGCGGAGGTCCGGGGAAGGAACCTGCCCGCGCCTATCTCCCCTGCGGCGCTGGCGGAAAGAAGCACGTGGTTGAACTGCTCCGGCTGACGGATCGGCTTTATCCCCCCGCCAGCCGCCTCGGTCCCGCACAGGGAAACCGCGACTATAAGGCCGGCCGCCCACAGCCCCAGGGCGCCTGCCGCCCCGCCGCCGTAAAAGCGCCGGGATGAGCCTTGTTCTGCCATAGCGCTGCGTAGTTGCAAAGGCTTCGCTCCCCCTGCGGATTGCCGGAAAAGCTGTCAGGTGACCTGGCGCAGGCAGGCCCGGCGGCGGCGCCCGGAGTGGCGCTGCCGCAAGGGCGAGCCGGAATGGGGAGGAGGCGGTGCAGGCGCGCCGGAAAGACAGCGGGGAAGTACAGTCAGGCATACATTTTAGCGCCTAAAAAATAAGATTCAACCTTTTGGCCATGTTCTCGCTTATCCCCACAACACCTCGTCATACTGAACTCATGCAGTCCCGGCTCCGCAGTTTAAAGGGCTCAAGCCCGAGATCAGGCCGCTCCGCGCCTTCCAGCCGCGCCCGGCGGGTTCCGGGCTTGCCGAGCTACGAGAGAAAAATACGGGGATTTCCGGCTTAGGCGCATGCCGCGCCAGGAATCGGCCTTAGGCCGCAGGCTGCCTTGCCGCCCGCCTGAATCTCGCGGGATAAAGACGGCCCCTTGCACGGCATGGGCCGTTATCCGCCGTGAGGGCGCGGCCATGAAGGCCGCGCCCTTAGGCGAAACGTGAAAAACGCCCTTGAGGAAGGCCTCAAAGGCGTTTTAGGGAAAATACCGGAATTTCAGGCCCCCCGGCTCCCGAGCCGCCGGCCGGCCCCAAAAGCTTCAAGGGCTTGTCGGGGAACCGGTTGCCGCCTGCGGGCCGCCCGCCGGCATGGCGCCGGGCAAGGGTTACTTGCGGCCCGCTTCCTTCCAGTAGCCGCGCACGTCGTCCTTCAAGTCGGCGGGAAGCGGCACGTACTGAAGCCTCACCGCCTCCGGATCCCCGTTCTGGAAACACCACTCGAAGAAGTCCGTGACGTTCTGAAGCACCTGGGCGTCAGCAGTCTTCACGAGGATGAACGTCGCCGCGGCGATAGGCCAGGAGGCGTCGCCTTCCGCGTCCACGAGCCAGATGAAGTAGGCCTTGCCCTTGTCCCACTTGGCGTTGCCGGCGGCGGCGGTGAACGATTCTATGGAAGGGGCGACCGTCTTGCCGGCCTTGTTGACCAGCGCGGCCCAGGTAATCTTGTTCTCGGCGGCGTAAGCGTACTCCACGTAGCCGATGCTGTTCTTGACCCTCTTGACGCTGCCGGCGACCCCGTCGTTGCCTTTGGCGCCCACGCCCACCGGCCAGTTGACGGACTTGCCGGCCCCCACGGCCTCTTTCCAGCCGGGGGAGACCGCGGACAGGTAGTTGGTGAAGATGGCCGAGGTCCCGGAGCTGTCGGAACGGTACACCACGTTGATGTCGGCGTCAGGGAGGGCCTTGCCGGAGTTGAGGGCGGCTATCGCCGGATCGTTCCATTTGAGGATCTTTCCCTGGAATATGTCCGCCAGGAGCTGGCCGTTGAGTACCAGCTCGTTGTTGGCAAATCCGTCGAGGTTGATCACCGTCACCACTCCGCCCAGCACCGCGGGGAACTGGATGAGCCCGGCCTTCTGAAGATCTTCGGTGCTCATCGGATCGTCCGAGGCCCCGAAATCGACGGTGCCCTCGGTCACCTGCTTGATGCCGCCGCCTGAGCCGATGGACTGGTAGTTGACCTTGGAGCCTGTGGCCTGCTCGTAGCCGTAAGCCCATGCCGAGTAGATGGGATAAGGGAACGAGGCCCCGGCCCCGTTCACGTCCGCTGCCTCTGCGGCCGCTCCCAGCTGGATCCCGAAGAACGGGAGCGCGAAAGCGAACGCCGCGAACACGGGGGCCGCGAAAAACCTTGGGGTGACAACCGAAGAAATGAAGCTTTTAAGGATCCTGAGGGTCACCGAGCCCGAACGGGGATGTCCCGGTGCCCGGAGCGGGGCTGAAATCGGCCGGTCGGAAATGATCGCGTTCGAGAAGGATTGGATCGAAAAGACCCTGGCAAGGGTGCGGAGCATGGATTCCCTCCGTCGCGGCCCGTCTTGACGGCGGCTGCCGCGCTGTAGTTGCGTCCCAGGCTTAGCCGGCGGCGCCTTGGCCTGGCCGCCTGGAGACGCGGAAATGCGGACGGGGAGCGCGTTACTCTCTTGAGCCTGCTGATCCGCGGCGTACAGGGCGGCGGTTCATGAGGCTGTACCGTACGATCGGCCCGGGCCGGAAAGCTTTTTCCGGCATCCGGGCATGGCGTACCTTGAAGGCTATGGCCGTCGGAAGGCGCGCGGCAGCCTGAAGCCTGCAGGCGGCTTTGACCTGCCCGCGGGAAAAATATGAGATGATCCCTTTGATTCAGGGAAGATACGGGAAAATCAGGACATAACGCCTGCCGCTGAGGCCGCGGACGCCCTCGGCGATCATTTTCCCGTGCCCCGCAAGGACGGGGCAGTCAACCGCGCGGCTCTCCGCAGGAAGCGAAAACCCAGCCGTCACGGCTTACCGGAGTAATCAGGACCGGTTGAGCCGCCGCCTTGGCCCCCCTGCCCCCCGGCTTCTCCGGAACCCTTGCCTCCGCCGTCCTCGGCGCCGGGCCCGTCTGCCTGAGGGCCTACGGGCGACGCGCCTGAAGGGCCCGGAGCGGCGGCGGGGGCTGAGGGGCCCGCGCGATCCGGCGCGCCTCCGGGGCTCTCGGGGCCTTCCGGCCGGGACTCATCCTCTTCAGGGGAGAGGCGGCCCCTCTCCTTGAGCCTCACGCGGAAGGTGTTGCCGCCGCGCCCGTTCTCGAAGACCGCGGCTTCCCCGTCGTAAATCATGGCTATGTGCTTGACGATGGAAAGGCCCAGCCCGGAGCCGGACTTGTCGCGGTTGCGGGACCTGGAAAGCGAGTAGAACCTCTCGAAGATCCTCTCCCGCTCTGCGGGAGGTATCGGGGGACCGCCGTCCTCGACCTCGATCGTGACTGTCCCTCCCCCGGAGACCGCCTTCGCCCTCACGAGATCGTCCTTGGAATACTTTACGGCGTTGGCCAGAAGATTGGCGGCCACGCTGACCAGGTGCGGGCCGTAGATCGCGACGTTGCCCCCGTCGGACTCAAGCTCGATCTTTTTCCCGCTGTAACCCTCGAGGTCCTTGGCCTCCGAGAGGGCCTCGGACATGGCCTCGGACAGGTCCGCCTCGGCCCCGGCGGCCTCGTCCACCGTCTCGAGCCTCTGGAGGTAATTGAGATCATCCAGTATGGCGGACAGCCTCAGGACGTTACGGCGTATGGTCTCCAGAAAGCCCGCGCGCCTGTCCTCGGGCATTCCCGGATCCTTGAGGGTCACCTCGGAGGCCGTGAGGATCACCGCCAGCGGGGTCTTGAGCTCGTGGGATATGTTCGAGACGAGATCCGACTTGTAAATCCCGTACTTTTCCTGATCGCTCAGGTCGTGCAGGATGACCACCCTGCCCCCGCTTTCGGCCTGGCCTGCCCCCGGAGGCTCATCGGGCGGCCCGGCCCCCTCGCCGGCCACCGATACGCTGAGCTGCCTGCCGCCGGCCAGGATCCGGCCGCCGTCGCCCCCTGTCGCCAGCCGCTCCAGCAGGGTGATGAGCGCGGGGTCGCCGGCCTCGCTGACCGCGCGCGGGATCTCCGCGCCCAGGACCCGCTCCGCGCTCGGGTTGGAGTACAGGATGTCTTCCCCGCGGAAAAGTATCACCCCGTCGCTGATGTTGGCGAGGATGTACTCCAGCCGGCGGTTCAAAGCCTCCCTCTCGGCGTCCAATTCCCTGAGCCTCCTCGTGGCGGCGGACAGGGAGTTGAGCGCCCCGTCCAGGCATTCGCTGCCGAAGCTGGCCTCGGCCTCGCCCCCGCCTCTGGCCGCCTCGACCGCCCTGCCCAGCTCGCGCATGGTCAAGGCCGCCCGGCGGGAGACCAAGAGCGCGAAGGCGGCGGCCGCGGCGGCAAGCGCGCAAAGCCCCCCGAAGGCATGGCTCAGGAGCGCCCGTTCCTCCCGCTCGTAATATTCCGCCGGGTAGGCCACCCTGAGCGCCGAGCCGGAAGCAAGCTTCTCGGCGTAGTAGATGGTAGCCGTTCCGGTCGTGCCGCTCCGCCGCATGGCCATGGTGGGTTTCCCGGCGAAGGCCGCCTTGATCTCCGGCCGGTCGGCGTGGCTCTCGAGGCTTCCGTCGGAGGAGGTGTCGAAGAGGACCTCCCCGTCGCTCCTGATCAGGGAGATCCGCAGGCCCGTGCCGTCGGCGATCTTCCGGAAGGCCTCGCCGTCCGCGGCCCCCTGGGCCTCCAGCAGGGAGACCAGGAGCCACTGGTTCTTCAGGAGGGACTCGAACTGATCGGCGCTCAGGGCCTTGTTCTTCTCCTGGAAAAGGATCGTCCCTGCGGCAAGCATGAGAGCCGCCGGAACGAAGATGAGCAGGAATATCCTGTATTTCGATATCACTGGGCTTGTCCGCTCTCCCGTCCCGGCCGGCCCCCCGGGGAAGGCCGAGCCATGTCCTGATCCGGCCTGTCATGCGCGGCAGGGCCGGCGCCCCCTGCCGCACCCCCGCCATGCGGGGCCCCGCGGGCCATCCCGGGCCGCAGGCTCTTCCCTGCGGCCGCGCCTCCCGTCCCCGGTCAGCCGTCATCGGCCCAGAGGTATCCGATCTTAGGGAGCGTCTTGATGTTGGAGCCCCTGGGGCCCAGCTTCTTGCGCAGCATGGCCACGTGGGCGTCCACCGTGCGGCTGACGAGCTCCACCTCGTAACCCCAGATTATGTTCAGCAGCTGGTTGCGGGTGAAGACCTTCTGGGGCCTCCGCAGAAAGAGGCTCAGCAGGTCGAACTCCTTCTGGGTGAGCTGCAGGACCTCGTCCCCTGAAGTGGCCCTGCGGGACTCGGGATCGACCGTGACGCCCCCGCTGGAGATCTTCTCCGAGTCGGCCTGCTGGCCGCGCCCGGCCCGGCGGAAGGAGGCGTTGATCTTGGCCTCCAGGAGTCTCATGCTGAAAGGCTTGGGCAGGTAGTCGTCGGCCCCGTGCTCGAGGCCCTTGATGATGTCATCCTCGCCCGTCCTGGCGGAGATGATGATGACCGGCACGGCCTGGTTCTTGCGGCGGATGATGTCCAGGAACTGCAGGCCCTGCAGCCCGGGCAGCATCAGATCCAGCAGGATCAGGTCCGGCACCGTCTCCTCGACCATGATAAGCGCGTCGTTGGCGTTGGCTGCCGCCGTCACCTTGTAGTTGAGCCTGGAGAGCCCGTACTCGAGAAGCTCCCTGAGCTCCCGCTCGTCCTCAATCAGTAGTATCCGCATCCTTCACCCGTGCGCCGCCGTGCCTGACCACCGTGCCGTCGGCCAGGTAAGGGGCCAGCGCGGCTATGTTCTTCGCGTGGTCGGCCACCCGCTCCACGCGGCGGATAACGTTTATGAGGGAGACGGCATCGATCGCCCCCGACGGGTCCTTGGTGATAAGCTCCACGAGGCTGCGGTTGAGCCCGGTCTGGAGGCTGCCTATCACCTCGTCCTCACCGCAAAGCGCGGGATACCTGGACGGATCCGTCGTGAAAAACGACTCGGCCGCATCCTTGAGCATTTCCCCCGCCATTGCCGCCATCTTATCAAAGTCAGGCAGCCTGTCCAAGAGAGGTCGGTAGTCGTGCCTGAAGATCGACGAGGCCATGATGGCGCTGTGATCCCCCACCCTCTCAAGATCGCAGATCAGCCGCAGCACCGCCGCCACGTAGCGGAGCTCCGAGGCCTTGGGGGCGTGAAGGGCCAGCATGGACAGGCACATGGACTCAAGCTCCACTTCCAGATCGTCCACGCGGTCATCCCGTTCCTTGACCGCCCCGCCAAGGGTGAGATCGTGCGCGCCCACCGCCCTGATGGCCGCGCCGTACATCTCCACGACGTGGGAACTCATCTCCGCGGCCTTGACCTTGATTTTCCTCAGCCTCTCATCCACCGCCGGCATCGGTCCCTCCTTCCGCCTCTCGCTGCGGCGCGCCTGCGCGCCTTATCCCGGCGTAGCCAGGATTCCGGCGCGCCTTCTCCCGTTCGGGCAAAGGGCCCCGGCGCCCCGTCTAGCCGCCTTTCCGCCCGGCGGCGGAAGCCCGCCAAGGCCCGCCCCCGGGCCGGCAGGAGAACCGGCGTTCCCCGCTGCCGTCTCCCCTGCCGGCCCTGCCGGCCGGAACCCAAGGCCGGCCAAGCTCAGCCGAACTTCCCCAGCACGTACTCCTCGGTCATCTTGTGCTTGGGCTTCGTGAAGATCACCTCGGTCCTGTCGTATTCCACGAGCTTTCCGATATACATGAGGGCCGTGTAGTCCGATACCCTGGCGGCCTGCTGCATGTTATGGGTGACCGCCACTATGGTCACCGCCTTCTTGAGCTCGATCATGAGATCCTCAATCTTTTGCGTGGAGACGGGATCCAGGGCGCTGGTCGACTCGTCGAACAGGACCGCCTCAGGGTCCACCGCCAGGGTCCGCGCGATCACCAGCCTCTGCTGCTGGCCCCCCGAAAGCCCGAGCGCGCTCTCCTTGAGCCTGTCCTTGACCTCTTCCCAGAGGGCGGCCTGCCTGAGGGACTTCTCCACCTTGTCGCGGATGAGGGCAGAGTTGCGGATCCTGCGGAGCCTGAGGCCGTAGGCGATGTTGTCGAACACGCTCATGGGGAACGGCGTGGGCTTCTGGAAGACCATGCCGAGCGAGCTTCTGAGGCTGATGAGATCCTCGCTCCTGTCGAGGATGTTGCGGCCGTCCATCAGGATCTCGCCTTCGTAGCGGTTCCCCGGGTAAAGATCGTGCATGCGGTTGAAACACCTGAGAAGCGTGGTCTTCCCGCAGCCTGAAGGGCCTATGAGCGCGGTCACGGAGTTGCGGCGGATGGGGAGCGACACGTCATCCAGGGACTTGTTGGACCCGTAATAGAAATTCAGGTTGTTGACGGTCAGAAGATCCATCCTTGTCAAGCCTCCCGAGGCCCCCGGCCCGTCCGGCGCCGCCGGCCTCCCCGCCCTGAGCGGCTAAGCCCGCCCGCGCGCCTTTCCCCGCCTGTGCCGGCGAAGACCCATGATCCATGACCCACGACCCACGACCCGTGACACCCATGACCCGGAAACCCGCGGAGCCTCCAGAAGCCGGGAGAAGATCCCTCAAACCGGGCAGGCGGCCGGCCCCCCGCTACCTCCTCTGCTTGAGCCCGATCATCACCCTGCCGGTGACGTTAAGGAGCAGCACCGCCGCGGTTACCGCCAGGGCCGCCCCCCAGGCGAGAGCCACCCAGGACTCGTAAGGCGAAGCCGCGTACTGGTAGATGGTGACCGTAAGCGAAGGGACCGGCCTGCTCATGTTCAGCGAGAAGTGCCCGCTGTTGAAAGAGGTGAAAAGCAGGGGAGCCGTCTCGCCGGCGGCCCTGGCGGCCGCGAGCAGCACCCCGGTGAAGATCCCCCCCGCGGCGGCGCGCCACACCACGCCCACGATCACCCTGTGGTAGGGGGCTCCCAGGGCGAAGGCCGCCTCCCGCAGGCTCCAGGGCACCATGGAGGTCATGCTCTCGGTGGTGCGCACGATGACGGGAAGGACTATGATCGCCAGGGCCGCCGCGCCCGCCCAGCCGTTGAAGCCGCCGAACGGCTTGACCAGTATGGCGTAAACGAAGGCTCCCGTGACGATGGAAGGGATGCTCACGGCCATGTCGGACACGGCGGAGATGATCTTGGAAAGCTTCAGGCTCCTGCCGTACTCGGACAGGAAGGTCCCGGCGAGCACCCCGGTCGGCACCCCGGCGAGCAGGGCGGCGGCCGTCAGCAGGATCTGGCCCAGGATAGCGCTCCTGAGCCCGCCCCCGGCCATGCCGGGAGGCGCCGGATCCTTGGCGAACAGGGTCCAGCCGAAGGAGCTCAGCCCGTGCCTCACTACGTCGTACAGTATGAGGAAAAGCAGGCCCAGCCCTATCGCCGCGCACAGGACTGATATGCCCATGGCGACGGAGTTGCTCAGCTTCCTTTTGGCGATGCCGCTCACTGGTACTTGCCTTTCACGAGCCGCCTGCCTATCCCCAGCGCCACGAAGTTCGCGATGAAAAGGACCAGGGCCAGGGTGAACAGCGAGCTCAGCTGTATGCCGCCCGCCTCGTTGAACTCGTTGGCGATGACCGAGGTTATGGTCGTGTACGGGCTGAAGAGGGAGTCAAGCCCCGCGTGACGGTTGCCGATCACGTAGGCGACCGCCATGGTCTCGCCCAGGGCCCGCCCCATGGCGATGATCACCCCGCCGCCCACGGCCGTCGCCGCCGACGCCGAGATCACCTTCTTCACCGTCTCCCAGCGGGTGGCCCCCAGCGCGTATGACGACTCCTTGAGCACGTCCGGGACCTGGCTGAAGGCGTCGCGGGCGATGCTGGTGATGAAGGGTATGATCATGACCGCCAGGACCAGCGACGCGGTGAAGAGGTTCACCCCGCCCGCCGACCTCGTGAGGAAGAACCCCCCGATTAAGGGCACGCTCCCGAGGACTTTGCCCGCCAGCGGCTGGAAATGCTCGTCAAGGAAGGGCGCGAGCACGAACAGGCCCCACATCCCGTAGATTATGCTGGGAATCGCCGCCAGAAGCTCGATCGCCGCCCCTATCGCCCCGCGCAGCCTGTGCGGGCAGATCTCGGTAAGGAAAACCGCCGTTCCCAGCGAGAGGGGAACGGCCACCAGAAGGGCGATCCCGGTGGAGATGGCGGTCCCGACAAGCGGGCGCAGGGCGCCGTAGATCTCCTTGGAGTAGTTCCAGTCCCGGCCGCCCAGGAACCCGAGCACGCCGAACCGGTCCAGGGCAGGGATCGACTCCATGAGGATCACGATGAGGATCCCCATGACAATGCCCAGGATGCTCAAGGCCGCGACGAAGGTCAGCGCCTTGAAAACAAAGTTTAACCTGTGGTCCAAGCTCATGGGCACGGTTTTACGCCGCCCCTGTAAAATGTGATTCGGCGGATTGTTAAATAGTTGTAAAATCCGCCATGCTTCCGTTTGGCTCCCTGAAGCCGCGCCGGCGCCCGGCGGCGCCTTCCGGCGCTTCACCGGGAACCCGGAACGTGAGGTACGCCCGCGGGCCGGCGCCTTGGAGAACCCGTCGCCTGCCTGGGCTCTTTACAGGCCGCTTTGCGGCCCTAGGCCTTGAGATACATGCCCAGGCCGATAAGATGACGCGGACCAGGGCCGCGGCGCCCGCGCCGGAGCCGCGGCGAGGCGCGCCTGCGGCGATGCCGGGCCCTCGCCGGAATCATCGCCCGGCGTAGTCGGCCGCCGGATCGTGGCCCGGCGGAAAGACGAAGGGGTTGCGGTCGAAATAGAAGATCTCGACCGAAACCTCGGGGTCGGGCAGGACTTCCCTTTCCGCCGCCCCGGCGAGAAGGCTCTCGTCCGTGACTGTGTTGATGACGTTCGGCGGGATCCGGTACGGAAGCGGGGGCTCGATCCTGATGAAGGCCGCCCTCTCCCCGGCCCGCCCCGGATCGTAGACGTCGTACCTGACAAGATACTTGGCTGGAGTCATGTCTCCCAGCACCGGCCAGACCTCGTAGCGCCCGTCGGTGAGCACCTGCTGGACCGTCGACTGGTAGTACAGCGAATAGGCCTTGTCCAGGCCGTGGCGGCGCAGGGACTCCCCGACGTCGTCCAGGTGCCTTATGGCGTAAACGGAGGGGTTCCTGGCCGCGAAGCCCGGAATCTCGCGGATCAGGGCAAAAGAGTTGAAGACGCACAGGGAGCAGCACAGGACCAGAAAGGCCCTGGCCAGCGCCGGGCGGAACGACCGCAGGTCCTCGTAAAGGAAGCCGGCGGCCGCCGCGAGAAGCACGTAGGCGTTGAAGAGGTACCTCACCGTCATCTCGCCGGGCGGGAACATGACGAGCATGAGCAGCGCCGGAGGCCAAATTGACATCAGCAGAAATGCGTAAGCGGCCCGGCGCGCCGGCAGGTACGGCTTCCGCGTCCACGCGATCCCCCAGGCGCAGGCGGCGTAAAAGGCGGCGCACAGGAGCCCGGAGGCGCCGCGGGCGGAAAGGGGGCTGAGCCCCGCGCCCGCCCTCGCCACGGGATTGAGCGCCGCCACGTCCCGCGCGAGGGCGGGAGCCGACTCGGCCGCGTTGACCGCGAGCCCGTTCAGCGCGGACGTCCCGTAGCTCATGGGCCCGAAGCCGCGCGGCATCACCGCCTGCACGGTGATGATCCAGCCCGCCGCGCAGACTGCCGTCCAGAACAGGATCTCCCTGAGGAGCGCGTCGCCCGCCCAGTCCCGCGGAAGAGGGGTCCAGAGCTTCGCCGCGCAGTGGGCCATGAGCAGCGGCCCCAGTATCGCCGCGATGAACCGCAGGCTGGAAAGCCCGGAAAAGAAGGCCAGCACAGGTATTATGAGCCGCGCGGCCTGGTCGGCCCGCGCGAGCCTGCCGGACCTCGCGGCGGCGCAGTAGCCCAGGATCAGAAACACCGCGCAGTGCATGACCCCGTAGGAGGCGCCCCCCAGCCCGCACATCCTGCCGCTCCCGTATCCCCGGACCCCGAAAAACGCCAGAAGACCGATCGCCGCGGCCAAGGGCGACAGCCCGAGCCTTCTGGCGGCGTAAACGTAGCAGACTGACTGGAGCGCGACTTCGGTAACGACCGACAGCCGGAACGTGTCGAGCATGTCCCGCGTGACAAACGTCCACAGGGCCATGATCAGGGAGGACCGCAAGAGGATAAGCTCGGTGGAGTGGTAGTACTCCGACAGGAAAATCGTCTTCTGCCGGAACATCTCCCTGCCGGTCAGGATCTCGGTCGCCACGTCGGAGTGCAGAAGCCCTCCCATGTCGCGAAGGTACGCCGCGTAGCTCGCCGCGACGGCCGCGACCGCCGCGAGAATCAGGAGCCGGTCCAGATGCCCTGCCGCCCGCGAGAGCGGGGCAGAGACGCCGAACGGCGCCGGGCATGAGCCGCGGGGGGCACTTCCTGAAAGCGCGGGCACTTTCCGGCCTACCTCCCCTCTGACGGCGCCGGAGCCGGCACGGGAGGCTCAGAAGGCTCTCCGACTCTGGATTTTCCGCCGGAACTCCCGCCGGAGGCCCCTCCGGGGCCTTCGTCGGAACTTCCGCCAGCCCCCCCCGCCTCAGGCGCCCTCCCGGCCTCGGCGACCGAAGGCGGCCTGCCCGTACCAGGCGCCGCCGCCCCTTCCGCCCCCGCTTCCGGGCCTCCAGCGGCCGCCGGGGAAGTTCCGGGCGCCGCGGTTCCGGGCTCTCCGGCCGCAGGCCCGGAGGCGCCGGCCGGGCCTGCCCCGCCTTGCCCCGCCGGCCCTGCAGGCTCGGGATCAAGCCAGGGACCGCCGAGGCCCCCCTCCTCCAGGGAAGCCGAAAGGGCCCTTTCCGCCGAGGCGGCGAAAGTGAAGGGGTTGCGCGAAAATACGCTGACGATGACGGGATTTTCCGGATCGTCTATCCGGAACGTCTCTTCCGCGGTCTCCAGGAGCGACCCGTCCTGAAGGTTCAGGTTAGCGGGAGCCCAGGGCCTGGGCGCGACGGACAGCACGAAGGCGGCCTTCTCCCCCGCCGTCGACTCGTCGTAATTCAGCAGCGAAGCGTTGCTGAGGTAAGGGCGCATCCGGCCGTCCACTGCAGCGGCCTTGAGGCGCCCGTCGCTGAGCGCCTCCAGGTTGTAGGAGTCCCAGTAGAGGGCGTAGACCCGCCTGACCCCGCGCCCGGACAGAATCTCCTCAATCGCGGCGATATGCTTGTTCGTGGCCCGGCTCGGGGCGATTTCGGCCTGGAGATCCAGCGTCGTGACGGCGTTGACGGAATTCGTCGCGACCGTGAAGGCTATGCAGGCGAGAAGCAGCCTGGAGAGGCCCGGGTTGACCCTCGCCAGGGACCGGTACAGCCAGGCCAGGAGGATGGCCGCGTAAGGGTAGAGAAAAAGCAGGTGCCTGTCCGTGACAAGCGGGGCCCGGAGATGGACGACGGTGAAAACGAAGGCCGAGAAAAGGCACGCGAGGGCGGTCCGGATAGCCTCCCCGCACGGCCCCTCCGCCTCCCGCGCGGCCCTGGGAGTCATGTACGCCGCGTATCCCATGAAAAAGAGGAAGGACCAGCCCGCGACCCAGCCCCAGGACCTGATGAGGGCCACGCCTTTGATGAAAAGGAGGGGCGTGCCGTCCACGAAGGCGCCCAGGAGCGCCGGCAGGTTCGCGGCCGCCGCCTCGCGAAAGCCGGCGGACGGCACGGCGGTGACGAGCGCGGGCCCCATGCCGTGCACGGCGACCGTGACGGTGAGAAGCAGGTAACCTGCCAGGCAAAGGACCGCCCACAGGGCGGCCTCCTTCAGAAGGGCCGTCTCCGGGGCCTGCGGAGCCGCCTTCCCCCGCCTCGCGGCTTTCCCGCTCCCTGCGCCATTCCTTGCCCCGGGCGCGGCCTCGGCGGCGCCCTCCGCCGCGCCGGCGTTCCGGGCGGCCGGGTCAGACTTGCCGGGGCCTTCCGCCGTTTCAGCGGCGCCCGTTTCAGCCTGTCCCGCTTGCGGCCGCGGGCCGGGCGCGCCGCCTGCGGGGCTCTTGCCGAAAACAGGCGCCGCCCGGTACGCGCAGCATGCCAGCACAGGGAGATAAAGAAGGATGAAAAGCGCTCCGGAGGACAGCCCGAACAGGAACGCCGCGGGAGGCAGGGCGAACTTGAGGATCCGCTCCGCCTTGCCGCGGATGCCTTGCCTCACGGCGGCGCAGTAACCCAAAGTCAGGAAGAACGCCGTGAGAAACGATGCATCCTGCGAGAATCCCATGCCGCAGAACATGCCGGACTGGTAGGAACGGGCCCCGAAAAACAGCGCCGCTGCGAGCAGCCCCGGCCTTCCCCGGAGCCCGAGCCTCCTGAGCATATAGGCCAGGGCGGCGCATTCGGCCGCAAGCTCAAAGACGACCGACAGCCTGTGCGCCCAGATCACGCTGTCGGTGAAAAGCGCGGAAAACGCGACGAAAAGCGGGCTTCTGAGAGTGAAGACCTCGCTTGAGTAGACCCAGTCCTTCAGCAGGAAAGTCTTCTGCCTGAGCATCTCGAAGCCGGCCAGCACGTCCGAGGCCTGCCCTGCCGTCATCAGAAGATCCGTATTGAGGATGTACAGAAGGTACGCGGCCGCCACGGCGGCCAGGGACAGAGCGGTAAGGGAGCTGTCAAGATACTTGAGCCCTTGAAGCCAGGCCCTCCTGACCGCCATCGCCCGATAGCCCGCGCTCATGGCCGGTCACCCGCATCCGCTTCGGCGCCAGGCCTCGGATCCTGACTGAAGCCGGGGCCGTCGCCATGAGCGGCAAGGCCCCGGGCGGCCCCTGCCGCCGCTCCCCCGCCTTCCTGGAAGGAAGCGGCCGGATACCCGTGTTCGGCGCCGTCGGTTCCGGCCCCCCCGTCTCCAGACCCTCCCGGCTCTCCGGGGCCGGCGCCGTCTCCAGGCCTTCCCGGCTCTGCCGGGGTTCCTGCCTCTCCCGGCCTTCCCGGCTCTGCCGGGGTTCCTGCCTCTCCAGGCTTTTCCGGCTCTCCGGGGCCGGCATCGGCTCCCGGCCTTCCCGGCTCTCCAAGGCCGGCATCGGCTCCCGGCCTTCCTGGCTCTCCGGGACCGGCGCCGTCTCCAGGCCTTTTCGCTTCTCCAGATTTTTCCGTGCCTTCGCTCTCATCGGCCTTTTGGCGGCCGCCGCCCTTCCCTCCGTTGCCTTCCTGAGGCTTGGCCGGCCCCCTGCCGGCCGCCGCCGCGAAGGTGAAGGGATTGCCGGAAAAGACGTAGACCCGGACAGGGTTGTAGGGATCGGCGAGCTCTATCACGCCCTCGGCCGTCTCCAGGACAGAGGGGTCCTGGAGGTTCAGGATGGGCTCTGCCCAGGGCCTGGGGTTCAGGGAGAGCACAAAGGCCGTCCTCTCGTCCGGAGGGCCCGGAGCGTAGCTTCTGAGCGCGGCGTTCTTAAGGAACGGCCGCATGTAGCCGTCCACGGCGCCGGCCTTCACGCGCCCATCCGCCAGGACTTCCAGGTTGTAGGAGTCCCAGTAGAGCCCGTAAAACCTGCGGACTCCCTGGGAGGCCAAAACTTCCAGTATCACCCCCGCGTGGCGCGCGGTCGCGAAGCTTTTCCCCTCGCCCGTCTGGCGCGGCAGCTGTGCTATGTTATTGGCGCCGTTGACGAATACGGCGAAGGCCAGTCCCCAGAAGAGCAGGCGCGCAAGGCCGGGGTTTTCGCTTGAAAGCCTCCGGTAGAGGGAAGCCAAGAGCAGGGCCGCGAAGGGATAAAGATAGAGAAGGTACCGGACTGAGGCGTTGTCGGTCCCCAGGTGCACGGCCATGAGCAGGAAGGCGGCGGCGAGGCAGAAGGCGAGGGCCCGCAGGGCGTCCCCGTCCGGGCCCTGGGCCCTTCTCACCGCCCAAGGGGTCTTCCAGAGCGTGAGGGCCGCGAGCGCGGCAAAGGACATGCCGGCCAGCCACCCGAGGGAAGCGAAGGCCTTGGCGCCTGCCACGAACCTCAGAGGGGTCCCTTCGGCGAGTTCCCCCCAAAGGTGAGGGACGTTGGCCGCCGCGGCGTAATAAAGGCCGACGCTCTCGCCTGAAGCGAGCAGCGCCGGCCCGAGGCCCCGCGGGACAACCGAGTAGACTAAAATGAGGTAACCCGCCAGAAAGCACGCGTTCCAGACGGCTATCTCCCCCAGGATATCGCCTTTGGGAGGGCGGGGAGCATCTTCCCCCGCGGCCGCCCTCCACAGCCCGCGGAGAAGGAGCGGCAGGAAGAGCAGGGCGAAGGCAATGATCGAGGACAGGCCGAACAGGAAGGCCGCCGCAGGGATCGCGAACCTGAGAATCCGCTCGGCCCTGCCGCGGATCCCCTGGGAGGCGGCCGCGCAATAGCCCAGCGCCAGGAACATGGCGGTGAGGAATGAGGCGTCACGGGAGAATCCCATGCCGCAGGCGAGGCCCGACGGGTAAGACCGCGCGCCGAAAAACAGCGCGGCTGCGAGAACCGCCGGCCTCCCCCTCAGGCCAATGCGCCTCATGAGATATGTCAGGGCGAGGATCTCGGCGGCGAGCTCGAGAAAGACCCCCAGCCTGTGCGCCCACTGCATGGAGCCGCCCGTGAAGATTCCGAAGAAGGCGACGGCCAAAGGGCTTCTGAGGCTGAACGTCTCGTCAGCGTAAAACCAGTCGCGCAGAAAGAGCGCCTTCTGGCGGAGCATCTCCATGCCCGCCAGGATGTCCGAGGCCTGCTCTGCCGTCATAAGCAAGTCGCTGTCGAGGATGTAGACCAGGTATGCCGCGGCGGTGACGATCACGCACAGGGCCGCCGCCGCGCCCTCGACGATCTCGCCCGGGCCCTTTGCCCGTCTCTCAACAGCAGCAGTCTCGGCCATCCCCTGACCCGATCCTTCCTTGTCCCGGGCCTTTTCGCGCCATTGCGGCCCCTTGCGGCCTTCCGGCCATGCCGAAAGACGGCGGGCCTGTCAAGCGCCTGCTTGCCCGTACGGATTTCCGGCCCCCTGATCCTCCGGCTTATCCGGATCTTCCGAATTTTCCGAATTTTCCCGGTTTCCCCGGATCTTCAGAAGCTTCCCGATCCAAGGATTGCCGCCCGTTCCTGAGACGGCCGGGTTCGGGCCTTTGGCGCGAATTGACGTCCGGAGCCTTGAGCCTGCCTTTCCGGCCCGGGCCCCGGCCCGGGACCGCGCGCCCCCTCCCCTTCATTCGCGCCTGTTCGCGGCGGCTGAAGCCTCTTCCGGCAATGCGGCATTATACCTTTGCGGGGCTGCCGCTTTCAAGGGCGCAAGGCCGCTCCCGTCAAGCCATCCCGCGCCCTTCCGGCGGGCCGCTTCGGCGGGCCCTTGCTCGTCAGCGGCCCGCCTTCGCGCGGTCATGCCTTGGATCGTGGCCAGGGGGAAACGTGAAGGGGTTATGGTCGAAATAGTAAATCACCACGTCGGCCGTCGGGTCAGGTATCACCTCCGTCTCCGTCGCCTTCGCCAGGACGTCGAAGCCGGTCAGCTTGAACTGCGGCAGCTCCTCAAGCTCCTTGTCCACCGGCTGGTCTATGCGCACGAAGGCCGTCCTTTCCCCGGCCCTTGAGGGAGAATAGGCATCGTAGGGCGCGAGATAAAGAAACGGCCTCATGCCGCCCGTCACAGCCATGATCTCCGTCCTCCCGTCGGTCAGCACGGTCTGGCTGCTGGAGTTCCAGTAAAGGGAGTAGGCCCTTCTTAAGCCGTGCCGCGCCAGGGAGTCCTCTATCTCGCCTGCGCGGCGCACGGACACCCGGGAGATGTTGTCCTCCCGCCAGAAATCCAGGGCCTTGATGTTGCACAGCGCGTTCACCGCGCAAAACGCGGCGGTGAGGGCCAGAAGGGCGCGGCCCCGGGCCGGCCTTGAGGCGGAAAGGTCCGCGTGGCGGAAAGCGGCCGCCAGGGCCAGGAGCGGGTAAAGGAAGACCAGGTATCTGATGCGGAGGTTGATGGCGAGCTGAAAGAGGCACAGGGCCGTCACGGCGGCGATCACGGACAGGCCCAGGAACCTGGAGGCCTCCCCCCGCGCCGGCCGCAGGGGGCGGGACAGGCCGGCGATCCCTTTGGCGCAGGAGACGAAAAAGGCGAGGCACAACAGGCCGTTGGCCCCCTCGAGGGTGAAGGCCCTGAAAGGCTCGGTCACGCTGAAGACCGGGTTGTGGCGGAACAGCTCTTTGAGGAGCATCGGAAGGCTCTCGGAGGCGATGTACCCCAGCCCGTTCGCGAGGCTCGACTGATAGTCCACCGGCCCGAAGCCCCTGGGAAGTATCAGGCGCGAGGTGAGTGCCCACCCGAGGACGCTCAAGGCGGTCCAGGCGAGGATCAGGCGCAGCATCCTGTCCCCGGCCCACGCCTGGGGAAGCCTTGACCAGAGCTTCATGCCGACGTGGACCGTGAGGAGCGGGAGAAAGACCACGGCCAGGAACCTCAGGCTCGACAGCCCGAAGACGAAGGCCATGAACGTTATGGCCGCGGTCACGGCCCTGTCGAGGCCGTTTTCCTTCCGCAGGCGCGCCGCGGCGCAGCGCCCGAGGATCAGGAAGACGGTCGCGCACATGGTCCCGTAGGACGCCCCCCCCAGCCCGGTGCCGTATCCTGACTCGTAGGTGCGCGCCCCGAAGAACGCCAGCATGGCCAGGGCCGCCGTCTTGGGGGCTGCCCCGAGTCTTTTCGTCATGTATAGGAAGGCGGCGATAACGATGGCCAGGTCCGTGGCCACCGCCAGCCTGTAGGCGTCAAGGATGCCGTCCGTCGCCAGGCTCCACAGGGCGACGAAGAGCGGGGTCCTGACCAGGAAGAGCTCGGTCGAGTGGTACCAGTCCTTCAGGAAGACTGTCTTCTGCCTTGCGATCTCCAGCCCGGTCAGGATCTCTGTCGCGATGTCGGCGTGAAGGATCTCGCCTATGCGGGCCATGTAGGCCACATAGGATGCCGCCACCGCGGCGAAAGCCGCCATGATCAGGCACCAGTCCAGCAGGCCGGCAGCGGCCGGCGGCTCTTCCCGAACGCCTGCCGGGGCCTGCCCGGAGCCTGGGATCAGGCCGCGCAGGGCGCCCCGGGCCCTGCGGGCCGCGGAAGCCCCGTTCCCTGCCGGTCCCCCGCCCCCTCCGGGCTCTTCCGCCGCGAAACCTGCCGTCGTCAAGGCTTCCACGTTCCTTTGCCAGCCCTTCCGCGGCCCGCGCGCGGGCCGCTCTTCCCGTTTGATTCGACTGGAATTATACCCGGCGAGGGCGCGCGGCTCAAGACGACGGCGCGGCGCAGCGGCTCGCGCGCCGGACCTTCCGGCCTGCGGCTCAAGTCCAAAGCGCGGAGCTTTCCCCGGAAACATCCGGAACCACGGGCGCTTGTCCCTCGCTCCCCGCCTTCCGCCGCCTCAGGCGGAGACTCCCGTTTACGAGGGCTTTTTGCCGGCCTATTTCCGGAGACGGCCTAAGGCGGCCCCAGGCGGCATCGCTGAGGCCACCTGCGGGATTCAACCCCTCTCTCAGGCCTCCCGCAGCATGAGGAAGCCCTCTTCCGGACCTCCCGCGGAATTCGGAAACCTTCAGGCATTCTCCCGCGGCATCAGGAAGCCTTCAGACATTCTCCCGCGGCATCAGGAAGCCTTCAGGCATTCTCCGGAGGCCTGCCGCGTTTTAGCCGCTCTTTCCCTGCCTGCGCCATCCGCCTGAGCGGGCCCTCTTCCCCCGCAACCGGCCGGGCGCCATACCCATCCCCATCCGCGCCAGGGTTTGCCGTTCGCGGCCCTGCGCCGGCCCTTGAACGATATCCGGGGTTTCCCGACCCGCGCCGCCGTTCCCTAGGCTTCTCCCGCCGCGGAACGACCTCCCCGTCCCCTGGCGGCCGCTTGGACGGCGCGACCCACGCATGAATGAAAAGCCGCCCGGAGCCGCGCCGGATCCTGCCCGGCCGTTTCCCGGCTTTAGGCCGGTTTTGCCGAATCCCGCCTGATCCCGCCGGTCTTTCGCAGTATTTTCCTTATTATTCCTGCCAGATTCCAGCCTGTCCCGCAGGATCCCTGCCGTATTTGCCGGGTTTTCGTTTGACACCCGGCAGCCCTCTGCCTATAATCAGACGTCTTGCCGCGCCCCATGCCCTCTCCCCCCCCAATAAGGGGCGCGGCCTGCAGCTCAAATAGCGCGGCTCGGGGCCCGGATGGGCCGACCCGCGGCGCCGCGCCCCTCTTTCGACTCATCAGAATCCTGAAGGTGGAAGATCAGACCGTGATCTTCGCCTTTTTTTTTACCGAATAGGCCGCACGGCCAGCCCAGCCCCCCGGCCGCGCCGCCGGCGCGGGCTCCTTACCGCGCGGCCGCGAGCCGCAGGAGGCAACTCATGTCAGAGAGCAGCTACCGCCCGGAAACTTTGGCCGTGCACGCGGGCCAGGTCCCCGACCCCGCCACCTTGGCCCGCGCAGTGCCCGTCTACCGGACCACGGCCTACCAGTTCCGGAACAGCGAGCACGGGGCGAACCTCTTCGCCCTCAAGGAGCTCGGCAACATCTACGCCAGGCTCATGAACCCCACCAACGATGTCCTGGAGAAGCGGCTGGCCGCCCTCGAGGGAGGCGCCGCCGGCCTCACCCTCTCCAGCGGAACCTCCGCCACGTACTTCACAATCACCAACATCCTCAAGACCGGGGACGAGCTCGTGAGCGCCGTCAACCTTTACGGCGGCACCTACACGATGTTCGACGCGATCCTCCCCCAGCAGTGCAACATCACGGCGCGCTTCGTGCCGGTCAACGACTTCAAGGCGGCCGAGGCGGCCATCGGCAAGAAGACCCGGGCCGTCTTCGTGGAGACGATCGGCAACCCCGTCCTGGACGTGGCCGACCTCGACGGCTACGCCGAGCTGGCCAGGAAACACCACCTGCCGCTCCTGGTGGACTCCACCTTCTCCACCCCGGCCCTCCAGAGGCCCATCGAGAACGGGGCCGACGTGGTGATCCACTCGCTTTCCAAGTGGATTGGGGGCCACGGCGCGGGAATCGGAGGGTGCGTGGTCGACGCGGGCCGCTTCGACTGGAAGGACCCCAAGTTCGACCTCTACAACGAGCCGGACCGCGGCTACCACGGCCTGAGGTTCGCCCACGACCTGGGCCCGCTGTCCCCCGTCGCCTTCGCCCTGCGCCTGAGGACCGTGGGCCTCCGCAACCAGGGCCCCACTCTCGCCCCAGACGCGGCCTGGATCTTCCTGCAGGGGGTCGAGAGCCTGTTCTTGAGGATGGAGCGCCACAGCTCCAACGCCCTGAAGACGGCAGAGTACCTCAAGGCCCATGACAAGGTCTCCTGGGTGCGCTATCCGGGCCTCCCCGGGGACCCCGCCGAAAAGCTCGCCGCCAAATACCTTAAAAACGGCGCCGGGGGCATGGTGGTCTTCGGCCTCAAGAAGGGCCGCGAGGCGGCCGTCAAGCTGGTGGACAACATCAAGCTCTTCAGCCTGCTCGCCAACGTGGGGGATGCCAAGAGCCTCATAATCCACTCCGCCACCACCACCCACTCCCAGCTCTCGGGCGACGCCCAGGCGGCGGGCGGTCTCCACGATGACCTGGTGAGGCTCTCCATCGGGATCGAGCATATAGACGACATCATCGGGGCCCTGGACGACGCCTTGAAACTCGTCTGACCCCAGGCGGCCGGGAAAGCTGCCGGCCGCTGCCGCCGCCAGGCCCTGCGGCCTGGCGGCGCGCCCTCTGGGCTCTCGGGCCGAGCAGCCCGCAGGGCGCCCCGCCAGCCGCGCCCGGACTCTGACTCAAAGCCGCGCCTCTGTTGATTGCCCGGTAAACGCCTCAATTCAAAGCCGGCCTAGCCTTCCCTGACCTCTTGGCCTTCCAGGCCTTCCCGGCCTTCTTGGCTCGCTTGCTCTTCCCGCGCCAGGAAATCCCGGACCTCTTGGCCTTCCTGCGCTAGGACATCCCGGCCGGCAGGCCGGAATCGGTCCGCCTGGCCAAACCCGCCTCCCCGGCCCGCTCCGGCGTCTCCGCCGGAGCCGGCCGGGGAGGCTTTTCTTCTCCTGACGGCGGCGGCGATGACGACCGCTCCCGCCGCAGCCGTGACGAGCGCCATCCATGCGGTGGGCGCGAGCCCCAGAAAGGGCTGCCCGCGGAAATCCCCCCTGAAGGCCTCCATGACGAGCCTCAGAAGCCCCGCGCCCGCCAAGTACGCCCCGAAAACCAGGCCCCTGGGCGCCTTCCCTGCCCGGAGAAGCCGGAAGAGCCAGACGGAGAGTACGAGAAGGCCCAGCCCTTCCATGGCCTGGACAGGGTAAAGGGGCTTTCCTGGCGGGGCTCCGCCGCCCTCAGGGAAAACCAGGGCGAAAGGAAACCCCTGAGGGGCGGCCCTCCCGTAGCAGCATCCCGCGAAAAGGCAGCCGGCCCGGCCCGCCGCCTGGCCCAGGCTCAGGGCCGGGCCCAGCGCGTCGCCGGCCGCGAGGACGGGGATTTTTTTCCGCCGGAGCGCGAGGCACGCGGCGCCGGCGCCCCCCAAAAGCCCGCCTTGGAACATGAACCCCCCGGACCAGAACTCCAGGAGCCTCAGAGGACTTCCCGCGAAGGCCGCCCAGTTAAAAGCCGCGTAGGCCGCCCGCGCGCCTATGAGCCCCCAGAGGATCAGCCAGAACCCCAAGTCCCGCGCAAGGCCCGTCCCCAAGCCGGCGCAAGGCGCGCTGAAACGCAGGGCCCACAGCCCGAGCGCCGCCCCCAGGGCCGTGAAAATCCCGTAGAGGTTGACTGCCAGAGGTCCCAGGGTCAGGTCGTAAGGCCACAAGGGAGGGGCTCCTTTCCGAAAGGCGGGGGGAAGAGCCGGTCAAGGGCCGGCTTATCCTCCCCGCCGCCGGGGCAGGCGGCGGCGGCATCCGCCGAAAGCGCGCCGGAAGACAAGGAGGGAACGGGAGTTTCCGCCTTCTTGAAGGGCCTTCAAGTCGGCATAAGTTCCGGTTTGGACGCCTCGGTCTGGGCGCCCTGCTCCGCGCTGCAGTCCGCGGCAGGGCCTTTTCCTTCCGGCCCGCCAGCGGCAGGTCCATGCCGCTCAGTCAGCTTGCGCCTCCAGGTCAGCGCGGCCCGGACCCTGCGGACGGCCTTGCCGCCTGGCGACGAAGAACAGGGGCCCCTTTATGGCTCGCGCAGAACCTCCCTCAAAAGGGGTGCCGCGGCGGCCCTCCCGGTTAATTGCGGTTTCCGGCAGCCTTAGCCCAAACCCGGCAAGGCCCGCTCAAGCCCCAAAGGCTAATCCGCCCTGGAAGCCCGGTACGCCGGCAAAGGCGGCGGCAAGTTCGGCCCAGGATCATGACCGCCGCGCGGGTCATGCCGCGAAATCCTCCCGCAGGCTCTCGGGATGAGACGAACACGTCTTCTCCCTGGCAGGCTTCGGAAATCCTCAGGGATACTTGAGTTGGCGAGGCCGGCTTCCGGTCGGGGCCTCGCCGGGGGCGAGGCCTGAGACAAGGGTTGAGACGATGGCCGAGAAAAAGCCTGAGACAAGGACTGAAACGAAGGCAGAGGCAAGCGGCGCGGCCGGCCGCTCCGCGCCCGGCTCTCCCGCGGATGAAAGTCCTGGGGCGGCCGTCAGGGCCCGCGCCGCCTCCGCGCGCCGAGCTTGCCTGCGCGCCTGATCCGTCATGTCATCCTAAGCTCCCGGATTTTTATACCTAGGGTCAGTTTTGCAGAACGAAATTCTTAGTTTCCCTCATTAGGGGACGGAACCTAGACTGGAGGCGTCACTCCTAATTTTTCATATAATATTCGTTGCTTATTTGTTATTTCACTGTAAATTGGCTTGTTATTACCTCTAATACATATTTTTATAATATCAAGATTGTCAAATAATGTGTCCATTGTAAAATTTTTATATAGAGAATGTTCTTTCAT
>JAITRL010000043.1 GCA_031288415.1 Deltaproteobacteria bacterium | reverse complement strand
GGGTTCAAGGTCTCCGACTCTGGCCGCAAGGCCGGCAACCCCGGTTTCAAGCCCCCCGACTTTGGCCGCAAGGCCGGCAACCCCGGTTTCAAGGCAGCCGATTCCGGCCGCAAGGCCGGCAACCTCCGTCTTAAGTCCGGCAACCGTTGCGGTCAGCACGGCAACCCCTGCCTTGAGCCCACCGAACTCGGTTTCAAGGCCGCCGACTCTGGCCGCAAGCCCGGCAACCGTTGCGGTCAGCCCGGCAGCCTCTGCCTGAAGCCCGCCGGTCTCGGTTTCAAGGATGCCGATTCTGGCCCCAAGCCTGCCACCTTCCGTCTTAAGCCTGCCCGCCTCTTCCTTAAAGCCATGAACTGCGGCTTCCCGGCTGCCGACTCGGGTCGTGAATCCGCTGACATCGGCTCTGCAGCCGTCAGCCGGGGACTGAAACACGCCAATTTTGATTTTTATTTCTTCAATTTTGTCATTTTGCTTTTCAAATTTATTGTGAAGTTTCTCCTCAAGTTTATAAAAAAAAGAATCTAAATTTGATTTAAGCTCTTTTACATCATTTCGCAAAAAATTTACTTCAACTTAGGTTTTAAGCAGACGTTCAATAAAATTTTGCAACACTTGTCCTTCAAGCTGCAACGGCAACATGAACGGCCGGTCAGGAACGGGGATTTCCAGTTTATCGGGGTTGGCCTTGCCTTCGTCAGCCATGGCGGCCTCCTCACGGTAAAGTCGAATCAGGGCACAATCAAAGTAGCAGAAATACCGCTATCCCGCAATAAGACGCCGTCAGGGGCCCTGCCGATTCCCCTTGACAAAGATACTCCCGCCGACTATATTTCCAACTCCGGGACATAAGCCCGCTTTAGCGCGGCAAAGCATCGGGACATAGCTCAGCCTGGTAGAGCACTGCGTTCGGGACGCAGGGGCCGCTGGTTCAAATCCAGTTGTCCCGACCATATTTTCCCGGCACTGCCTTGGAAAACCCCGGAGGGATCTCGCCCTCCGGGGTTTTCGCGTCTCGGGGGGGCGGCGGCCCCTCTGACGGCGAAGGCAAGCGGGAAGCGGAGATATACAGGGAGTTCCAGTCAGCCGGGCACGGGCCAGGGGCGAGGAGGGGCCGGGTCAAGGCGGCCGCGCCGGGGAAGCGAACCGGCCGCAGGCAGGCCCGAAAACTGCATGAAAGGGGCCGGTTCCTGCGGGGGATTTAGGGCCGGCAGGCCTGCCGCAGCCGAGGAAGCCCGCACGGCTTACGGAACCCTTCCGGGGTGGTCGGCTGGAAATAAGGGAAGGGGCCATCCGCGGCGCCAAAGGCCGACAGGAAGACCCTAGCGGACGGACTTGCGGGGCAGTATCGGCAAAACAGGCCCAGGAAATATGGCCCCGATATTGCTAAAATTTCCCCCGAAAAGCGCGCGGGCAAAACGAGCCCGCCAGCGCGAGCGGGGGAGCGCCGGCCGCCAGGCGAGAGAGCCGCTCCCTAACCCAGGAATCCGAGGACCCCCCATGAAAGTAGATCCCAACCGCATAGCCGAAGCGGTGTTCCTACGCCCGCAGAACGAGACGCCGGCCGCCCGGGCCAAACAGGCCGGGTCGGCGGATTTTGCCGCGCTCTTGGAGCAGGCGCCCGGCGCCTCCGAAAACGGCGCCTTGTCCGCTTCGGAGCTCCTCTCCGGCTCGCGGGAGTCCAAAGGCGCCGCGTCGGAGTTCCTGACCAGGAACAGCCTCTCCCAGCTCCAGCTCTCGCTCCTGAAGGCCGACTCGGCTTCCCAGGCAGCCCCCGCCGCCACGCCCCAGGAGGCCGCCCGGAAGATAGAGGAGACCCTGGGTCTCTTGGAACAGTACGCTGTCCAGCTGGGAGATCCCGCCAATTCCCTCAAGGATCTCGCCCCGCTGGCCGAGGAGCTTTCGCTTTCGGCGGGCAGCCTGGACGGCCTGGCCAAAGGGCTTTCCGAGGACGAGCCGCTCAGGGAGCTGGGCTCAGAGACTGCGGCCTTGGCCGCGGTGGAGGCCCTGAAGTTCAAGAGAGGCGACTTCCTCTAGTCCGCCGGCGCCTGGAGGCCGCCGGCCTCCCGGCCTGAACGCCTTGCCTGAGATCTGGCCTGAAAGACCTGCCCGGACCGGGCGTAAGCCCGGCCCGGGCAAGGCCGTCACGGCGCCGGGAAGGCCTCTCCCAAGCCAGGATCTGGCCTGACTTGACGTCCGGCGGAAGCCTGACTTTAGCCTCGCGGGGCTTTACCCATGCAGGTCGACAACAGAAACTCCTACAACACCTTAGGGCGGCTCGGTCCCCTTTACCCGCGCCCGGAGTACCGCCCTCCCCAGAACTCCCCGGAAAACGCCCCGGAAGGCGCGGGGGCAGGAGCCGGCCAGGGCGCCGAAGGCAAGGCCAAGGCCCAAAGCGAGAGCCTCATCCTCTCGCCGCGCCTGCGGAAGGCTACGGCCGGCCAGGTCAGGGAGGCCCAAGGCAAGCTCGGCCTCCAGGCCGCCAAGGAGCTGGCGGAAGAGACGGCGCGGGACATCACGGGACTGGACCCGCGTTCCGAATACGGATGCCCCCACCGGAAGCCGGAAGGGCACGGGCTGCTTTACCCCGTTTACGCCTGACAAGGGCCGCGAGGCCGCGGCCTTCCGCAGGCCGCCAGAAGCAAGGCGTCGCTCGCCTTCCCGCCGGCCCGGCTTTTCCAATCCCGCCTTTTTCCCTCCCCGCCCTTTCCAATCCCGTCTTTGTAATCCCCCTTTTCTATCCTGCCATTTCCCTGCCCGCCGTTTTCCTCCCCGGCTTTTCGCCAGTCAGGTTTAGCGCGGCCGAACGGAAATCGCGGCGCGGCGGGCGGCTGCGGCGCGATGCCGCGCGCGGAGTCTCAGCCTTCCTCGCCTCCTTTCGCGGCAAGGGCGCCGTCGGACGAGGGGTCTTGCGGAAAGCCGCAGGCATCCCCGGAGAGGGCCTCAGCCAGGCTGTCCGGCGGGGCAAGGGCGGCTTCCGCCGCGCCCTCAGCCGGTTCCGAGGCGTCCGGGCCCTCGCGGGCGCGGCCGGAGACGAGCCTGGCGAGCCGCGAGCGGAATTCCGCCAGCGATTCAGGCGTGACAGGCGCGGCCTTGAGGATTTCGGAGTCAGGGGCCTCGGCGAGGTCCTCGAGGGTTTCCCTCAGGCCCAGGAGGGCCTTGAGGCGGGCCGGGCCCAGGCCCCTGATGCCGGAGAAGGCCGACATGACCATCTCCCTGGAGCGGATGCCGTGGTGATAGGCCCGCGAGAAGCGGTGAGCCTCGTCCCGGAGCTTGGCCAGGATCAGGAGCCCTGCCGAGCCGGGCTTAAGGTCAGCGGGGTTCACGCGGCCGGGCAGGAAGATCCGGTCAGGGCCGCCGCGGAGGCGGTCCTTCGCGATGCCGCACAGGGGAGGCGGGGAGATGCCCAGATCTTTGAAGGCTTTAAGCGCCAAGGCGGTCTGTCCGCGGCCGCCGTCCAGGACCAGCAGATCCGGGGCGGGCCATTTGCCGGGATCCTTGCCCGGCCGGAAGCGCCTGCGCATCACCTCCCGCATGCCCTCGTAGTCGTCCCCGCCCCGCGCTTCCTTGATCCGGAAGACCCGGTACTGGCTCTTGCGGAACTCCCCCTCTTCCATGACCACCATGCCCGCCGCCGCGGCCTCCCCGTGGATGTGGGCGAGATCGAAGCACTCCAGGCGGCGGGGGACCTTCTCCAGGAAGAGCCTGGCCTTGAGCTCGGAGAGGGCCCCCCTGGTCTTGGCCATGCGGGCGAGGCGCTCGGTGAGGGTGACCTTGGCGTTCTCGGCGGCCATCTCCAGGATCTTCGCCGGATCGCCGCGGCGGGGGCAAAGGGCCTTGACGGCCTTCCCGGAGATCCCCTGGAGGTATTCCAGGAGAGGCGCCTCCTCGTCGGGAGGGAGCTTCAACGGGAGCAGGAGTTCCGGGGGAGGGGGATGGGAGGGGCCGTAATACTGGGCGATGAGGCTCGCGAGGGTCTCCGCGGCCTCATGCTCGGCAGGGGCCCCGTCGGCCATCAGGGGCAGGCAGCCGGTGACGGCGCCCCCGCGGACGTTGAGGACGGCCCCTCCGGTGAAGCCCCCCTCCCTGGCCAGGGCCCAGGCATCCAGGTCCCGGTCGCCCAGGGAG
>JAITRL010000039.1 GCA_031288415.1 Deltaproteobacteria bacterium | reverse complement strand
GCCCCCACCCGCAGGCGCCCCAGGAGATCCTTGGAGGCTTTAGGGTACTGCTCGGTCTTCTCGATGTCCTTGATGGTGTAAAGGCCTTTGAGATTGAAGGAGTCGTCCACCACCAGGAGCTTCTCCTTGCGGTTCTGGTGCAGCTTGGCCTTGGCCTCCTCAAGGGTGATGTTGGGGGCGGTCACGGTCACCAGATCGTCCTTGGTCATCACCTCCTCGACCTTGAGCTTCCAGTCCTTCTCCGTCATGAAGCGGAGATCCCGGTTGGTGACGATCCCCAGAAGCTTGCGGTCTTCCGGGCCCTTGATCACCGGGACCCCGGAGATGCGGTAGCGCCCCATGAGGTCCAGGACGTCCTTGACGGTCTGCCAGGGGAAGACCACCTCCGGGTGGGTGATCATGCCGTTCTCCGACTTCTTGACCATCTCCACCTCCGCGGCCTGCCTCTCCGGGCTCAGGTTGCGGTGGATCACCCCCAGGCCCCCGTGGCGGGCCATGACGATGGCCGTGGCGGACAGCGTAACGGTGTCCATGGCGGCGGAGACGAAGGGGCAGTTGATCTGGATGTTCCTGCTCAGGCGGGTGGAGATGTCCGCTTCCGACGGCAGGACCTCCGAGTAGCCTGGCTCGAGCAGGAGGTCGTCGAAAGTCAGCCCTTCCTTGAACGGTTCCTTAATCATGCTGGGGACCTCATTAATGCCTGGCGGCATGTACGGAAAGACGTGAGGGCTTCCGGACCGCCGGCCGGCAGCGCCTTGGGGCGCCGCGGGGAAGGCGATCCGGGGTCGCCTGTCCGGCCGCGGCCTCCCGGCCGAGGGCGGGCGGCCGCGGCCGGGGGCCTGGCGGCCGGGACGGGCCGGGACTGTGCCGGGGCCGCCTTGGGCTTCAGGCCAAAGGCGGCCTGAGGCGTTGGCGAGGCATGGGGCGGGCGCGGCGGCTGCGGGCGGCGTAAAATAAGGAGGCGGGGCTCGAGGCCGGCGTCGGAAAATGGGCGGGGCCTGGGGAGCGGCGCGAAGGGCCGTTTGCACGGCACGGGCCGCCCGTGAAACCGTGCGGGGAGCGCTCCGGAGGTTCAGGGCAGGATGGAGGCGGAAAGCTCCGCAAGGAGCTGTGGAGCTGAAGGGCGCCTGAGGCTTTGCCTCTGGCGGGCGGGGCTGCCTGAAGCCTGGGGGAGCGGGGCGGTGAGGTCCGGAGCCGGGCTTAAACGTGCCGGAGAAGGCTTTGGGACAGGAGAACGGAACCGGGAGGCCCGGCGCCCGGCTCGAGCGTGCAGAAGAAGGCCCGGAGCCCGGCCGAGAGGGGCGGGGAGGGAGGCCGTCGGGGATGACCCCATCGCCTCAGGCCGAAGGCCTGAGGTCCGCAGCTCCTGCGGCGGCCAGCCACACGCCTTCAAGGAGGCCGTCGTCGCTGGCGACAAGGCGGTCCGCGCCGTAACGGGAGAGTATCCCGAGCGCCAGGGCGAGGCCGCCCGTGATGACGTCGGAGCGCAGGGGGTGAAGGGAGGGCCAACTGGCCCTTTCCCCGGCCCCCTGGCGGGAGACCTTGCGGTAGAGGGCCTCCAGGGATTCCCTGGAAAGCTCCGCCCCGTGCACCTTTTCCGGGAGATACCGGGGAAGGCCAAGAAGCATGGCGGCCAGCGTGGTGACCGTGCCGGCCGTGCCGATGAGCACGGGCCCGGCTTCCCCGGAGCCCTCCGCGGCGTTCCCCGGGTCGGGCGCTTCCAGGAGGGCGGCCCGCACATGGCCCTCGAGCGCCTGAAGCTCTTCCGGGAGGGGGGGATCGTTTGCGATGAAGGCCTCCTTGAGGGCAACCACCCCCACGTTGAGGCTCCTCATGGTTCCCAGGGTCCTCCCCTCCGCCGCGATGAACTCCGTCGATCTGCCTCCCACGTCAAAGACGACCGAGCGCGGCGGGGGATCCGCGAACCCCGCCAGCGCCCCTAAGGCCGCGAGCCTGGCCTCCTCCTCTCCCCTGAGGATCTCCGCCTCCCAGCCGAAGCGGTCCCTGAGCCCCTGGACGAACTCCTCGCCGTCGGAGGCGAGCCTGGCCGCCATGGTGGCGCAGGCAAGGGTCCGCAGGGGCTTGGCTTCCGCGGCCGTCGCCGCGAAGCCTTCCAGGACCTTCCAGGCCCTGCGGAGCGGCTCCGCCTGGAAGGGCGAGCCGGGCGCGAGGCCTTCGGAGATCCGGGGGATCTCCTGCCAGATCCTTTTGGAGGCCCTGTCGAGGCCCGCGCCTCCGGGAAGGGTTTCGGCCAGGAGCAGCCGGAAGGTGTTGGAGCCCAGGTCCAAAGCCGCGTACAGTCCGGACATGCCTTGATGGTTGCCTTCCGCCGTCCCTGCGGCCTGGGGCGGCCGCGGGAATATGAAAAACGGACGCAACGAAAAGCATGGCGAGCTTTTTTTGCGTCCGGTCAGGGAATGACAAAAAATACCAGAACAAGGGCGCGATGGCAAGGCGGGCCCCAGATATTTCCATAGGGGAAGCGGGCTTTTCCGGCGGCGGGCCCGAAGGAAGCATAAAGCCCCGGCGGGCGCGGGCCTGAAGGCCTTGCGCCCGCCGGGGCTTCGCGTTACCGGGGGAAAATCCTTTTTGCCGCGGCAGGCGAGGGCACGGGCCTGAGGCCCGCCTCCCCGCAAGCCCGTCCCTGGACATCCTTTTCAGGGGCCGGCCCCCGGCGGGCCCTTTTCCGGGGCGCTCCCGCAGGGGAGACAGGGCGCGCTTCCAGGAGGGCGGCCGCTTTCGGGAGGAGCTTCCGGAACGGCGGCCGCTTCCAAAAGGGCAGGGTTCAGGGCCGCGCAGCCGGGAGGTCGCCTTTCAGGGGCGCTCGGCCGGAGATGGCGGCGTTCAGGAGACCGCCTCCTGGCGCCTGGATTCGGCCACGTCGCCGGCCGGGGAGGAACTGACGCACTCGACCACGTACTCGGCCAGATCCGCAGGGAGCTTGTCGAAGACCAGCATGAAGGGCACCGAGCTGCCGGAGGCGATGTTGATGTTGGAGCTGTTCTGGCCGCCGCGCAGCTGGAGACGGGCCAGGATCTCGCTCATGGGGAGGGTGGTGAGTTCCGTCTCGGTGAGGAAATTTCCGGCGAAGGCCTCCCGTTCGGCCACCACCGTGCCTTTGGAGTCCTTGAGGACCGCCTTGACCCGCACGTAGCTCCTGCGGTCGGGGAAATGGTTCTCGACCCGGCCCGTGATAATGAGGATGTTGCCCGCTTCCGAGTTGGAGCGGTAGTGGTGGGCGGTCAGGTCCTTGGAGAAGTTCAGGTGCTCCGTGCTGTTGGGCATGTCCGGGCGGGTGAGGGAGGCGTTGTCCATCTGGGGCTGGGAGCTCTGGGGGGTGGAGTCGGCAAGCTCGGCCGCAGGGCCGGAAGAGCCGCCCTGGCTTTCGAGGGCGTCCGGGGAGGAGGACTGCACGGCCACCCCCGGAACGGTGGACGAGTCCACGGAAAACCAGAAGTACAGCCCTGCCGTGAGCAGGGCCGCCGCCACGGCGGCGGCCAGGGCCAGGCGCCTGCGGTCCCTGGGCTTGCGGTTGCGGGGCTGGAGCATGGGGCCTCTGGCGGGGGCGGATCCCTCCTGGCCGGACAGCGGGCCCAGGCGCGGGAGGCCCTCTTCGCGGGCCTCCCGGTCGGGGGACTCGCCGAAGCCGGCTAAGCGGGGATCGCCGCCTGCGGGGGCGCCGCCCGCAGGGTCACCCTCCAGGCCGGCGTTAGCCGGGTAGCCTGCCAGCGGATCGGCGCCCAGGCCGGGATCGGCCTGGGGGCCTGGGGCCGGGTCCTCCTGCCAGGGTTCAGGGGCTTCCCTGGCCGGCGGGCGGTAGAGGTCCTGGGGGGCCTCGCGGGGCGGGGCCTGAGGAGCCTCCTGCGAAAGGCCCGTCCCCGCGCCCTGGGCGGGAGCCCTGGGCGCGGGGGCGGGGGCCGAGCCAGGGTAGGCTGCGGCCAAGCCCAGATCGCCTCCTGGGGCGCCTTCGGGGTTGGAGGGCCTGAGCTCGCCCTCGCGCTCCCCGGGTATGTAGAAGTCCGTCAGGGCCGGCGGGAGCGGGCGGGCGGCCAGCCTTCTTTCCGGGACTTCCGGGGCCCTGGGGATTGGCGCCTGCGGGATAGGGGCCCTGGCCCGGGCGCCTTCCGCCGGGGGCCTGGGGATGGCCGCATCAGGCCGCTCCCGCGCCTCTTCCCCGTTCCGGGGAAGGAAGACCGTGAAGACGCTCTGGCAGTTGGAACAGCGGACCCGGGTCCCCGTCTCCTTGATGAGCGAGTCGTCGACCCTGAACCTTGTCTGGCACTGGGAGCAGGTAATAATCATATATCCACCGGTTACGGCGCCGGCAGGGCGGAGAGGAACGCCCCAGGGCGGAAGTCTGCGGATTTCTCGGCCCTGCCGGGAGACTGCCCCGGGCCAAGCGGGTCATGGCCGCAACGGGGCTGGCGAACGCCTTGCCTCCGGGCGAGGGGGCCTGCCCCGGCGATGCGGGGCGCCGGGCCCGGTCCCCTGCGTTTAGTCCGGCGGCCCGCATGGCCGGAAGCCGCCTCGGGAAAGGCATGGCCGAGGGGCTTTTTCAGCCTGAGGGCCAGAGGCCTGCCGCCTGAAGCCTTGAGGAAGGCGGGCATGGCCCTTTGGGGGCGCCTTGCGGCAAAGTCATGAAGGCAAGCCGTGAGGCACGGACAAGGCCGGCCCGGGCAGGGCTCTGGAGCAAGGCCGGCGCCGGCCGTGAAGCCAGGCGGGAGACGGTCAGGCGGCCAGATCAAGCCTGACTGAGCCTGACCTGAGGGGCCGGGCCAAGACGAGCCTGAGACTGGCCTCTGTGGCGCTTGCGGCTTCTTCCCGAGGGGTAATTTCAGGAACTGGGCGAGGCGAGAGCCGCCAAGGGGCGCCCCGGCCGGGCGTTGCAGGACTGGGAAAGGTTTAGAGGATGTAAAGGGGGGCTGCGGCAGACGGGGGCCGCTGGCCTCAGGTTGGAGAAAACGGAAGAATTGTATCAGATCTTTTCAGGAAAATGCAACAAGATATGGAGAAATAGATAAAAGGTTGGATAAAATTCGACTTTGCAGTCCAATTCGTTGAATTAGCCTGCCGTTTGCGTAAATTCGGCAGGAGTGAGGGCAAAAAAACGCTGGCTGTGAACAAATTTGCCGAATTCAGGCTAGAACTCAAGCGCTCGGTCGCTTTAATCCTTTCACGCCTGTCAGGAGCCTTTCAGCCGAGAATCTTCCCTTTTCACGTCAAACGCGTTTTCCCTAGACAACGCCTTCTTCCGGCAGGCCGGAGCCTGCCCCTTGGCCGCAAGGCATCTTCCCCAGGCCAGGCGGCCTCTTTTTCCGGCAAGACGGGGCGGGATGTCCCGCGGCGGGGGGGACCTCAAGGCCCTCCGCCGCAGTCCCTCTAGAACAGCAGGCGGTAAATCCCGTCGAGGCCGCGGTAGCTTCTGGCGTAGTCAAGCCCGTAGCCCACCAGGAAGCCGCCTTCCTGCACGAAGGCCGTGTAGTCCAGGCTCACGTGAGCCTCCCGGCGCTCCCGCTTGTCCACGCAGACGGCGGTCCTGACAGAGGCCGGCCCTTTCTGGCCGAGGTACCCCAGAAGCCACCTGAGGGTGAGGCCGCAGTCGGCGATGTCTTCCACCACGAGCACGTGCCTGGACTCCACCGGCCGCTCCGGGGCCTTGAGGAGTACCACCTCCCGCGAGCTTTTGTCGCCGTCCTCGTAGCTGGAGAGCCTGATGAAGTCCACCTCCAGGGGCACGGTTATCTCGCGGATGAGATCCGCCATGAACACGAAGGCCCCGTTGAGGACCCCCAGCACCAGGAGGCGGCTGTTCTCGGAGACTTTTCCGGCGTAGTCGGCGTCTATTCGGGCTCCCATGGCCCGGACGGCGCGGGCGATCTCCTCGCGGCCGTACAGAAGCTCCATGCCGGTCGGCTCCTTGATCTGGTTCATAGGGGCGTTTTCCTCACGGGGGTCGGGGGGCCCGTCTCCTGCGGCATTCCTGGCCGGCGCCTGCGGCCGGAGGGTCGGCATAAGACCGGGCCGAGGCGGAGGACATCGGCCGGCCCTGGAGAAATTTCGGGGCGGGAGGGGGCGGTTTCCGGCCGTGCCCCGGGCAAGGCGAGGCCCGGGACAGGGACCGCCGGACCCGTGCCTGCCCCGGGGCCGATCATCGGCGGGCGGGGAAAGCGCCCTCGCGGGGCCTCGCCCGGCCCCTGCGGCGGGGTGGGCTTCCAAGGGCAAAATAAAGCAAGTCCCGTGCCTGAAAACCCCAACTGCTAGGGAGCCTTGGTTTTCGGGGCGGCCTTGATGATCATGGACGGGGGCTTGGGCGGGTGCTTGCGGCGGTAGCGGACCTTGATCACGGTCTCGAGCTGCTCTTCTAAGAGGCCGAAGACCGTCCGGAGGATCCTGACGAGGGGTTCCGCCCCCGCCGAGAGCTTGCCGGTGGCCTCGTCCATGTAGAGGTCCCGGCGGAAGGACAGCGAGCAGCACAGGAGCCTGGGGCTGGCGGAAAGTTCCGGCGGGGCGTAGGCGCTCCGGTGCGGCCAGTCAAGTTCAGGCCAAAGGTTGAAGGTTTTGAACGTTCTCCCCAGAAACTCGCCCAGGCCCTTGGGGGTCTTACGCTCATCGAGCCGGCCGATGTTGAGCTGGGGGCGGGGGTAGCGTCGTTCCTTTTCGTAGTTCCAGGGCTTTCCCGCGTACGAGCGCAGGGTCAGGACCAGCACCAGGCTGTCGCGGTCCAGGCGCTCCCGGCAGCGGTCCCTGATTTCGGCGAGGTAGGGGAGGGCGCTTTTCCTGAAGATCACCTCCCGCTCCTCGGGGGCCCATGGGCGCAAGGGTTTTCCTCCGGAGCTCTTGGGGAGGACCGCAGGGCCGGGGACCGGCTCCTCCCCTTCCATCTCGGAGGCCAAAAAGCCCAGGGGGTCCGCGACCAGCGGCGAGAAGGAATAGGAGACCAGCGCCCTGGCGGGGAACTCCTTTTCTCCCAAGGCCCCTTCCAGCCTTCCGGGAGAGCAGGCCCGGGCCGCGACGTTCAGGAGGCAGGGGTCGGCCAGCCGGTAGTTTTCCCAGCCCAGCTCATCCGGCTTGAGTTCCAGGCGCTTGAGCAAGGCGGGCGGCAGGAACAGCCCGCCATACGGCACGTTCACGACGACTGAGGCCAACTTGAAAGTCTTTCGGCTGGAAGGCCACGCTGGAAGGGTTTTCCCGGAAGAGGCCCGCCGGAGAGCGCGGCGCGGGGGGTGGGCAGGAAAGCCGCGGCCCGACAGGCCCGGAAGAGGGCCTGAGCCCTGCCTTCAAGGTCTATCGCCAGCCTCTCGAAGGCCAGGCCGTTGTCGAAGACGACGCAGTCCTCCCCGAAGGCGGCGCCGCAGGCGCCGTCCAGGTCCTCCAGCCAGCCGGCGATCCGGTCTTCGGAAAGGCCGGACCTGAGAAGGCGCGCCCTGAGGGCGGCCTTGAGCTTCCTCTTCCGGTCTTCCGGGCCGTCGGTCCCGGCGGCGACGGCAAGGCCGGGAGGCCCGGCGGCCCCGCGCTCTACAGTGAACCAGTGGCGGAACAGGTACTCCCTCGCGGCTTTCCTCAGCTCCGGAGGGGCCTCATCCGCGACGGACGGGAGGATCGCCCCGCAGCAGGCCGTCAGGATCTTCAGCCAGGCGTCCGCGGCCGCGGTGAGCGCCTCTTCGGTGAGGGCAAGAAGCCTCGGCAGGAGTTCCGGGGAGCCTGCCGCCGCCGGGTCGATCCGGAGCGTGTAGCAGGTCGGGCGCGGGGAGGCCGC
>JAITRL010000341.1 GCA_031288415.1 Deltaproteobacteria bacterium | reverse complement strand
GCCTCAGGCCTTCGGCTTCCGGCCGCAAGCGGCCGCGATCGCGCCGCGCCTTTCCGGCTTTCGGCCCCGGCTTTCCGCGCCGGTCGTCGCGGCCCGCGCCCTGCCCGGCGGGAGGGGATCTTTGACCCTGGTACTAGTCGCGGAAATCAACATGGTCACCGCGGAGTACATCTGCGGGACCCTGGCCCGGGCAGGCTTCGAGACCAGGGCGGCCGACGGCCAAAGGGACGCCCTGGCCATCTATCAGGAGCGCAGGGCGGATCTGGTATTCACCAACTGCTACCTGCGTGACGGGACCGGGGTCGCGCTGCTCAAGGCCCTCGGCAAGGCGGACCCGGATTTCCTGGGGGTGATGGCCACCGGCATCGGGAGCGAGGGCATGGCCCGCGAGGCCCTGGTCTCCGGGGCCTTCGACTACGTCGTCAAGAACGGCGACTTCTACCGGGACCTGCCCGAGCTCGCGCGGGGCTTCATAGAGAGCCACCGCGGGCGGCTGGAGGCGAGGCGCGGCCTCGCCGGCTCCGAGCGGCTGGAAGCGCAGGTGGAGCTGGCGGGGTGGCTGGATCACAACTTCAAGAATATCCTTTCCGCGGCCCTGGGCTCCCTGTCGCTCCTGGACTTCGACAGCGCCGCTCAGACCGGCGAGAAGCGCAGGGAGTACGTGGAGGACACCCTCGAGGCCCTCAGGACGGGAATGGGGCTTCTGGACAGCCTCTCCGCCCTGGGCCGCTCCGGGAGCCGCGAGGGGGCGCGCCAGGCCCTGGTCTCCCGGGTGGCCGACGACGCCTACCTGGCGGCCCGGGACCCTGCCAAGGCCCGGCCCGAGGACCGGGAGACCCTCGCCGCCACGGGCGGCCGGGCCTCCTTCGTGAACAACGCCCGGGCCCTGCCGCCCCAGCGCGTGGTCTCGGAGGACCTTTTCACGGTCTTCGAGGCCCTCTTCAAGAACGCCCTGGAGTCCCTCGCCGCCGTCAAGGACTCCCCTGCCGTCACGGTGGACGCCAGACGGGACGGCCCTTACCTGGTCTGCGAGGTCACCGACAACGGCCGGGGCATGGACGACAAGGTCCTGCGCCACGCCTTCGACCCCCTGTTCTCCACCAAGGGGCAGGTGGGCGTGGGCGTGTCGCTGGCCATCGTGAAGACCCTGGTCCAGCGGCACCTTGGGGAGATCACCGTGAAGTCCGATCCCGGGCGCGGCACCTCCGTCAGGTTCACGTATTTCACGGGCGACGACCCTGAGGGGCCAGGACCGTCCGAGGCCTGGTGAGGCGGCCGGGCTATTCGGCAGGAACGGGCGGCTGAGCCGCGACAGGCCGCGGGAAGTTTCGGCGGAAGTCGCCGCAGGAGCCGCGGGAGGCCGCGGGAAGTTTCGGCGGATTGTTGCCGCAAGAGCCGCATGAGGCCGCGGAAGGGCCCGGAAGGTGAACCCCGTGGAAAAAAAACCCGAAGACGGGGGAGCCGCGGCCGCAGGCGCCCTGGAGGCCAATGCCCCGGAGAGCCTGCTGCTCCACGTCTGCTGCGCCCCCTGCGCGATCTATCCTCTGAGGGAGCTTTGCGCGCGCTTTCCCGGCACGCGGATCCTCGCCTGGTTCTACAACCCCAACATCCATCCCGCCTCAGAGTACCGGCGCCGCAGGGATGCCCTGGCCTACCTCTTCGCCCTCCGGGACTCTTTCCTGCCGCCGGGATCCCGCCTGAGCCTAGACCTGAGCGCCCCTTACCGCCCCGACGAGTTCCTGGCCCTGGCGGCCATGTCCCCCAGAAGGCCGGTGCGGTGCGGGCTGTGCTACAGCCTGAGGCTCGAGGCCGCGGCCCGCAAGGCGGCCGAGGCCGGCGCCGGGCTTTTCACCACGACTCTCCTTTACAGCCGCAGGCAGGGGCACTCCATGATAGCCGAGGCGGGCGAGGGGGCCGCCGCCAGGGAGGGGGTGCATTTCCATTACCAGGACTTCCGCGCGGGCTGGAAGGAAGGGCGCGAGCTTTCCGTGAAGCTCGACGTGTACCGCCAGAACTACTGCGGGTGCCTGTACGGGCAGATCGACAACTGAAGGGTTCGGGCGCTCCCGGCAAGGCCGGCAGGCGGCTATCGCGGGCGGGCGCCTGCCCGCGCCCGCCCGACAGCCCCTGAAGCCCGCGGAGGTCCGGAGGGCAAGTCATGAAGCGCGCCCTGCATCCTCGCGGCTGCCGCCGAACATGCCCGCGGGGGCGGAGGAGACGGCCTGGAGCGGCTGCCGGGCATGCCCGCGGCGGAAGCGGAACATGCCTGCGGGCAAGCGCGAAGGCTCCGCCGCGGAAGCGAAGCGAACCCGCGGAGAGGATCGCGGAAGATCCGCCGCGGAAGCGGAACATGCCTGCGCGACTGCGGCAAAAGAGCGCTGGACCCGCAGCGCAGGCGAAGCGCGCCGGCGTCGGATGCCGAGCTCGCCTGCGTCGTACGCGAAACATGCCTGCGGCAAGAGAGCGCCGGACCCGCAACGCAAGCCGAGCGGGCCCGCGTCGGATGCGGGGCTTGCCTGCGGCAAGAGGGCGCCGGTCCTGCGGCGCATGCCAAGCCGAGCGCGACCGCGGCAAAAGAGCGCCGGACCCGCAAAGCAAGCGAAGCGCGCCGGCGTCGGATGCGGAGCTCGCCTGCGCCGGGTGCGAAACATGCCTGCGGCAAGAGAGCGCCGGACCCGCAACGCAAGCCGAGCGGGCCCGCGTCGGATGCGGGGCTTGCCTGCGGCAAGAGAGAGCCGGACCTGCGGCGCATGCCATGCCGAGCGCGCCTGCGGCGAGAGAGCGCAGAACCGGCGAGGCAAGCGAAGCGCGCCGGCGGCAAAAGAGCGCAGGACCCGCAACGCATGCCAAGCGCGCCGGCGGCAAAAGAGCGCAGGACCCGCAAACGCATGCCAAGCGCGCCGGCGGCGGAACTGCGCAGGCCCTGCGGGGAAAGCGCCGTGAAGACGGGAAAACACGACTGGCGTTTGACGTTGGAGCGCCGCGCGCTGATGACGGGCGGCCGCGGAGGGCCTGTCGCCTGAATTGAGGGGGCACGGCCCGCGATAAGCGCGTGACGGGCAAGCGGCGGGAGCGGCGGCGGCGGGAGGGCCGCGCGAAACGGCGCGCGCGGGGGAAGCGCGGCTATCCCGCAGGCTCCCGTCGGGCGGCGCGGTTTCCCGGCGCCGGTCGGGCGGCGCGCGGGTCAGGCGGGGAGCCGCCTGACTATCGCGTCCAAGGCCAGGCGCGCCAGGCGCCTCAAGGCTACGGATCTCTCGATCCGCCGCGCGGCGAACGGGCTTAAGGCGAGGTAGGCGCGCACCGCAAGCCTTCCGGGGAGGCTGGGGGCGAGAGCGCGGTCCCTGAAGGCCCGGAGGGCCATGACCTCAGGGGCGTCAGGGCTCCCGTAGACGGCGGCGGCGATGAAGCACCGCTTGTCGGGGGAACGGCGCTCGCCGCCGGCGCACGCGTTGGCCATCATCATCGGGCGGTCGATGAACCTGTAGGCGTACTCCACCATGAGCTCTGCCTCGTGCCCCTTGGGCGCCAGGCGCGCGGCGTTCACGATGCGCTCCCTGAGCGGGGCCAGCTGCGCGCTGAAGGAGTCCCTGAAGGCCGCCCAGTCCCTGAGGACCGCCCGGCCGCGGCCGGCGGCGAGCTTGGGGCCCGAGTGACGGAAGTAGGCGTACCGGTGGATGGAGCCCCCCAGCGCCACCGCGGTGACGGTCTCCGGTCCCAGGCGGTCCCGGCGGGCCGCCGACAGGCCCGTGCCCACCAGCAGGGCGCCGGTCTTGGCGTGCCGGCAGTAGACGTTCATGCCGCGCACGGAAGGGGGCAGCGCGCTCTCGATGAAGTCCGGCTCGATGTCGCTTTTCAGGAAGTCGATCATCCGCAGGCTCTTGAAGCGCCCGTCCGCGGGGCGGTGGAGAATGCAGTCCGCCAGGCCCTTCCAGGCGGCGTAGCTGTCAGGGTTGAGCTCGGCGGCCCTCCGGAAGTGCCGCTCGGCGGCATCCAGGTCGGACCTTTGGAGGGCGGTCGCGCCCAGTTCCGCCTGGATCAGGTCCTCGGCCGGCTCCCGGGGCGTCTCAGGGGCGCCGGAGGCGGCCTCGGTCTCGGGCGCCTGCGGAAGCCCCGTGCCCCCACCCATGCCCCCAGGGCCGGCCGACTCAACAGGCACGGCTTCCGGCGGCCCTTCCGGAGGCGGGCCGTCGGCCCCCTCCCGAAGCGTTCCGGGCGCGGCAGGCCGGGCCGTCTCGGCTTCCCCGGACGGGGCCTCCCCGTCGCCCGCCTCCGGCGGCTCCGCCGCCGGGGGAGGAGGCGGATCATCCCTGCCTCCGGCCCGGACGAGGGCGGTCTCGGCGGTTATGTCCGCGGCCAGGGCGCGCGCGCTGAGGATCTCCGGATCGGTCCTCTCCGCATTGGGGTTGGGGATGACCGTGCCGCACTTCACGCAGGTCAGCTCCGACGGCACGCCTTCCTCTGGCGCCCGCAGGGGGGCTCCGCAGCCTGGGCAGACTGTTTCCGCTGTCTTGTCGCTCATGGCTTGCCTCGACGGTTACCTGCCGGCGAAAGGCCGTGGCGGCCTTGGCGCGGCGGCGGAAGGCCCCGCAGGGGACCATTGACGCGGGAAACCCTGCGGAGCCTGGCCGCAGGGGCCGGCCCCGCAGGGTCCTGCGGGCATTTCGGGGGGCTTGGGCGCAAGGCCCCGCGCCTTCATTTCAGTCCCCCGCGAAGTCCTCCACGCGGATCAGCCGCGCGGACCCCTGGGTGAATTCCATGCCCTCGGCCTCGTCCAGGGCGGCCCGCAGGCTTTTCGCCTGGGCCCTGTGGGTGAGCATCACGAGGCAGACTGAGCCGGTGGCGGGATCCGCGCCCTTCTGGATGACCTGGGCGATGCTCACCCCGTGGCGGGACAGGGCCCCGGCGATGGCGGCCAGCACGCCCGGCCGGTCGATGACGTGGAACATCAGGTAGTAGCGGCTCCAGATCTCGGAGGCGGGCCTGACGGTCTCGGCCTTGAGGCTGTGCCAGCCTAAGGAAGGCTTGGTGAGGCGGGTCTGGGAACTGGCGAGGCGGGCGATCTCGATGATGTCCCCCACTACCGCCGAGGCCGTGGGCATCATGCCGGCCCCCGCGCCCGACAGGAAAACGTCGCCCGAGGCGTGGCCGCGGATCATCACGGCGTTCATCACTCCGGAAACCCTGGCCAGGATATGGGACTTGGGGATCATGGTCGGGCCGAGGCGCACCTCGAGCCTGCCGTCCTCCGGGCTTTCGGCCGCGCTGGCCAGGAGCTTGATGGAGTAGCCCAGCTCGTCCGCGAAGGAGAAGTCCTGCGGGGCAAGGCCCGTGATGCCCTCGGCGCGCACGTCCTCCATGGAGGGAAGCACCCCGTAAGCCAGGGCCGTGAGCAGGATCAGCTTGTGGGCGGCGTCGGCGCCCTCCACGTCCGCCGCAGGGTCGGCCTCGGCGTAGCCGAGCTCCTGGGCCTCCCGCAGGGCTTCAGCGAATCCGGCCCCTCCCTTGGACATGGAAGTCAGGATGTAATTGGTGGTGCCGTTGAGGATGCCCGCCACGCTCCGGATGCGGTTGGCGGCCAGGCCTTCCTTGAGGGTGCGGATGACCGGGATGGCCCCCGCCACCGCGGCCTCGAAGAAGACCTCGCGGCCGGCCTGGGCCGCCTTCTCGAAGATTTCCCTGCCGTGCACCGCCAGGAGGGCCTTGTTGGCGGTCACCACGTGCTGGCCGCTCTCCAGGGCCTTGAGGATCAGCGAGCGGGCGGGCTCCAGGCCGCCCATCAGCTCCGCCACGACTTGGATGTCGGGGTTTCCCACGACTTCGGAAGGGTCCGTCGTGAGCAGCCCCGGCGGGGCCGGAAAGGCCCGCCGCCCCGAGAGGTCGCGCACGACGGCCTTGGCGAGCTTGAGCGGCCGGCCCACCTTCTGGCTTAAGAGGGAGTCTTCCAGGGAGATGATCTTCGCCACCCCGGCGCCCACTGTCCCGTAGCCGAGTAAACCCACGTTGGTCTGCATTTGACACCGTTGAAGAGCCGCGAAGCCTGAGAAAGCCGAAACGATCAGCTCCGGGGGAAAACCGGCAGGAAACCGGAGGAAAACCGGTCAGACGCCGGCGAGAAGCTGGTAAGAAACTGGTGAGAAGCCGATGAGGACCGGCGGGAAACCGGCGGGAAACCGATGGGAACTGACGGAAGACGCCGCGAACGATGACGGCAGGCGCCGGGCCCGGCGCGTCGGCTGCGCTTGTCCGGGGCCGGGACGGCCGCGGCCTTCCCGGCCCCGCGGCGGCCTTCCCGCCTCAGGGCATGCCGTTAGGCTTCCCTGAGGCCGCAGGCCTTGAGCGCCAGGGCGGGACAGGGGGCCTGAAATGCCTGCGGGCCTTGGACCGGGCTTGAGGCTGCCTGGGGCCAGGGGTCCTGGCTGGAGGCTGCGAGCCCGGTCCCGGAGCTTTCAGCGGCTGCTGACGTGAAAGGGCTGCGAGGGACCTTCACGCCGGCCGCCCGTCTTGGGCACGATAACCCATCCGGGCGGGGAGTTTCAAACATGAGACGCGGAGTCCCCGCAAACCCTCTCCGGATCTGGCGGCGGGAGAGCATACCCGAGGCCTTTTAGGGAGGTTTTCCCGCAAGGCCTAAGGCCAATGGCGGCCGGACCGGCGCCGGGGGGGCCGCGGCGGCAAGGGGCGCCTGGGGGGTCAGGCGGCCTGCCTCAGGGCGGAGGTTCCGGAGGGCAGCCCGGCGGAGGGCAGCCCGGCCAGGCTACTCCAGGAACCTGCTGAAGCCCGCGAAAGCCTTCCGGAAGCAGGCGTCCATTTCCGCTGCTTTGGCTCCGGGTGCGGGCGGGAAGGGGTCCTCGTGGCGGCAGGGGCAGGGAGGCTCGAGCACGTCCACCGGGATGGGGATATCCCTGAGGGCTCCCTGGAAGGTGTTCACGACCTCGCAGGGGGGGACCACCTCGTCTCCCTGGAGGGCGAGGGCGCGGATGCGCGGGGCGAGCTCCCTGAGCCGCCTCTCCCGGCGGGCCGTCTCCAGGCGGTAGCTGAGGAAGGCCCTGAACCACGGCCCCGCTTCCCCCCGTGCCGGGGAGAGGTGCTCCGCCAGGGCGGGGAAGGCCTTCATGCGGCTTTCAAGGTGCTCCACCAGGTAAGAATGGAGATCCACGGCCGCCGCCGAGTCCACGATGAACTTGGAGGCGGGGTAAAGCCTGTTGAAGACCGGCCCGCCGCAGAAGGCCACGAGCCTCGAGTCCCCGAAAAGCCCGCCCTCGTCGGCGCACAGGGCGATCTCCCCCAGAAAGGACCCGATGGAGTAGGTGAAAAGGTCAACCGAGGCGCCTGCGGCTATGAGGGGGTGCTCCCCCCTGCGGATGCTTCCCGCGAGCTTCGCCAGGTCGCGGTAGGACTGGAGCCCTGACCAGAAGAAGCGGGAGGGGTCGGCCGACAGACGGGCGCTGATGGCGGCGTTGGAGACGGTCGAGTGGAGCAGCTCGGGGCGGAGCCGTCTGCGGTGACGGGACACCCGGCGCATGGCCCGCGTGTCGTTCCACAGGGCGGGGGTCCGGTTCATGTGGAAGGCCATGGGGAAAAGGAGCACCGGCTTGCCCGTGCCCCGGCACAGCTCCGAGGCCCAGGGCAGGTACTTGGCCCAGCCCCTCTCGTTGAGGCCGTGGAGGAGCACGATGACTCCCTTGGCCTTCCCTTCGCCGGCGAGGCCCGCCGGGGCGAGAAGATGGTACCGGAAGCTCAGGTTCTCGGCTATCCCGCTGTCCCTGGCCAGGGCTATCCCGTCCGAGATAGCCCGGTCCTCCGCCTCCTCGGGGCTCTCACCGGCCAGCGGCGGGGCGGCGGCCCCGCCCCCGGAGAGCGCGAGAATCCCCGCCTCGTCCGAGACGAACGTGAAGTTGAGGATCGTCTGGCCCGTATCCGGAAGCGGAACCGTGTCCGGATCCAGGGTCACGCGATCTTTGAGGGCGGCGTGAAGCTCGTGAAAAAGCACATTCACCTCGCGATCCCGCCCGCTGTCCGGCCGGGGGGGGCGTCTCGGGCGGGTTGCGGGCGCGGGCCGGTCTATGGGAGGGCTCCGCGCTGAAAGGGCTCTCTTGACTGGAGGCGCGATCTGCGGCCGCGCAAAAGTCCGGCAGGGAGGCGCCGGGGCGCTCCAAGGCCGAGCAAGGGCGGGAGACGGCAGAGGCAGACGGCGCATGGCCGCCCTGCGGCAGCTCAGGGGCCCGCCCTAGGCCGCGCAAGGCGCGGCAAGGCGATGCCGGGGCGGGACAAAAGCCGCGGGAAGGCGGCGCCGGGGCCGGACAAAGGCCGCGGGAAGGCGGCGCCGGGGCGGGACAAAGGCCGCGGCAAGGCGCGGCAAGCCCGTGTCAAGGCCGCAGGGTGCCCCTCGGCTTGAAGGCCTCATGCGGCAGGGAGAGGGCCAGGGGGCGGAGAGCGGGCTTAAGGCAGGCGAGCGGAAAGGGATACCCTGGCCGCGCTGGGCAGGCAGGCTGGCGCGGAGCAAGGGCGTGACCCGCCGCAGGGGCGCCTGAGAGGAGGGCCCTTACGCGGGCGAGGCCGCGGCCAATGGCGCGGGGCACGGCCGGTCAGGGAATGAAGTAAAGGTTGATGTGGTAGGGCCCTGGGTCAGGATCGCGGTCGAGGCCCTGGTAAAGCGGGTCGCTGTAACGGGCGTAGTAGAGGGTGTCGTCCACCTGCCATTCCAGGACATCGTCTCCCAGCTCCATGCTCACGTTAAGGATCGCCGGGAATTCAGCCACGATGTCCCCCGCGTTCAGGGCGTTCTCGGAGTAGACCGCGACAGGCCGGTAGGTCACCTCCACCTCGCCTCCGGAGCCTGTGACGGCGGAGCCGTCGGCGGGGGTGATCAGGGTCGCGGGGCTGGAGATCTGGATCTTCACCCTTCTGCCGGTCAGGGGAGTAAAGGAGCTCTCGTTCTCGAACACCAGGATCAGGCGCCTCTCCGGGAAGTCCGCGGCCTGGGGGATGGCCCGGACCGCGGAGGGGGTCGAGGCCATGCAGCCGCAGAGCCACAGGGCGCAGAAGGCCGTCAGGGCGGCCAGCGCCGGGGCGGCGGCGCGCATGGCCGTCCCGGGCGCGGCGGGCCGGGCGGAGCCGGAGGGCCGGGCGGAGCCGATAAAGCCGACGGACCGGGAAGAGCCGGCTGGCCGGGCGGCGGCAGGAAGAGAGTCCTGGGGACTGAGGGCGAAAGCGGCTAGAGCCCCGCCCTGGAGGGGTGCCCGGCTCATTCGCCGGAGGCCCTGGCTGCCGGGGGCGCCGCGGCCCCGGCGCGCGACGAGCGGCTCCGGCGGCCGCCGCGGGCCTTGCGGCCTTCCGGCTTCCTGCCGTTGGCGGGGCGGCCCTGGTAGTCCGGGTGCGGGCTGGGGACCTTGTGGAACTTTCCGCCCGGATCTTCCTCGCCGTCCTCGCCCCACTTGGCCACTTGGCCGGGCTTGAGGGTCTCGAGCTCCTTGGGGCGCTTCTCCTGGGTGATCTCGAAGTTGGAGGGGGCGTAGGCCGGGTCGCCGGTGATGAGGACCCGGGTCTTGTGCCGCTCCTCGAGGTTCAGGAGCTCGGCGCGCTTGTTGTTCAGGAGGAAGTCGGCCACGTCGCGGTTGAGCTTCGCCTTGAGGATGCCCTGGGAGCCCTTCATGGAGAGGAGCTGGGCCGCCTGCCGCAGGAAGGCCAGGGACGCGGACTCCGGGGTGTACACCATGCCCCTGCCCTTGCAGTGAGGGCAGACCGTGGAGATGCCGGCCTCGATGGGAGGCCGCAGCCTCTGGCGCGTGATCTCCAGGAGCCCGAACTTGGAGATGTTCCCGAAGTCCATCTTGGCCTTGTCGGTCTTGGCCGCCTCCCGGAAGCGCCGCTCGATTTCCCGGCGGTGCTTCTCCTCGCGCATGTCGATGAAGTCGATCACCACCACGCCGCCCAGGTCCCGGAGCCGGAGCTGGCGGGCCACCTCGTCGGCCGCCTCCAGGTTGGTCATGTAGGCGGTCTCCTCGAGGGAGCCCTCCCGCGTGCCCTTGCCGGAGTTCACGTCGATGGCCACCAGGGCCTCGGTGGGGCTGATCACGATGGAGCCCCCGCTCTTGAGCCGCACGGAGGGCTGGTGCACGGTCTCCAGCTGCTGCTCGAGCTGGTGCCGGGCGAAGATCGGCCGCTTCTCCGAGTGGAGCTTGACCTTGGACTCCTGGCCCGGGGCGATGCTCCTGACGTAATCCTGGACCTGCCGGAAGACCTCAGGCTCGTCGACGATGATCTCGGAGCAGTCCGAGGTGTAGTGGTCGCGCAGGATCTTGATGGCCAGGTCGTGCTCGCGGTAGATGAGGGAGGGCACGGCCGCGGTCTGGGACTGGCGGCGGATGTCCTCCCAGAGCCCGAAGACCTGGAAGAGGTCCTCGGCCAGCTCCTGCTTGGTGCGGTCCTCGGCCACGGTCCTGATGATGTAGCCGCAGCCCTCGGGAACGGGCAGGCTCTCGGAGATCTCCCGGAGCCTGTTCCTCTCCTTCTCGTTGAAGATCTTGCGGCTCACCCCCACGTGGGCGCGGCCGGGGGTGAGGACCACGAAGCGCCCGGCCAGGGAGATGAAGGTGGTGAGGGCGGCGCCTTTGATGGCGGAAGGCTCCTTGATGACCTGCACCAGGATGGGCTGGTTCTTCTTGAGGAGCTTGCGGATGTCCGGGTCCTTCTCGTGGGAGGGGGGATCGGCGAGGAAGTACTCCGGGTGGACGTCGGCGAGCTGCAGAAAGCCGTTCCGCTCCGTCCCGAAGTTCACGAACACGGCCTGCAGGGCGGGCTCGATGTTGTGGATGTACCCCTTGAAGATGTTGTTCATGCCGAACTGCTTGAGGGACGAGTCGGTGTAGTACTCGACCAGCCCTCCCTTGGAGTCCAGCATGGCCACCCGGCATTCCTCCGGGTCGACGGCGTTGATCAGGATTTTGTCCACTTTTTCTCCTAAAGCGGGATTTTGGTCTCGCCCGGCTTTGCGGCCAGGGCCTTTTAGCTTTTAGGCCCGCGCCTCCGGGGCGCTTCGTCCGGGCCGAAGCCCTTTGGCCTGCGGGCGTCGCTTTCGGGCCGGGCCGGCCTTTTCGGCCGGCGGCCGGCCGTTTCGGGCCTGGCCGCCAGGCTTCCGGGGCCGGCAGCTGCCTTGGCGGGTCCCCGGCCCGTCTCGGTCCTTGGCCTTGCGGGGCCGGCCCTTTGTTCAGGCCGGCTCCGGCCCTTGCGGGCCGTCCAGTCTTGGGGTGTCCCGGCCTTGGAGCCGGAAGCGGGCCGCCGGGAAAGGCCGGCTTAGGGCCTGTCCGCCGACGGGGGCTTGGGGCCAAGGCCTGGGCGGCTTTCCGGCTTGTTCTGCCGCGCGGCCGGGCCGGCCGTGAGGTCCATGCCGGGCTTGCGGGCCATGTCGGCCTTGCGGCCATGCGGCCTTGCGGGTCAGGCGGGCCGCGGGGCCATGTCAGGCCCCCCCGCCTGTCCGCGGAGGGGCGGGCAGGCGGGGGGGCAGGGCTCTAAGCCTCCTTGCCGGAGCGAGGGTTTGCGAAATGCGAGACCTGGTACATGAAAGCCTCCAGGCGGGCCTGAGTGTTGGTCTGGCTCTGGCCGTCGAAGGCGAGGTTCAGAAGGGGAAGCCCCCCGCAGAGGTCCCGGAGGCGGGCGGAGAGGCCTCCCACCACCATGCCGGGCATGCAGGTGAAGGGCATGATGTTCACCACGCCCTTGGCCCCGTGCCTGTAAAGCTCCACGGCCTTGCCGAGGGAGAGGATAGCCTCGCCCTGGAAGGCCCTGTCAAGGAAATGCTCCCCGAGGCGCACCACCTCGGAGACCGGGGGCTCCTTGGCGCCCCCGGGGAAGAAGCCGTTGAAGGCCGAGGCCAGGCGGGAGAGCTCCCGGTCCTGGACCATGAGGGTCAGGCGGGTCCGGAGGCGCTTGAGGAGGTGTCCCCCCCGGCGCGCCCGCATGTTGTTGACGAAGCCGGTGTACAGGATCCACTCCGTGAAGGGGGGGACCTTGATTTCCGCCCCCAGGGCCTCCAGGCGGCGGATAACCTCCTCGTTGGCGAAGTCGTTGGAACGCACGTAGATCTCGCCCACCAGGCCCACGGAGGGGATGTCCGGGAGATCGCGGGCGGGGCCTGCGGCCGCGCCGCCGTTCGCGCCGGAGGTCCCGCCGCCCGCAAGGCTTCGCCAGGGCGCGTCAAGGGACTCCTGGAAGCGTTCGCGGGAACGGGCCAGGGCGCGCCTGATTTCCGGGAGGGATCCTTTCCCGAAGGCGTCTTCCAGATCCCGGAGCGACTCCAGGTAGGCCTCGTCCGCCGCTCCGGGGCGGGCCTCGCGGGGCCGCGCGCGGTAGAGGGCCTTCTGGATCAGATCCACCGTAGCCAGGGCCCTCCATACGTCCAGGGACAGGCTTCCGCCCCGGGAGCTTCCCGCCTCGTCCAGGCGGCTGTACATGCTCCCTGTCTGGTCCAGGGACAGGACCTCCACGTCGGTCAGGCCCAGCCGCTTGAAGATCAGGCTCAGGTAGCGGCTGTACTGGCCGAAGCGGCAGGGGCCGTTGGAGGAGGGCATGAAGAGGGCCGACCGCGCGGGATCGAAGCCCGGCCTGGACGTGAGCTTGAGAAAGTCGCCCACGGTCAGGATGAGGGGATAGCACTCCTTGCCCGAGGTCTGGGAGCGGCCCAGCTCCACGGTCTCGCGGTCGGAGGGGGGGAGGGCCTCGGCCTCGAGGCCTGCGGCCCGCAAGGCCGCGGTGAGGGTGCGCGTGTGGTCGCACATGGGCGGGATGTAGATGGTCTGGCCGCGGCGCGGCCCGGAGATGAGGGAGAGCCGGGAGGACCAGGCGGGCCCGGCAGCGGACAGGGTGCCGCCCCGGGCCCTGCGGGCGGCGAGGGAGTCCAGAAAGGCCTCCAGGCGCGTCACCGCCCCCACGTCGGAGCTGTGCTCGTCGATCTCGATCTCCAGAAACGGCTTGGGGCCTAGGATGTTCCGGAAGAAGTGCAGGATGAACGAGTCGGGCCCGCACCCGAAGTTGGAGATGTAGAGGGCCTGGAGATCGTCCCGGGCCGCGATGATCTGGGCGGCGCGGGTGATCTTCTGGCCGTAGCGCCAGTAGTGCCCGGCCGGCTCGTCCCCGCTGAAGCCCAGGGGCAGGAAGTCCATGGGCACGCCCAGGACCCCCAGGGCCGCGAGCTTCTCGCTGAGCCTGAGGTTCAGGCCCGGATCGAAGGCGTTGTAAGGCCTTCCCACCACCACCATGGCGAGGCGCCCGGGGGGGAGGTTCTCGAGGGCCTCGCGGCCCTTGGCGAGCAGCCGCTCCTGGAAGCGTTCCTGGGCGGCGGAGGCGAGGGCGAGCGCCCTGGCCGCCTCCCTGGGGGCGGCCCCGAACTTCCCGGCGATGTCCGTGAGCGAGCTCAGAAGCGGCTTTTTGCCCTCTCCCATGAACACGGGGCCGCGGATAAGGAAAGGCTCCCGGAGATCCAGGGCGGCCGCCGCGGTGAAGGCCAGGGACTGGGCGTAAGGGCAGGCCGCGTTGTCGGGGGCGCTTGAGCGCCCGGAAGGATCCTCCAGCCTTGCGGGGCCGGCGGCCCCGCCTGCCGCAGGCGCTCCGCCGTTTCCGCCCGCAGAGGCGGCGGGCCCTCCGCCCGCGCCTGCCGCCGCCGAGGAGCCTCCGTCGCCGGCGCCTGCCGGAGAGGCGCCGCGGCCGGCGGCCCCCTCCTGGCTGCCGAAGCGGAACTCGCCGTTGGCGGGGGGCGCCGCGGGCATGTTCACCAGGGAGGGGACAAAGACGTGGTCCAGGCCCTTTTCCAGCAGATCCAGGAGGTGGCCGTGGGCGCTCTTGACGGGGAAGCAGAACTCCCCCAGGGTCCTCTCGCAGCCCTGGTGGATCAGGGACTTGTTGGTGGGGCTGGACCAGACCGGCTCGTAGCCCAGGGCCGCGACGAAGACCGACAGGAACGGCCCTAGCTCGGCGAAGAACATGGTCCGCATGAGGCCCACGCGGCCCTTCCAGGGGCGGTCCCCCGGCCCGGTCCCGTAGCCGCACCCGGCCAGTTCCGGCGGGCTGAAGCAGGCCTCCGAGCGGAAGCTGAAGAGATCAGGCAGGTCCTTGGCCCGGCTCCTGCCCGCCCCGCCGTCCTCTTCCCAGCGCTCGCAGCGCGATCCGTAGAAGAACGGGCGCCCCGAGGCGACCGTGACCTTGCGGATCTCGCAGCGGTTGGCGCAGTGGCGGCACTCGAAGGACTTGATCTCGTAAGGGCGGCGGGAGAGGTCAAAGCCCGCGAAGGACGACTCCTTCCAGGTCCTGCGGTCCCTGGCGATGAGGGCCGCGCCCACGGCCCCCGTCACGTCGGCGTCGTCGGGCACGGTCACGGGCCGGCCCAGCCGGCTCTCGAAGGCCGCGGCCACGCCTTCGTTAAAAGACGTGCCTCCCTGGAAGAAGACCTTGGTCCCCACGGGCCTGGTCTCGACGACGCGGCCCAGGTAGTTGGCGACTATGCCGTGGCAGAGCCCGGCCGTAAGGTCCTCCAGGCTCACCCCGTTCTGCTGGTGGTGGACAAGGTCGGACTCCATGAAGACCGTGCAGCGCTCGCCCAGGTGCACCGGGCTTCGGGAGGACAGGGCCTTGTCCCCGAACTCCCCTTTGATGGAGAGGCCCAGCTTGTCGGCCTGCTCCTCCAGGAAGGACCCGGTGCCCGCGGCGCAGGCCTTGTTCATCATGAAGTCCGTGATGACCCCGTCCTTAAGGGAGATGTACTTGGAGTCCTGGCCCCCGATCTCGAAGATGGTGTCGACTTCGGGGTCCATGGCCACCGCCGCGGCGGCCTGGGCGGTGATCTCGTTGACCGTCATGTCCGCGCCGATGAAGTCGGCGGACAGGTACCGGCCCGACCCGGTGGTGCACACCCCCAGCACGCGGCACCGCTCCGCCGCCTCGGGCGGGAGCAGGGAGAAGCCTCGGGTGATGGCCTCCAAAGGCCTTCCGGCGGTGGGGATGTAGACGCGGGCGCACAGCCTCCCATCGGCGGTCACCAGGGCCACGTTGGTGGAGACCGACCCCACGTCCACCCCGACGTAGACCGGGAGCGGCTCTTCGGGGTCCGCCCGGCCCCAGTCGAACTCCGTCTGCCGGGGCCTCTGGAGGCGGCGGGAGAGGCGGGGCTGGCGGCGGGGGGGCTCGCGGGGCGCCTCGAGAAAGGCGCGCAGGGGCGCGAGATCCAGCCCCCGCGGCGAGGTCCCGGAGAGGGCCGCCCGGCCCAGATGGGCGGCCCCCAGGGCGCCGAACACGAAGTGCGTCTCAGGCGCCGTCAGGCCCTGCCCGTCCAGGCCCAGGATCTCCCGCAGGGCGCGGCCCAGGCCCGGATTGGCGGCCACCCCCCCGGTGAAGAGCACGGGGGGGGAAAGGTCGCGGCCCTTGGCCAGGCCGCTTTTGACGCTCCTGGCCATGGCCAGGCACAGCCCGTAGACGATCTCGTAGTCAGGCGTGGCCGACTGCTGGAGGTGGATCATGTCGCTTTTGGCGAACACGCTGCACCTGCCCGCCACGCGGGGCGGGACCTCGGAGCGCAGGGCCAGGGCCCCGAAGTCCGCGATGCCGAAGCCCA
>JAITRL010000268.1 GCA_031288415.1 Deltaproteobacteria bacterium | reverse complement strand
CTTCTCGGCCTCCTCCTTGGACACGCCCTCCTTCACGTTCTGGGGGGCGCCCTCCACGAGGTCCTTGGCCTCCTTGAGGCCCAGGCCGGGCACGATCGCCCTGACCTCCTTGATGATGTTGATCTTCTGCGGCCCCACCTCGGTGAGGACCACGGTGAACTCGGTCTGCTCCTCGGGCGGGGGGCCCGCCTCAGCCGCGACGGCGGGGCCGGCCGCGGCCACGGCCACGGGGGCCGCCGCGGAGACGCCGAAGATCTCCTCGAGCTCCTTGACCAGGGCGGAAAGCTCGATTACGGACATGTTCTTGAGGAACTCGATGACCTCTTCCTTGGAAACGCTCATGATTGGGCTTGACTCCGGTATGCCCGCCCTCAGGCGGGACCAGGGGGGCCTGAGGCCCCCCGCTTGGGATCCTTGTGAATGCCTGCGCGGCCTCCCGCGAAGGCGCCCAGGGCAGCCTCAGGCCGCCCCGGCCTCCTCGGCCCTCCGCTCGCCTATGGCCGCCACGAGGCGGACCATCTTTCGCGGCACGCCCGCCAGAACGCGGACCATGCTGCCCGGCACCGCGCTAAGGGTGCCCAGGAGCGAGGCGATGAGGACCTCACGCGAGGGAAGCTGGGAGAGGGTCTTGATCTCCTCGGACGTCAGGGCCTTCGGGCCCAGGACGCCGCTCTTGATCTTGAACCTTTCCTCCTCCTTGGCGAAGTCGGTGACGGCCTTGGCCAGGGCCACGGGGTCGCCTTTGGTGCTGGCCAGGGCGTTGTTGCCGACCAGATGCGGCCTGAGGCTCCCGGCCCCGGCCTCTTCCAGGGCCAGCCTGGTCAGGGTGTTCTTGGTCACCCTGAAGTCGGCCCCGGCCGCGCGGATCTTCTGCCTGAGCTGGTTGAGCGCGGTGACGGAAAGCCCCTTGAAGTCGGCGACGAAGACGGCCTGCGAGTCCCTGAAGACGGTCTTGAGCTCCGCGAGGACCTGCTGTTTCTTGTCCTTGTGCATGCCTGTAGGGTTTTCCTCCTTTCCTGTAATGAAGGGCGCCCGAAAGGGCCCCCTTTTTCAGGGCCGGTGCCAGCCAGTGGTCCGTCGTCAGTAAGTCGTCGGTCTGTCCACGGCCTCGGCCGGCGGCTTGCGCCATTAACGCCCCTCCCAGGGGGCTGCCGGCTGTCTTTGGCCCGAAATCCGCAATGCCCCGGAACGCCGGGGGACACTCTTTCCGCGCTCCGCGAAACCCGCCTCCCGGAAGGCCGCCGGGCGGAGAAGCCCTTCCGGGCCCCTCCGGCGCCCAAGGCGCCTGAGGCAGGGCCGCGGCGCCCCGTCAGGCCGCGTAGGCCCTGAGGTCCTTCACGAGGGCGGTGTCAATCTTGACTCCCGGCCCCATGGTGCTCGCGACCGTGATGCTCCTGATGTAGGCGCCCTTGGAGGTGCTGGGCTTGGCCTTCTGGATGGAGTCCATGAAGGCCGCGATGTTGCCGAGAAGCTTCTCGTCCGGGAAGGAAAGCCGGCCCATGGGCGCGTGCACGATGCCGTTCTTCTCCACGCGGAACTCGATCCTGCCCGCCTTGAGTTCCCTGACCGCCGTCGCCACGTCGAAGGTGACGGTCCCCAGCTTGGCGTTGGGCATGAGGCCCCTGGGCCCCAGAATCTTGCCGAGGCGGCCCACCTGGCCCATAATGTCGGGCGTGGCGATGGCCTTGTCGAAGTCGGTGAAGCCGCCCTGGACCCTCTCGATGAGGTCCTCGGCCCCGGCGACGTCTGCCCCCGCCTCCAAAGCCTCGCGCTCCTTTTCGCCCTTCGCGAAGACCGCCACGCGCACGGTCTTGCCGGTGCCGTTGGGAAGGCTCACGGTGCCGCGTACCATCTGGTCGGCGTGCCGGGGGTCGACCCCCAGGCGCACCGCTATCTCCAAAGTCTCGTCGAATTTGGCGTAGGCGGCCTCCTTGGACGCCTTGACGGCGTCCTCGAAGCTGTAGCGCCTCAGGCGGTCGACCTTGGCCGCCGCCGCCTTGTACTTCTTGTTGAAAGCCATTGTTCCCCCTGCGGGTGCGCGCTTGAAGGGCTCCCCGATAACGCCCCGGAAGGGTGTCCCCTTCCCCGGCGCCCCCGGCAGGCCCCTGAAGGCCCGCAGGCGGCGCGAGAAACGCCCGGAAGGAAGCTTCCGGGCAGAAGGCAGGGCCCCCCGCAAGGCCCCGGCTAAGGAAGGCGCGGGAGGCCCCCCCCGCCGCGCCGGAGGCCGGCCGGGCTCAGGCCTTCACCACCTGCAGGCCCATGCTCCTGGCGGTGCCGGCGATGATCCTCTTGGCCTCGTCCATGCTGTGGGCGGACAGGTCGTCGAACTTGACCTTGGCTATCTCCTCGAGCTGGGCGTCGGTGACCTGCCCCACGTTCTTGCGGCCCGGGGCGTCGGAGCCCTTGGCCGCCCCCACGGCCTTCTTCAGCAGGAAGGAGGCGGGCGGGGTCTTGGTGATGAAGGTGAACGTCTTGTCGGAGTAGACGGTGATCACGACAGGGATCACCAGGCCCTCCTGCTTCTGGGTGCGGGCGTTGTAGGCCTTGGTGAACTCTATGGGGCTCAGGCCGTGCTGGCCCAGCGCCGGGCCGACGGGGGGTCCGGGCACGGCGCCGCCCGCCGGAAGCTGGAGTTTGACCTGGGCCACGACTTTCTTCGCCATTGTGAGGGGTCTCCTGGAAAATGCGGAAGGTCCGGAAGCCGGGGGGCCATCCGGGCCATTTTGCCGATCTGCTCATTTAAGCATGATCCGCTCCCGGATGCAAGGCCAATCGCGCCTGGGCCCCCGGGGAAGGCTGAGAGGCGCGGGGAACGGGGTATCGGCGGCTCCGGAAGGGTCCCCCAGGCGCGCGGAGGGCAAGCCTGCGGGCGCGGGCGGCCCGGCAGGAGCGGGCGTGAGGGGAGGCGGCCGGAGGGCCTTAAGGCCGCAAAGGCCCCAGGGCCAAATGGCCCTGGGGCCGGGATAGGGGCGCCCGGGAGGGGGCGGGGGACCGGCTATGGCCGGCGCGGCGACGCGCCGCCCCGGGCCTGGCCGCCTCAAGTTCAGTCCGTCTTCTCCACCTGCATGAAGTCCAGCTCGACCGGGGTGGGCCGCCCGAAGATGCTGATGAGGACCCTGAGCTTGCCCTTGTCGGAGTTCACCTCCTCCACCACGCCGGTGAAGTTGTTGAAGGGGCCCTCGATGACCTTGATCTCGTCCCCTTCCTCGAAGCGGTAACGGCTCTTGGGCTTCTTGACCCCCTCCTCCATCTGGGCGAGCACGCGGGCGGCCTCCTCGTCGGAGATGGGCTCCGGGGAGTTCTTGTCGCCCAGAAAGCCCGTCACCTTGGGGGTGTCCTTGACCGTATGCCAGGTCAGGTCGTTGAACTCCATCTGGACAAGGAGGTAGCCGGGGAAAAGCTTGCGGGACGTGGTCTTGTTGCCGCCGCCCTTGGCCTTCTCCATGATGTTCTCCATGGGGAGCACTACCTTGGGGATCTGTTCGCCCAGGTTGGCGCGGCTCACCCTGTCCTCCAGGGACTGCTTGACCCGGTTCTCAAACCCGGAAAAGGTGTGTACGACGTACCATTTTAAGGCCACGGAAAGCTCCCGTGCCGCGCGGGGGCGCGTGAAAGGCGGGGACGAGGGGCGGGAGGCGGCCGGCCGCCTCCCGGCGGAAGCCGAAAGGCCGGCCGCTAGCGCATGATGAGGCCCAGCAGCCGCGAGAAGATGCCGTCCACGATGAACAGGTAGACGGCCGAGATGCCGACGAGGACAAGGAGCACGCCGGTGGACTTGACGGTCTCCTTGCGGGTGGGCCAAGTCACCCAGTTGAGTTCCCTGCGGGCTTCCTTGAAGAAGGTGATGAGCCGGGAGATCCTCCCCGGCGGCTTGGGGCGGGTGTCCTTCTTCGCCTTGGGCTTGGGGGCCTGGGCGGCCGGTTTGGGGGGGGGCGGGGCCGGGGCGGGGGCCGCGGGCGCCGGGAGCCCTGAGGCCTGGGCCTGCTCCTGGAGCAGCCTGGCCTCCCTCTTTTCGGCACGGCTCTTCGTGTGCTTTGTCATTAATCGTG
>JAITRL010000234.1 GCA_031288415.1 Deltaproteobacteria bacterium | reverse complement strand
CAGCCCAGCCCAGCCCAGCCCAGCCCAGCCCAGCCCAGCCCAGCCCAGCCCTGCCCTGCCCTGCCCTGCCCTGCGCCGTCCGCTCCCGCCTGCCGGCTTGCGGCGTTCCGACGCGGCCCCCCGCCGGCCGCGAACCGCGGCGGCCTGGCTCGCCGGCCGCATTCCGCGCGCCAGGCCGATTTATTGACGCAAGCGGCAGGCGGCTGCCGGTCAGAGGAAATCCCGCAGGCGGCCGCCGTCAGGCGCATGCCCGCGGCGGCCTGCGCCCGGCCGGGCCATCCGCCCGGCGGACGGAATTCCCCGCCGTCTTCATGCCTGGCCGGACAACAAGGCCCCGTGCGGAATTCCGGCAAGGCCCCGCGTAATCCGCCGTTTTTCCGCCTGCGCGCGCCGTTTTCCGCTCCGCGCGCATGGCCGCATGGCCTGAAATTCGCCGCCTGCGCGGGCGGCGCGCCGCAGGGCCGGGAGCGTTCCTGCGCGGCGGCGGGGCGGCGGGGCGGCGGGGATCGCGCGCGCATGACGGCTGACTGGGCCGCCGGGCCTCCGTCTTCCTTCGCCGTCCGCCGGCATCCTTTTCCCGCAGGCGGGCGCCCGGCTACTTTGTCCCGCCGGCCGCGCGGTTTCGCGGCTCTGCCCAGGCGCCGCTCATGGACATGGGCGCGGGACAGGCCGTGCCGGCGGCTGTCAGAGGAGCCTCACGGTTTTCCGCCGTTTTCGTTACGGCGCTTTCAGTTTCAATTTTTTTTATTCAGATCTTTTTCTTGGTTATCAAGCTGCTCCAGGAAAATTTCACGGCGCCGGCGCCTGCGCGCGGCATGAGGCGCTCAGACACGCGGGCTTTACGGTTAACGCCCCTGGCGCGCGCCTATGCCGCCTTCCGCCATGCCTTCCGTTTTCCGCGCCGGCGAGTTCCGGCCCGCCTGCCGACGGCTTCGCTCCGTTCGCGCTCACGCGGGCCCTGGACGCCGGCATCGTACAGGCTCCGGCCTTCCGCCCCCCCGCCCCCCCGCGGCAAACGCGCGCGGCCGGCGCGGTCCGCCGCGGGGGTTTTCGCCGGCCTCCGGAATATTCCTTCAGTCCGGGCGCGCGCGGGCTTTCAAAATTTCGGCTCCGCGCCTTTCGGCCCCGCGCGGATCCGGCCTTACCGCCCGCGCCCGGCCTCCTGAAGGCGCGCCCCGCCTGGTCCCGCGCCGCGCGGGTCCGCCTTGCGGGTTTCCCGGCGCCCGCTGGAAATGCGCGTCTCCCCGTGCCCGCATGGCCTTATTGGCCCGCCTCAGGCGCCGCTGCCCTTGCGCGGCGCCGCCTGCGGCAGGCGGCGGCCTGAGGGGGAGCCGCCGATGTTCCTGTCTCCGGTAACGGCGCCGCCTCAGCCGGAGCGGCCTTGCGGGGCCCGGCCCGTAACAGGGGCGCCGTCATGGGCGGTCCGCGCGCCGCCTGCGAAGGCGGCAGAGGCGCGGCCCGGCTATTTCTTGGAACGGTACTTGCGGAAATCGATCTTGTACTTGGCCATCCTGAGGCTCATCTTCCGCTCGGTCAGGCCAAGCTTGCTGGCTGCCTGCGTGACGTGGCCGCCCGTGGCCTCCAGGGCCTCGTCTATGAGCCTTCGCTCGAGGGAGGCCACCGCGTCGTCGAGGGTCTTGGGCTCCTTCTCATCCTTCTGGGCCTGCAGCCAGGCCGGCAGGTGCCTGGCCTCGATGACGCCCTCCGGACCGCAGAGGACCGCCGCCCGCTCGATGATGTTCTCGAGCTCGCGGATGTTGCCGGGCCACTCGTAGGACATGAGAAGCCTTGAAGCCTCGCTGGAGATCTGGATCTGCCGGCCGGGGTTCGGGCTGAACTTCTGGGCGAAGCTCTCGGCGAGGTCCATGATGTCGTCCACGCGCTTGCGCAGGGGCGGCAGCGAGACAGGGAAGACCGAGAGGCGGTAGTACAGGTCCATCCTGAACTGCCCCTCCTCCGCCATCTTCTCGAGATCGCGGTTGGTCGCGGCCAGTATCCTCACATCCACCTTGATGGTCTCCCCGCCGCCCAGGCGCTCGAACTCCTTTTCCTGGATCACGCGCAGGAGCTTGGCCTGGGTGGCCAGCGACATGTCCCCCACCTCGTCCAGGAAAAGGGTGCCGCCGTGGGCCATCTCGAAGCGGCCCTTCCTGCCGGAGACCGCCCCGGTGAAGGCTCCGCGCTCGTGGCCGAAGAGCTCGCTCTCGACCAGGCCCTCAGGGAGGGCCGCGCAGTTGACCTTGATGAAGGGCTGGCCGGCCCGCTGGCTGTTGGCGTGTATGAGGCTCGCGATCATCTCCTTGCCGGTGCCGGACTCGCCGCGGATGAGCACCGTGACGTTGGTGGCTGCCACCTGGGCCACCTCCTCCAGGATGTTCCTGAGGGCGTTGGAGTGGCCCACAAGCTGGCCCAGCTTGAAGTTCTGGTTGAGTATGGCCTGCAGCCTGCGGTTCTCCTCGAGCATGGCCGCGTGCCGGGCGGCGAAGTCCCTGCGCACGGCGACGGCCCTGGCGATAAGGGAGGCCAGGACCGTGAGGAGGCGCATGTCCTCCTCCATGCGCACGCTGTCGGCGAACAGCCTGTCCGCGCTGATGGCGCCTATGGTGCGCCCGTCCAGGATGATGGGCACGCAGATGAAGGCCACGAACTCCTTCTTGAGATCCCTCGCGCCGGTGCGGTTCAGGAACAGCGGGTCCTTGGAGACGTTGGGGACCACCATGGGCTTGCCGGTCTCCGTCACGCGGCCGATGACGCCCTCGCCGCTCTTGTAACGCGCCCTCTTGAGCTCCGCCTGGTTGAGGCCGTAGGCGGCCTCCATCACGATGTCACCCTCGTCGTTGACCAGGTAGAAGGCCCCGCGCATCATGCCGGTGTAGCGGGCCATGAGATCGAGAGTCTCGTCCAGGTGGTCGGCGAGCTCGGTGGTGGTGCCGTTCAGGGCCTGGCTCACCTCGAAGAGCAGGCGCAGCTCATCCGCCCGGTCCTTTATCTCGCCGGGGACTTCCTTCGGTTCCGGGATCATTTTCTTTTTCTCTGTCAAAGGGATAAACCGTGTGGAAGGCCTCTCCCGGCCGGGGGAGAGCCTCCTGTCAGCTCGCGGAAGGCCGGTCGGGCGAACTGGGGGCCCGGCGGGCGGGCGGGCCGCCCGCCGGGATCCGGGACCTGGCAGGCCGGGGGGGATGGCTTCCGACCTTCCGGGCGGTCGGACGGCGGGCGAAAAGGTCCATGGGGGAGCCGGACCGGGCGGGGGGGCCGCGCCGGGCCCCGGAGGAGGGCCGGGCGCAGGCAGGCGCGGGGGCTCCGCTGGCCTCCGGGGAGAGGCCCCGGCAAGGCCGGGGAAAGACAAGGGCGGGGAGGTCCTGGGGCGGGCCGGCCATGAAAGGAACTCGGAAGGAAGTTTCAGGGGCGCCGGGCCGGGCCCGGGACAGGCAGTCAGGAGGCAGCGGCTCCGCCGGCCGCCGCAGGCCGGTAGTCCTGGAGGGGAGAGATGCGCCAGCGGGAGCTCTTCACGGCCTTGAGGCCCTCCACCATGGCGGCGAGCCCGGCGATGGTGGTCATGATGGGGACCCCGCAGCTGATGGCCTCTGCCCTCAGGAAGCTCGAGTCGCGGATGGACTGGGGGTCCTGGGCGGTGTTCACGAACATCTTGGCCTTGCCGCTCTTGAGGTACTCGTGCAGGCTGGGGCTCCGCTGGTCGCTCAGGTTGTAAAGGGTGCCCGCGCTGATGCCGCGGTCCGCCAGGCTCTTCACCGTGCCGGGGGTGGCGTGGAAAGTGAAGCCCATGGCGGCTAGCTCGGCGGCCAGGGGGGCCAGGGCCGGCTTGTCGCGGTCGCAGACGGTGAGGATGATGTCGCCGCCCAGCGGCACGTCGGTGCCGGCGGCGATCTGGGCCTTGAGGAAGGCGTGGCCGAAGGTGCGGTCCAGGCCCATCACCTCCCCGGTGGAGTGCATCTCAGGCCCCAGGAGCACCTCGGCCCCGGAGAAGCGGCCCCAGGGGATCACCGCCTCCTTCACCGCGTAATAGCCTGGGGGGTCCTGGTCCAGGAAGCCGCACTCGGCCAGGGTGCGGCCGACCATCACCTCGGCCGCGGCCTCGATGAGGGGCCTTCCCGTGGCCTTGGCCACGAAGGGGGCCGTGCGCGAGGCCCTGGGGTTGGCCTCCAGCACGTACACCTTTCCCTCGCGCACCGCGAACTGGATGTTCATGAGGCCCTTGACCCCGAGCTCCAGGCCCAACAGGCCGGTCTGGCGGGTTATCTCGTCGCGGATGGCGTCGGGGAGCGTGAAGGGGGGAATGCAGCAGCTCGAGTCGCCCGAGTGCACCCCCGCCCGCTCGATGTGCTCCATCACCGCGGCGACCACCACGCGCTCGCCGTCGGCCACCGCGTCCACGTCCACCTCCACCGCGTCGTCGAGGAACTTGTCGACGAGGATGGGGGAGGCGGGCCCCAGCGCGAGGCCGCTTTCGGCGAAGCTCCGCACGTACAGGGTCAGATCGCGGCTGTTGCCGATGATGCGCATGGCCCGCCCGCCCAGGACGAAGGAAGGCCTGACCAGGACCGGGTAGCCCACCTCCTCGGCGGCCGCCAGGGCGCTCCTCTCGTCCGCCGCCATGTGCCCGGGCGGCTGCAGGAGGGAGAGCTTCTCCACGAGCTCGTTCCAGCTCCTGCGGTCCTCGGCGCGGAAGATGGCCTCGGGGGCCGTCCCCCAGATGGGCACGCCCGCCTCCTTGAGGCTCATGGCGAGGTTCAGCGGGGTCTGGCCGCCCAGCTGCACTATCACCCCGTCCGGTTTCTCCTCGGCGCAGACCGCCAGCACGTCCTCGAGGGTCACCGGCTCGAAATAGAGCCTCCCGACCGCGTCGTAGTCCGTGGAGACGGTCTCCGGGTTGGAGTTCACCATCACCGTGGCGAACCCCATGGAATCGAAGGCCTGGCATGCCTTGACGCAGCAGTAGTCGAACTCTATGCCCTGGCCGATGCGGTTGGGGCCGCCGCCCAGGATCATCACCTTGGGCCGGCGCCCGGCCGGGCGGGGCTCGGGGCCCGGGGCGCCGGGGGAAGCCTTGAGGGGCGCGGAGGCGCCCGTCGCCCGGGAGGCGGCGGCCCCGGCCGAGGCTTCGGCCTCTGAGCCGGGGATCGGGGAAGCGGGCGGCGGGGCATCGTAACTGGAGTAATAGTACGGGGTCTCCGCCAGAAACTCTCCCGCGCAGGTGTCGACCTGCCTGAAGACGGGAGCCACTCCCAGCCTCTCCCGCAGGGCGGAGATGTCCGGAGGGGTCAGGAGGGTCCCGTTTTCCGTGTTGACGATCCTGGCTATCTGGGCGTCCGAGAAGCCCTGGGCCTTGACCTTCCTCAGAGCCTCGGGGGCAGGGTCCCGCCCTGCGGCGATGTCCGCCGCCAGCGGCCCCGCCACGAAACGCTCGGCTTCAAGTATCAGTTCCATCTGGATGACGAACCACGGGTCCAGGGAGGTTATCTCCACCGCCTCCGCCCGCGTGAGCCCCAGCTTCAGCGCCTCGTAGAGGCGGCTCAGGCGCTCGGGCTCCGGCCGGGCCAGCCGCTTCTTCATGAGCTCAAGCCTGGCCACGCGGTCCCCATGAAGCCCCTCCTCGTCCTCGTCCGGCCGCCACTCGAGGCTCAGCAGGCCGATTTCCAGGCCCCTGAGGGCCTTCTGCAGCGCCTCGCGGTAGTTGCCGCCAAGGGCCATGGTCTCGCCCACGGCCCGCATCTCGAGGCCCAGGACGGAGGAGGCCCCGGCGAACTTCTCGAAGTTGAAGCGGGGCGCCTTGACCACGCAGTAGTCAAGGGCGGGCTCGAAACAGGCGCTCTTGCGGGTGATGCCGTTCTTGAGCTCGGAGAGCAGGTATCCCACCGAGAGCTTGGCCGCCACCCGCGCGATGGGGAAGCCGGTGGCCTTGGAGGCCAGGGCCGAGGAGCGGGAGACCCTGGGGTTCATCTCTATGACCACCCGGCGGCCGGTGCGCGGGTCGACGGCGAACTGGATGTTGCACCCGCCGTTGAGGCCCACGGCCCGGGCGACCCTGAGCGCCTCATCCCGCATGGCCTGGTACTCGACGTCCGTCAGGGTCTGGATAGGCGCGACCGTGACCGAGTCGCCGGTATGCACTCCCATGGGATCCACGTTCTCGATCCCGCAGACGATGACCGCGTTGTCGCCCAGGTCGCGGATCATCTCGAGCTCCATCTCCTTCCAGCCGACGAGGGACTCCTCGACGAGGACCTGGCCTACGGGCGAGGCGTTGAGCCCCTTCCAGGCCATAAGCTCCATCTCGGCGCGGCTGCGGGCGATGCCGCCGCCCGTGCCGCCGAGGGTGTAACTGGGGCGGATGATGGCCGGGTAACCGGTGCGCGCGGCCACGTCGACGGCCTCCTCCACCGTGTGGGCCATGGCCGAGACGGGGATGTCCAGGCCCAGGGAGGTCATGGTCTTCCTGAAGCGGTCGCGGCTCTCGGCTATCTCGATGACGTCGGGGTCCGCGCCGATCATCTCCACCCCGAACTCGGACAGGGCCCCCTTCTCGTAAAGCTCCATGGCGAGGTTCAGGGCCGTCTGGCCGCCTAAGGTGGGCAGTATGGCCTGCGGCTTCTCGAGGCGGATGATGTCCCGCGCCACCTCCGCGGTCATGGGCTCGATGTAGGTGCGGTCGGAGAGCCCCGGATCCGTCATGACGGTGGCGGGGTTGGAATTCAGGAGCACGAGCCGCAGGCCCTCCTCCTTGAGCGCCTTGCAGCCCTGGGTGGCGCTGTAGTCGAACTCGCAAGCCTGCCCGATGACGATGGGGCCAGAACCCAGGATCATGACCGTCTCCAGGTCCTTGCGCTTAGGCATTTTGCTCCTTTATCAGCCTGCGGAACCTGGCGAACAGGGCGCGGGAGTCGTGGGGACCGGGCGAGGCCTCGGGATGGAACTGTACGCAGAAGGCGGGCTCGCCGTCCCAGGCGAGCCCCTCCACCGTGCCGTCGTTAAGGTTCCACATGTTGGCCCTGACGCCCGCCGGGAGGCTGTCCGGGTCCACGCAGAAGCCGTGGTTCTGGCTGGTGATGAAGACCTTTCCGGAGTCGGCGTCAAGAACCGGGTGGTTCAGGCCGTGGTGGCCGAAAGGAAGCTTGTAGGTCCTGCCCCCGGCGGCGAGCCCCATGATCTGGTGACCCAGGCAGATCCCGAAGACGGGGATCCGCCCCAGGAAATGGCGGGCGGTCCTGACCGCGTAGGAGCAGGCAGCCGGATCGCCCGGGCCGTTGGCCAGGAAGAGCCCCTGGGGCCTTTCCTCGAGGATTTTCTCCGGGGACGCGTCCCCGGGCCAGACAGTGAGGTCCATGTTCTGGAGGCTGAGCTGCCCGAGTATGGAGCGCTTGATCCCGAAGTCCAGGACGGCGACCCGGTACACGGGTCCCTCGCCTTCCCCCGCAGGCGCCGCCGGCACCTTGTAAGGCTTGCGCGTGAAGACTCTGCAGGCCAGGTCCAGGCCGTTCATGCTGGGCACGCGCCGGGCCCTGGCGTAGGCTTCTGCCGCCCCCGCCGACAGGGGGGCGATCACCCCGTTTCTGGCCCCCTTGGTCCGGATGTGGAGCGTGAGGGCGCGGGTGTCGACGCCGGTGAGGGCCCCCACCTTGCCCGCCCTGAGCCAGGCGGGAAGGTCGGCGTCCGAGAGCCAGTGCACGGCCTCAGGGAGCCACAGCTCGTGAAAGATCACGCCCGCCGACTGGGGTTCCGGGGCCTGGTCCACCGTGGGGCTGGTGCCGTAGTTGCCCACGTGGGCGGCGGTGAACACCACTATCTGGCCATGGTAGGAGGGGTCGGTCAGGACCTCCTGATACCCGCTCATGGCGGTTATGAAAATGACTTCGCCGGCCGCCTCCAGGCAGCCTCCCAGGGCCGTGCCGGTGAAGGACGTGCCATCGTCCAGGGTCAGCGCGGCCGGGGTGAGGGCCACGCCCCCGCCGGCGGGGGACGGGCCTGAAAAATTGGAAGTCACTGGCTGTCTCGTCGGCGGGGGAGGCCCGCCGCAGGTCGGGGTTTACCGGGGCGGCGGCGCGGCCCGGGGGCCGATGCCCCCCCTGCCGCAGGGAATCAGAGGGGACGCTGCCGGACGTGGCTGCGCTGAGGCGATCACGCGATTATAAGGGGCCAAGAGGCTTAAAGTCAAGGGCGGCGCGCAGGCTCCCGAGGCGGACCGCGCTCTCGGAAAGCGGCCAGGGACAAGGGTTTCCGGAAAGGCTATCCGGGGAAAACGCGCCGTTGCGGCGCGGGGCGCTCCGGCATCGGCCGCCGCCGCGGCGCCGGGACAGGGGACACAGGAAAAGATGCCGCCGGCCGGTCAGGAAGAAAGCCCGCAGGCCGTAATAGGGCTGTCCGCGGCCGCGGAAGAAGGCCGTCCGCGGCCGCGGAAGGCTGCGGGAGGCCGCAGAAGACGGTCCCCTTCCAGGCAGCTCTCTCCCGGACTTTGAGGCCAAAGCGGCCGACGTCCAGCCTAAAACCCGGAGGGGCCGGCGCCGACGGAGGATGGCTTCCGCAGAGGTATGCGTGAAAGCCGTGTGGCGGCTTGCGTTGGCAACCGTCATCGACGCGGGCCAGGGCGCGCCCGCCGGCCGGGCTGAAGAAGGCCCTCCGGTAAGGCTCCCTTACGCTTCCAGGGCCCCGAACGCCGACGCCTTTGGAGCCTCTGCGCTTCCGGGCGGGAAGGCCTGTCGGCGAACCGCGCCAGTCAGGGGGCGTTCGCAGGCGCCGCTGCGGACTCTTCATTCAAGACGATATCCGCGCGTCAGCGCTCCGGAACGTCCTGCCCCCGCATCCCCCGGGCGCCGTAAAAAAAACCCCCCCGGCCGGCGGCCGGAGGGGTAAATTTCAAAAAGGGAAGAAAAAAGGTGAGGACTTCAATAGCGAGCAATGTGAGGAACAAACGGACAGGACAGCAAGGACAGGATGCTAAGGAAAAAACGCTTGAGGACAAGACGAAAACAGCGGGGCCGCGGAAGAAAAACGTCAAGGGACGGCAGACCGAACGGTTACGCTAAAAAGGACTGCGCGCGGGCTGAAAGGCCGCTCGGGCGAGGCAAAGGGAGGGCAGCCGGCCGCCGTAACGCCGCCAGGCTGATAGCGCGGTTTCAGGCCGCTGGAGCGCCTCAGCCGCGGCAGGCAAGGCCTTAGAGCTTGAGCGCCTCGAAGGGGTTGTAGCCGTAGGAGTCCAGCAAGGCCAGGAGCTTCTCGTTGGTGGTCAGGAACTCGTTGGCCTTGGCGGCCAGCTCCTGCGCGGCCGGCAGTTCCGAGGTGGCGGGGAGCCCCTCGGCGGAGCTGAACACCGCCAGAGGATTCTTGGCGAGGGACTGGCGCAGGGCCTCCTTCTCCTCATCGGTGCCGCCGCTGGCCTCGACGATCTCCTCGCGGCTGTAGACCCTGGCCTCGCTGGCCCCGTCGCCGCTATCGATCACCACAAGGACGTAGTCGTCCTTGAATTCAGGATAATCGCCGATGGTGTCGGCCGTGAGCCCGGCCAGCTCCGTTATGATCTTCGAGGCCACGCGGTCGAGGGCGAGATCGACGGTGTCGCCCGCCGTGGAGGCGGAAACGGAAAAGGCCTCATCCTGGACCATATACGACTCGAGGGCCTCGTAGGAGTTCTGCCGGCCGCCCACGTTCAGCAAGGCCGGCTCCCTCGTAAGGAAACTCTGGGAATAGAGGATGGAGTTGATGGACACGCGCTGACCTCCGCCTTCCGCCCCCGCTCGCCTCGCGGAGGGAATTTTCCGCCGGGTCAACCGGCTGGCTGAGGAAAAAGCAAGGAACGTGCCATTAAACTTGGAATATTTTCGAGTGAAAATCAGTCAATTGAGAGGAAAAGCTCGACAAGAAACTTACCCGCTGCCCATGCCGCAGACGGGCGCAACGGCCGCAATCCCCGGGGGCAGCCTATGTATCGGGAGGCGCGGGGGTTTGGCCATGCTGGAAAGGCCGCACGCCCGGCAGGCCGCCTCCGATGCCGGCAGCCGGCCTCAGGGCCGCCGGAAAAAACTGCCGGGTCCTCACGGGGAGGAAGTCGGCCGCCTCTTCTTCCGGGGGTACGCGAAGGCGGCTTCAGGCCCCCAGAAGCGCGAAATACCAGCCTTTCACGGCCTCCCCGTAAAACATCCAGATCAGCGCGGCCAGGGCCAGGAAAGGCCCGAAGGGTATGGGCGCCGCGCCCACCTTGCCGGAGGCGGGGAGGCCCTTGCCCGCGAAAAGCATGGCGAAGACCGCGAGAAGACCGATGAGCGACGAGAGCAGAAGGACAGGGTACACCGCAGTCCAGCCCAGGAACGAGCCGATAAGGCCCAGGAGGGGCGGGTCGCCGTCTCCCAGGCCTTCGCGGCCCCTCCAGAGGCGGTAGGCTTTGGAGGCGGCGTAAAGGGACAGGAAACCCAGCACGAAGCCCGCGGCGGCCCCGCCGAGGCTGATCACGGCGGGTGCCCAGCCGTCCGAGAGCAGCCTCTCCCAGAGATAAAGGCCGGAGGTGAGGGGCGAGGGTGACAGGCCAGCGCAGAGGAAGCCGAGGAGATAGGTGGGCCAGACCAGGAGATCAGGTATCACCATGAGCTCAAGGTCGATGAAGGCGACGGCGGTGAGGGTTATCGAGAAGTAGTAGAAGCAGGCGAAGCGCAGGGAGAGGCCCTCCACCGCGAAAAGCGAGAGGGCAAGGGTCCCGCAGAGCAGCTCCACCAGGGGGTAGCGGAAGGATATGGGGGAACGGCAGGAGCGGCAACGGCCCCTGAGGGCTATCCAGCTCAGGACCGGGATGTTGTCGTGCCAGGGGATGCGGTTGCGGCAGACGGGGCAGAAGGAGCGGCGCGGGCGGGTGACGGACAGCCCTTCCCGGGGGAGGCGGTAGATGACCACGTTCAGGAAGCTCCCGACGGCCAGGCCCGCCAGGAAGACGAGGACGGACAAGGCGGCGCCCGAAGCCCCGGTGAAGTGCATCGTGAAATGGCCTTTCCGGCCGCGCCGGCGCGGGGCGGCCGCGCGGGCCGTTTCGCTACGAGAAGATCTTCTCCATCTTCTCGTTAAGGGTGTCCGCCGTGAAGGGCTTCACGATGTAGTTGGACACCTTGGCCTTGACGGCCTCGATGATGTTCTCCTGCTGGGCCTCGGCGGTGACCATCAGGAACGGGATGTCCTTGATGCGCTCAGTCCCGCGGACGTGGCGCAAAAGCTCGATCCCCGTCATGTTGGGCATGTTCCAGTCGCTTATGATGAGGTCGAACCTGTCTATCTCCAGAAGCGCGGAGGCCTTGACGCCGTCCTCGGCCTCGCTGATGTTGTTGATGCCCAGCTGGCGGAGGATGTTCTTCACTATGCGCCGCATGGTCGGGAAGTCGTCGACGACCAGGACCTTCATGTTCTTGTCGTAGGCCATGTTCTCTCCGTGTGACATGCTCATCCGCCTGAGGCCGGGGGTTGCCTGGTCAGGGAGGCTCGCGTCTGCCGGATTGTGTAGGGGGAGGGCTGGCCGGGAGGAACCCTGGGGGGCCCTGTCCGGCATCATCCGGGGTGACTTTATCACAGGGTGGCCCGGCATTTCAAGGGTAAAACGGCCAGCCGGGCCCGCCCCCGCTGAGGCCGCGAGGGGCCGGAACTCCAGGCGGCGCCGGGTTTGCGCTACGGCGGGAGCCCGCCTGCGCCGGCCGTATTCAGACGGCCGGGGCGGCGCGGAAAGCGCGGCAGGCGCGCGAGGCGCGGAAACCGCGCAAGGTGCGCAAGGCGCGCGAGGCGCGGCAGGCGCGGCAGGCGCGAAAAGCGCGGCAGGCGCGCGAGTCGCGGAAACCGCGCAAGGCGCGCGAGTCGCGGAGCTCCACGGCCGGAAAAAGCCCGCCCAGAACCCAGGGAAGAGGGCGGGAGGCGGGCGCAGGGACGAGACGACGGAAAAGGCCGACGGACAAGGGGAGCCGCGGCGCCGGCCGCCGCCGTGAAAAAGGGCTTCACGCGGGGGCGCGGCGCGCCTGGCCTCAGGCGGCGCGGCAAGGCCGGACGACGAGGTCGGCTGAGGCATTTACGGAAGGCCGCCTGCCTTGCATTTCCGGAAGGCTCGCATGAAAAGCCTTGCCTAAAACGCGCGCCGGAGCGTTACGCGGCCTAGCCTCCGGGAGCGGGCCCGGAAGGCGGCCAGCCCCGTCCCGGGCTTTCCTGAAACTTTGCGGCGGGCGGGAACGGAGAAGGCGTCTCCGGGCCGGAGAACGCGCGGTCGGGCGCTACTGGTCCTTGACCCTGATGAGCTGGAAGTCCTCCTGGAAGCGCTCTGCCTTGTAGAGGTCCCATTTCTGGTCCCTCACATCCGCGAGCAGGCCCGGGCAACTGGACACGGCGTAGGCATCGGTCCGCAGCTTTGCGGCGTAGCGGTCCACCTCGAGCTTCTGCGCCTCGCGGACCCCGCCGTGCGCGAACTGCCGGACAACGAGGTTTATGGTGTTGCCGTTTCGGCTCTCGTAGGCCTTCCAGGCTTCGGAGTCCCCGCATTCGCTGGTAATCTGATAGACCGCCTGGGCCGCGGAGAACAGCCGGAGAGCCGCCTTGTACTTCTGGGTGGGGGGGGAATCGTCTGGCAGGGTCTCGATGGTGAAGCCCTGATCCGGGTCAGGGTCCGCCCCCGGCCTGGCCTGGGCCCGGCAGTCGCCCGCTTGCAGGAGGAGGAGCGCCAGGGCCGCCGCTAAGGGAAGGAAAAGCTTGTGGTTAAGGTAAAGAGGCATGGCAGACCTCCATGGCCGCAGGACATGACCGGCGGGCGCGGGAAGCCCGCCGGAAAACGCGGGTTCGGGCGGCTGAAGCGTACCGCCTCCCGCAATCAATGATAACAAAATAACTCTTCAGCGCAAACAAATCTCCGGGGGGGGGTTATGCCGCGGAAAACGCGGCGCCCGGCGCCCTGGAGCCCTCGGTCGAAGGAGCGGCCTCCCTTCCGGGGGCGGCGCGCCGCCGCGGAAGGCGCGGGAGGCGCTTTCGCTCTCCACGGCGGCGCGCGGGCAACGAGTCATGAGGCCGCAAGGCTTGCCTAGGGGGGGCGAACGGATCAGGGGCGAGACCGCCCTGCCGGTGTCTTGCCCGCCCCGATTCAGAGAAACCCCCTGACTCCCGGCGAGCCAAGCCTCAAGTCCCGATGGCCGCCTGCCCGAAGCTTTGGAAACGGAAGCGCGGGAAAAGGAAAAGGCCCTCGCGGAGGGCGGCCTGCCCGCCGCCGGAAGCCAAAAGGCTCAGGGCAGGCCGCAAAGGCAGGAAAAGGGCGTTTGAGGAGCCATGGAACAGCCCGCAGGGGGAGGTCCCATGGCCAGGGCCTCGGGCCCTGCCGGAGCTGAGAGTCTTTTGCCCCCGGCGGGCCGCGACCCGCCCGGCGGCGCGCCCGGCCGTGAACGGCGGCAAGCCCCCGAAAGCCGTGCCCGGCGAGCTTCTTGGCCCTGGCAAGCGCCTGCGGGAGGCGGGAGAGGGACTGAACCGCCAGGGGCGCCGCCCAGCCCGCGCCCTCAAGCCAGCGGCGCCGGGCGGAAGCGGGAGGCGGGCCGCGCCTGGCTGATGCGGGAGGCGGGCCGCCCCCGCCGGGCGGGGGGCCGCGCCCGGAACGAACATTTCATGCGGCCCCGGTCCCCGGCACGGTTTCGGCCGGATCACGGCGCGGCCGGCGCCGCTTCGCGGGAAGGGCCTGGAGGCCGTCTCAGGCGCGGGGAGCGCCAAAACCCAACGGCTTCAGGCCCGATCCGGCAGGCGGCTCTCAGCTCGCCAAAAGGCCCGGCCGCCGGAAAAAATCCTGTGCCGGAAAAAATTCCGGGGCTGAAATTCGCGCTGATTCCCGAGAAGCGGGTCAGCCGCCATAAGCCGTCAAGCGTGAAGACTGAAAAAAACCGCCCATTGGATGCCGCACAGGACAAGCCGTAAGCCGTGCCTCCCGGAGCCCCGGACCCGCCGCGCGCCCGGCGGATCGCCGGAACGCCCGCGGCCTGCCGCGAACGCGGCCCTGACAGGGGTTTCGGTGGCCGGCCCCGGAACAGGCCCCGTCCGGAAAGTCCGCCGCTCCCTCCAGGGGGGCGAACGGCCCCCGTGACCCGGTCCGCGGCCGGCGCCAGGGCAAGGGCCGGCTCCCCGCCGCCATAGGCGGGGGGAATTCAGGGAGAACCGCCCGGGCACGGGCATTCCCTCCTCACGCAAGGTACCGCGGTGACCCTGAGGACCGGTTCCGCGCTTCGGCGGCGGCCTCAGCCCGGTCTCCGCCGACATGTCGGCGGAAAGGCTTCCCTGGCCTGCGCCGCGCCGCCGGCCGATGCGGGAGACGGAAGGCCTGAGGCCTCCGCCGTCAGGAACGGCGGAGGCCTCATCGCGGCGCCGTCAAGTCGGGAAGGTCCGGGCCAGCCCTTTCTGAAGGCTTCCCGGCGAACGGGGGGAAGGCCGGGGCCGGCCTCAGCCGCTCACCGAAGCGCGCCTGCAACGGAGGGAGGCCCCTGGAGGGCGGGCTCCGGTCCCGTCAGGAAGGCCCGCCTCGGAAGCGCCGGCCGCGGAACCGCGCGTTTAGGCTGAACCCGGGGTTTCGTCGTGTGCGAGGCGGCATGCCTGAGGTTCATAACCGGCCGGCTCCGGCAGGTTTCCGGTTTCCGGCCGATTCCGGGCCGCCGGCCCTCTCCGGTTTCCGGGGAATATTCCCGCGGGGGCCAATGCCTGCCGGCATCACGGCAAGGCAGCCCTGTCCCGGAAGCGAAAGGCGGACCGGCCTTGACGTCTGCCCGCCCTGCTCGGGCAAGGCGGCCAAGCTCCTTGCGTGGCCAGACAGGAAAAGCGCCTCGCGGGGCCAGACAGGAAAAGCTCCTCGCGCTGCAAGGCAGGCTTCGCGAAACGCGGCCCGGCAGGCCGCGCCTTAAACCGACCGGCGGCGCCGGCCGGCACGGGAGACTGTAAAACTCCGCGAGCGGCCGGCCTCGCGCCTAATCGGAGCCGTCGCCGCCGGAGCCGTTTTCCTCCACGTAAGCGGTGCAGCCCTCCTCGAAGGAACGCGAGCTGCCGAAGCAGTCCTCCTCTGACTTGATTTCCTGGTCCTGCGCCCATTCATAGCCGGCCCTGTGCCCCGAGCAGTCATCGGTGCACTCGTAGCCGCGGAAATCCTCGGCGCACAGCCGGCCCGCCGACAGGGACGGGAGCGCGAACGCCGCGGCGGCGGCGATCGCCATGAGGAAATTCCGCGCGTAAAACCGGAAAGCGGGGGTGCGCATGAGAAGACTCCCTTGCAGCAGGGACGGCGGGCCAGGCCGGGCCTGCGGCGGATATTCCCGGCCGCGCGGCGAGCGGGCCGGGCGTTCGGCGGCGAGCGGGCCGGGCGTTCGGCGGCGCGCCCGGAAACAGACTGCGGAGACCGGACCTCTCGGCCAGGATTAACGATAAGGTTAGCTCGCCTTGAACGGCGATGCAATGTTTTTTATGTTGTCAATTAATTTCAAAAATAACTAATAATTTCCTATGATAACCTTCAGACTTGAAGCTCCCTTTTCCGGCACGCTTGACGGGAGGGTGACACCGCGCGGCGGAAGGCGCGTCGGCCGGACAGGCCAGGGCAGAAGTCAGAAAGCATTGCTTATGATACCGCGGCCCGAAGGACGGCAGAAAAAGGCCCCCGCCTCATAGGGGCCGCGCCTGCCAGCCGTGCCGCCGCCGCCTGGCCGGATTGACGGATTGACGGATTGCCGGGCGTTCCGCGCGAGGGCGCCGTCCCCTCGCGGGGAACGGCGCCTTCCGGCGCGGTAGCCGCCCCGGGCGAAAACGGCGCCCCTTCCCCGCCGGCACGGCCTTTGCGGCCCTGGAAAACGCGGGCGCCCCGCATGACCCGCACGGCCCTGAAAAGCCCGCGCGACCGTAAAGGCAACCCTTGCCGCCTCCCCTCGCGGGAGTCAGCGGCACCGGCCACGCGAGGCGGGCAGCGGCCCGGAGGCGGCGGTAAAAGGCGCGCCTCCGCTTTACAATAGACGCCATATCGGCTAATTTAGCGCCGTGCCGGGCACAGGCCGTCGAAGCCGCCCCGCCCGCCGCCTTGCCGCCCGCATGGCCTCTCCGGCCCCGGCGGGCCGGAGGATCCTCAGCTTTATGCGCCCTTTTGCCTCAGCCATCGCGGCGCTGGCCCTGGCCGCCGCTCTCGCGCCTTTGCGGCCCGCGGACGCCCTTGCCCAGGATCCGCCCGCCCCGGAAGGGGGGGACTCCCCTGGCGCCCAGGCGGCGCCTGAGTCCCCCTCCGCTTCCGGTCGGGAATCCCCCAAGGTTTACGTGGGCGTGATCGACACCGGCAAAGCCATCGACGGCTCCCGCGAGGGCAAGTCCGCGGCCGCGCGGATCAAGGCCCGCCACTCGGAACTGGAAGCGAGGCTCAAGCCCATCCGGCAGGCCGCCCAGGACAGGGCCGCGGCGCTCAGCCGCGAGGCCCAGTCCCTCTCGGAGTCCGAGTTCGAGGAGCGCCGCCGCGCCCTCCAGCAGGAGGTCGACTCGCTTCAGGCCGAGACCGCCAAGGCGGAGGCGGAGATGAAGGCCCTCCACGACCGGGCCTACGGCCCTCTCTACGACAAGGCTTCTTCCCTCGCCTCGGAGTACGCCCGCTCCAAAGGCCTTCTCCTGGTCCTCGAGAATTCGGACGAGGACAAGGCCGCCATCTGGGCGGCCCCGGACGTGAGGTTCGTCGAGATCACGCAGGACGTCGGAAAGCTCCTGGACTCCGGCGCCGCCCCCAAGGCGGCCCCGGCCCGGCAACCCTCAAAAAAGCCCTCAGGAAAGCCCGCGCGCAAGCCTGCCCGGAAGCCCGCCCGGAAAAAATCCGGGGGGTAGGAAGGACCGGCCCGGCGGGGCGCTTGCCAGGGGCAACGGCCGCTTCCCGCCGCGCGCGGGCCTGGGCGGGCCGCCGCCGGACAACCTCTTGGCCGGGACGTTTCAGGAACCTCCCGGCCGCGGAAGGCCGGAAAGACCCGCCCGCGGAAAGCCAGGACGGCTCGTCTGCGGGAGGAGGGAGGCCGGGATGGCCCGGGCGCGGGAGGCCCTGCTCCCGGAGGTTTCCATGAGCCTCCGTCTTTCGGAGTCGGCGCCGCGCCGCGCTCCCTCCCGCCTGCGCGGGCTCCTTGAAGCCGCGCCGGCTCCGGCCCCCGGCCTTTACGCGGCGCCTCAACCGCCTCCGTCCTTGCCTGAACCCGCGCCTTCAGCCTTTGCGGGTTTCCGCCTTCGAGATTTCGCCTTTTCGCCTTCAGGGGAGTACAACTTTCCTGCGGTTGGTGCTATAATTGCCAGTTTGAAACGCACGGAGCGGGATTTCCCCCAAACACTTTCGGGACCCTTCGCCAAAAGCCGCCTCCGCAGGCCGGATCCGCCCGCGGAGCGGCCTGTCCCTCTCCTGCAACCTTACCCGGAGGTATCCATGCCCACTTTCAAGACCCTACCCACCCTCTCCCTTGCCGCCCTCGTCGCCTTCGCCGCCGCCTGGCAGGCTTCCGACGCCCTCGCCCAGCAGGCCGCCGGGGGCTTCACCGTCGGCGTCGTGGACCTCAGGAAGGCCATCGGCGACTCCAAGCAGGGGAAGGCGGCCTCTAGCAAGCTGGATACCAAGTACCAGTCCCTGAAGCGCACGCTTGAGGCCAAGCAGGCCGAACTAGAGAAGAAGGAGGAGGATCTGCGCAAGCAGGCCGCCACCCTCTCCCAGGAGGCCAGGGAACGCCGCAGCCAAGAGCTGATGAGGGAGGTGCAGCAGTTCCAGGAGCAGACCCGGAAGTCCACCGAGGAGATGCAGAAGGCCTTCGAGGAGGCCATGGCCCCCCTGGCCGAGCGGGCCGAGAAGATCACGGCCGAGATAGCCAGGTCCAAGGGCTTCTCCATGGTCATCGACTCGGCCAGCGGCGGGGTCCTGTTCGTGGATCCCGCCTACATCATTACCGATGAGGTGACCCGCAGGCTGGACGGCGGCAAGTGACGGCGCCCGCCCCGGCCGCCGCCGCAGGCGCCTGGCCCCCCGGTGCCGCATGCTGGAGATAGCCCCGCGTCCCCTCGGGGAGCTTCTGGCCGAGGCCCGCGAGTCCCTGGCCAGGGGCCTGGCGGCCGCGGGAGGAGGGGAAGCCCCGGCCTACACGGTCGCGGGCGACCAGGATCTCACGGTGCGCTGGCTGTGCGCCTTCAAGGAGAAGGCCCCGCCCGGCGCCCTCACCTTCGCGGTCAAGGCCAAGTACCTCGCCGAAGCCGCGGCCGCCGGGGCTTCGGCGGTCTTGACCTCCCCGGGCCTTGACGCCGCCCTGCCGGAGGGTCCCGCGCGGCCCTCCCTGGTCACCACTCCGGACCCCAGGCTTCTTTTCGTGGCGGTGCTGGAGCTGGCGGACAGGGCCCTGCGGCCGGCCTTCGCCCAGGCGGAGCCCTTCTGGAAGGACCGGGCCTCGGTGGAGCTGGGGGAGGGCGTGGCCTTCGGCCCCGGGTGCTATGTGGGCGCCGGGGCGCGGATCGGCCGAGGGGCCAGGATCGGCCCCGGCGTGATCATCGAGGACGAGGTGACCATCGGGCCCGGCTCCGAGATCCACCCCAGGGCGATCATTCGCTGGCGGGTCAGGATCGGGGCGCGCTGCATCATCCAGCCCGGCGCTGTCATCGGCGGGGACGGCTTCGGCTACACCCAGGCCCCTGACCCTGCCGCCGGGCGCCTTATCCATTACAAGAACCCCCACCTGGGCTCGGTCACCATCGAGGACGACGTGGAGATCGGCGCCAACACCTGCGTGGACCGGGGCCTCGTGGCGGACACGGTGATCCGCCGCGGCACCAAGCTGGACAACCTGGTCCAGGTGGGCCACAACTGCGAGATCGGCCGGGACTGCATCCTGGTCTCCCAGGCCGGGGCGGCGGGCCACTCCGCCATCGGGGACCGGGCCTTCATCCTGGGACAGGCCGGACTTTCCCACGGCGCCAAGGTCGGCGCGGATGCCGTGATAACCGGCCAGACCGGGGTGACCGGGGAAATCCCGCCCGGCCGCAAGGCCTGGGGCGGAACCCCCTCCATACCTTTGGACGAGGAGCTCAAGGCCCAGGCCCTCGCGCGCAGGTTCCTGCCGCGCCTGAGGGCCTTCCTGGAGCATTTCCGGAAGAGCGCCTCCTTCGAGGAGCTCAAGGAGCGCTTCCAGGACCGCGGGGACGGCCGGAAATAGCCTCCCCGGAACTTTTCCCTTCCCGCGCCTCCCCCGGTTCTCCGATGCCTCCCCCCTGCCCTGAGGGCCGCAGGGCAGAGGAACCCTCATGGCCTGCGGCAACCCGGACTTCACCGGCTTCCGTGGGATTCCCGGGAAGGCCGCCTGTCCGCCTTGCCGGGACTTCCAACGAAGCCGCGCGGAGGGCTTTCCCCGCAGTCCAGGGCCCTCGCCGCCCTTCCCTGATCCTCGATCCTCCCGCAGGCCTGGGCCCTCGCCGCCCGGCCCTGACCCTCCCACAGGCCGTCCCGGCTCGTTCCAGGGGCTTCCCCAGGCCCTCCGGGGGCTTTCCGGGTCAATTTCATGACATTCAGGACGGACAAGACCTGCCACATGAGCGCGATCTACACTTCCGAACAGATAGCGACCTACATGCCCCACCGCTACCCTTTCCGGCTGGTGGACCGGGTGACCTCGCTCACGCCCTGGAAGGCCGTCACGGCCTACAAGAACGTGACCGTGAACGAGGAGTTCTTCCTGGGGCACTTCCCGGAACGCCCGGTAATGCCGGGCGTGCTGATCCTCGAGGCCATGGCCCAGGCGGCTCTCCTCATGCTCGTCATCAGCTTCCGGGAACATGCCTCCGAATGCCCGGAAGGGGTCTCGCTCTCGAGGACCGAATCCGGCATCTTCTACCTGGCGAGCTGCGACAAGGTGAAGTTCCGGAGGCCGGTCACCCCGGGCGACCGCCTGGATCTCGCGGCGGAGCTGACCCGTCCGGGCGGCAACGCCTGGAAGGTACGGGCCGAGGCCACGGTGGACGGCAACAAGGCCGCCGAGGCCCAAATCCTCGCCGCCCTGTAAGGGGCCCTGTCACGGCTTCACCCGAGGGGCGGCCCGGTCAAGCCGGCCGGCCGGTCTCCGCGCTGCGGCCGGCGGCTTAGAACGCCGCAGGCGGGCCGCCTCAACCCAAGGCCGCCGCGCCAGGCGGCCGTCAGGCACACATGGCAATCCATCCGACCGCCATCATCGATCCCACGGCAGAAATAGGATCAGACGTCACCGTGGGGCCCTACAGCCTCGTGGGTCCCAGGTGCCGCATCGGGGACCGGACCGAGGTCATGGGCCACGTCTGCATCGACAAGGACACCGTCTTAGGCCGCGAGTGCCGGATCTTCCCCTTCGCGTCCCTGGGCGCGGACCCCCAGGACCTCAAGTACGCCGGGGAACTCACGCGGCTCACCCTGGGCGACCGGGTGACCGTGCGCGAGTCGGCCACCCTCCACCGCGGCACGGCGCACGGCGGCGGCGAGACCAGGATAGGGGACGATGCCCTGATCATGGCCACGGTGCACGTGGCCCACGACTGCAAAATAGCCCGGGAGGCCATCCTCTCCAGCTACGCCGTGCTGGCCGGCCACGTCTCGGTGGGCTTCCAGGCCATCGTGAGCGGCTCGTCCGCTATCCACCAGTTCGTGCGGGTGGGGGACCACGCCTTCGTGGGCGGCATGTCCGGCATCGTCAAGGACGTGCCTCCCTTCATGATCGTCGCGGGCATCCGCGACTCGGTGTCCGTGACTCCCAACATCGTGGGCCTCAAGCGCCGCAACTTCAGCCCGGAGGCCATCGCGGCCATCTCCGGGGTCTTCCGGATCCTCCACAACCACAGGCCTCTGGCGGCGGCCCTGGCCGACGCGGAGGGCAAGTACTCCGACTCGGAAGAGGCCAGGGCCATCATCGGGTTCTACCGCTCCTCGGAACGGGGCGTGTACCGGTGACGGGCGGCCCCAAAGGCCCGGTGGGCTTCATCGCCGGGAACCTTTCCCTCCCGGTGATCGCGGCCCGCAAGGTCAAGGAGGAAGGCCGCTTCCTGGCGGTGGCCGACATCGGGGGCGAGGCCTCCCCGGAGCTGCGCGCCCTGGCGGACCGCTACGCGGAGATCCCCCTGGGGGCCCTCCGGGCCCTGACGGACTTTTTCCTGGGCTGCGGGGTCACGGACGTCTGCATGGCCGGCGGCATAAGCCGCGCGACCGTGATAGGCGGCTACCGCCCCGATGCCGAGGCCGTAAGGCTCATGGAGGGCCTCGCGAGCTTCCAGACCGACACGATCCTGCGCGCGGCGGCGGGCTGGCTCGAGGGGGAGGGCCTCAGGCTCTTCTCCGTCACCGACCTCGTGCCGGGACTCCTGGTGCGCCCCGGAAGGCTGGGCGCGGCCGAGCCCTCCCCTGGGCTGCTGGAGGATCTCGCCTTCGCGTTCCGCATCGCCAGGGAACTGGGCCGCCTGGACGTGGGGCAGACCGCCGTAGCCTGCGACAAGATAGCCGTGGCCCTGGAGGGCGCGGACGGCACGGATGCCACCATACGCCGCGGCGCCTCGCTCTGCTCCAAGCCGGTGGCCGTGGCCAAGGTCCTCAAGCCCAGCCAGGACACCCGCCTGGATCTGCCGGTGGTGGGCCCTCCCACGCTTAAGGTACTGTGCGAGGTTAAGGCCGGCGGCCTGGTCCTGGACGCCCGGGGGCTTATCCTGCTTGACGAGGAAGAGTGCGTGCGCCTGGCGGACGGGGCGGGTCTTGCCCTGCTCGCATGGCTGGAGGCGCCCGCCGGGGGGGGCCATGCCGGCGGGTAAAATCAAGGTAATGATCTGCGCGGGCGAGGAGTCCGGCGATCTCCACGGCGCGGCCCTGATCAGGGCCGCCGCGGAGCGCAAGGCGCCCGTCTTCTTTTTCGGGCTCGGCGGCGACCGCATGCGCAAGGAGGGCTGCGAGCTCCTCGCCCACTCGCGGGAGACCGCGGTCATGGGCCTAAAAGAGGTCCTGGGGTCATTGCGCCGGATCCTGGCCCTGGGCAAAAGGCTCTCCGAAACGCTTCTCGCTTACCGCCCCGACGCGCTGGTCCTCATCGACAGCCCTGACTTCAACTTCCGGCTCGCCAGGATCGCGACCGCGGCGGGAATCCCGGTCGTCTATTACATCTGCCCGCAGGTCTGGGCCTGGAGGCAGGGCAGGATCCGCTTCCTCGCGAAAAACTCCAAAAGGCGCTGCCTCATACTGCCGTTCGAGCCGGAGTTTTACCGGGAGCGCGGGGTAAGCGCGGACTTCGTGGGCCATCCCCTCTTGGACGAGCTGCGCCCGCTCTCCAAGGCCGAGGCCCGCGCGGCCCTGGCCGGTCCCGCCGCCGGCCTCTCCCCTGCCGCCTCCGGCTATGCCTCCCCCGCGGCGGAAGCCGCGGAGCCGGCCTCAGCGGCTCCCCTCGCGCCGCGCCCCGTCCCCGAGGACGGGAGGCTGCTTGCGGTCCTACCGGGCAGCCGCGCCGGAGTCTTCGCCCGCCTGGCCCCCCCGCTTCTGGAGGCGGCTGGCCTTCTGGCCGCCTCCAGGCCCGATCTGCGGGTCGCCGTGGCCTTGGCCCCCACCCTGCCCGCTTCCCTGGCCCGCAGGCACCTCGCGCGGGTCCCGGGCGGCCTGCTTCCCCGGCTTCACGTGTTCACCGGCCGCTCCCAGGAAATCCTTAACGCGGCTGACGCGGCCCTCCTGGCCTCCGGCACCTCCTCAGCCGAGGCCTCGGTGCTGGGCGCCCCGGCGGTGGTGTGCTACAGGACAGGCTTCGCCAGCTTCCTCCTCGCGCGCCTCCTGGTGAAGACCCGCTTCATCTCCATCCCCAACCTGATCCTCGGAAGGCGTCTCCTGCCTGAGCTGATCCAGGGCGCCGCCACGCCTGAGGGGATCGTCAGGGAGGCCGCGGCCCTCCTGGACGGGGGCGAGGCCCGCGAGAGGGCCCTCGCCGGCCTCGCCGAGGTCTCCCGCGCCTTCGGAGGGCCGGGGGCCTCCCGGCGGGTGCTGGACATAGTGCTGGAAGAGGCGGGAGGGAAGGCCCTGTGAGCGAGTTCGGCCAGGACAAGGGAGGCGGCCCGCGCAGGGATCCTTCAGAGGCGGCGGAAGGCAAGGACGGCCCCGTCCTCGGGGTCCCGCCGGCTCGGGAAGGCCCGGCCCCCAAGGCCGCCGCAGGCAAGGACGGCCCCGCCGCAGGCGGGCGCGGGGTCCTCTTCGGCAAGGGCTCGGCGGAAGACGATGTAGCCGGCGCAGGCGCGCCCGGCGCGGAAGAAGACGGCGCAGGCGCGCATGGCGCTCCGACAGGGTTGCGCGGGAACCTGTTCGGGAAGGGCGAAACCGACGCCCGGAGACTCGCCCGGCTTCTCAGGCCGCACGCGGGCACTCTCGCTCTCGCGATGCTCTCCATGGGCTTCGCGGCGCTCTCGACCTCCGGCATGGCCTGGCTCATCAAGCCCCTGCTCGACAAGGTCTTCTTCGAACAGGACCGCGCCCTCCTCAACAGCCTGACCGCGCTCACCCTGGCCGTGTACTCGTCCGCGGGCGTCTTCTCGTTCTTCCAGTCCTACTTCATGAACAAGATCGGCTACACCATCGTCAACGACCTGAGGGTGAGGCTCTACTCCCACATCGAGACCCAGTCCCTGGTGTTCTTCCACCGCCACTCCTCCGGCGAGCTCATCGGCAGGGTCGTCAACGACGTCTCCCTCATCCAGTCTTCCGTCACCCAGGTGGTGACGGGCCTGGTCCTGGACGCCTGCAAGGTGGTGTGCCTCCTGGCGGTCCTTTTCGGCCGGGACTGGAAACTGGCGCTGGTGGGCATAGTGCTGCTCCCCGCGGCGGTGTTGCCCATCGCCCGCTTCGGCAGGCGCCTGAGGCGCCTCGCGACCGGGAGCCAGCTCATCATGGGGTCCCTCATAGCAGTGCTCACCGAGACCTTCCAGGGGGTGCGGGCGATCCAGTCCAACAACATGACCGGCCACGAGATCGCGCGTTTCACCGAGGAATGCCGCAGGAGCATCGACAACCTCATGCGGGCGGTCACGGTCAGGAGCCTGTCTTCCTCGGTCATGGAGATCGTGGGCGGCGTCTGCGTCGCGGCAGTCATCTGGTACGGGGGCCGCTCGGTCATCAACGGGGAGTCCACCCCCGGGACCTTCATCTCGTTCATGACGGCGCTGCTGCTCCTCTACGAGCCCCTCAAGCGCCTCACGCGCCTCCACAACGAGGCGCAGCAGGGGCTCTCGGCCGCCCGCCGCATCTTCGAGATCCTCGATTTGCCCCCTGCGGTGGCGAACCCTGAGGACCCCGTTCCGCTGGAGTCCCTGAAGGGGGAAATCGAGTTCCGGAACGTGACCTTCTCCTACGAGCCCGGAAGGCCCGCCCTGAGGGGCGTGAGCCTGAAGATCGCCCGCGGCGCCATGACGGCCCTGGTCGGCCCCTCGGGAGGCGGCAAGACCACCCTCGCCAACCTCCTGCCCCGCTTCTACGATCCCGACGAGGGCGAGGTCCTCATCGACGGCGTGCCGGTCTCGCGCATGGATCTGGCCTTCCTGCGCTCCCAGATCGCCCTGGTGAGCCAGGAGACCACGCTGTTCAACGCCTCGGCCCGCCACAACATCGCCTACGGGAGAATGGACGCCGAGGACTCCGAGATCCGCGCCGCGGCGGATGCGGCCCTGGCCACGGCCTTCATTGAGGAGCTCCCCGGAGGCTTTTCCGGGTCCGTGGGCGAGATGGGCATGAAGCTTTCCGGGGGCCAGCGCCAGCGGCTCGCGGTGGCGAGGGCGATCCTCAAGAACGCCCCTGTCCTGATCCTGGACGAGGCCACCAGCGCCCTTGACGCCGAAAGCGAACGCTACGTGCAGAAAGCCCTCGACAACCTCACGGAAGGCCGCACCACCCTCGTCATCGCCCACCGCCTCTCCACCGTGCGGCGCGCGGACCGCATCATCGTCGTCAAGGAAGGCGCGGTGGCCGAGGACGGTGACCACGAGAGCCTTCTGGCGCTGGAGGGGGAGTACTGCCGGCTCTACCGGACCCAGTTCTGGGACGATGAGAACACCGGGGCGGAAGGCCCCCCCGCAGGAAATTCCGGGACAACCGGAGCCGGGCGCGGGGGGCCCGGCTGCCCCCCCGGCGAGGCCGGCAAGGCGCGCCGGGCTGCCGTCGCCTCTCCCGAAAACGCGGACTCCGCAGGCGGGGCGCCTGACGCCGCGCGCGAAGGACAAGGCGGCGGGGGGGGCCGGGAAGCCGACGGCGGGAGCCTGCGGCGCGGCCCAGGCCATGAAGGCCTCGATGATCCGGAAGGGGAGGTCCGCCGGTGATAGTGGAATTCCTGGAGGGCAACCTCTTTCTGGACGGCTGGGTCCTGGACGCTTCGGCCTCCGGCGGGCGGCTCGAGGTCCTGGCCGGCGGCCGCGTCTTCAAGCTCCATCCCAAGAGGGTCCTCGTCTCCTCCGAGGCCGCGGACCCGGGCAACAGGGAGGGGAGATGCGCCCTGCTCGAGGCCCGCGGCGCCGCGCGGGCTGAGCTGGCCGGGAAGATCGACCTCTCCGTGGTCTGGGAGCTCCTGGAGGAGGAGCACGCCGCCCCTGAAGCCGCCCAGGACAACGAGGCTCCTGCGGGAGCCGGGCCCGCCCCCGACGGCGGGGCTCCTGCGGGGGCCCGGCCCGCCCCCGACGGCGGGGCCGTTGCGGGAGCCCGGCCCGCCGCGGACGGCGGGGCCTCTGCGGACGGGGCCTCAGGCGACGCCGGGCCTGCGGTCCATGCCGGACACGCGTCTCAGGCGGAGCCTGCGGATCAGGCGGCCCCCGAGGGAGCCGCCGGGGAGACGGCCGGTTCCGCCCGGAATGAACCCCGCAGAGCCGGGTCCGAGGCCCATTCCCCCTACCCCTACGGCGCCCTGGCGGAGATCGAGTTCGGGCGCGGGGCAGGCCCGGATGAGACCGCCGCCGTCATCAGGGCCGTCCACGGGGACGGCCTCTACTTCAAGTTCACGCCCGAGGCCGCCCTCAAAAGGAGCCGGGAGGAGATCGCCCGCATCCTGGAAGACCGGGCCCGGGCGGCCCGCCGGGCCGAGCAGCGACGCGAGGGCATCCTCTGGCTAAAAAGCGCCCGCGAGGCCTATTTCGGCGATACGTCCGAGACGAAGGCAGCCGCCCCGGCTCACGGCCGCGGCCCCGTCGGCCCGGCTTCCGACCGCCGTCCCTTGGACGCCTCCGCGCAGGCCCCGCCTGCGGCCTTTTCCCGGTCCGCCGCGAGTTCCCCTCACGCGGCGGGCCCCGCCTACGCCACGCCCGCCGCTCCCCCCGCCTCGCCTCCGGCCGGGCCGCCCGCGCCCCGCCGCGAGGTAATCCCGCCCCCGCCCGACGACGGGGGGGAACTGGTGAGATCCCTCACGGAACTCGCGCTCTGCGTCGAGGACCCGCCTCCTTCCCACACAGCCGCCTCCGAGGCCCTCTCGGAGGCAGGCTTTCCCGCTGACCCGGCGGGAGACGCCCGGGCCCTGGAGGCC
>JAITRL010000209.1 GCA_031288415.1 Deltaproteobacteria bacterium | reverse complement strand
AGGATATCACGGCCCTGAAAAGCCTGCCGGGCGTGGCCGGGGCGGTTGGGGAGACAAGCGGTTCGGTTTCCGTCCGCTACCAGGAGTCGGACTATCAGACGACCTACACGGGCACCGGCGTTGACAAACCCGTTGTCGGCAACTGGGGGCTTGCCGGAGGCGAATTCTTCACGAGCCGCGACGTGGCCGTTTCCTCGCCGGTGGTGGTGCTGGGCCAGACCGTGGTGAACCATCTCTACCCGCCGGATGCCAACCCCGTGGGCACGTATGTGATGATCCGGAACGTGCCCTTCCTGGTCATCGGCGTCATGCAGGTGAAGGGTGCGAGCGCCTTCGGCGCCGACGAGGACGACGTCCTGCTTGTGCCGGTCACTACGGCCCGGCTCAGGCTCATGGGGCAGAAATACCTGCGCAACGCCATCGTCAAGGCGGAGCCGGGCGCGGACATGCAGGCAGTGCAGTCCTCCATCAGCGCGATCCTGCTTGAGCACCACGGGGCCGAGGATTTCCGGGTGCTGAACACCGCCTCCATCATGGAAGCCGCCTCGGAAAGCCAGAACACGCTTACCGTACTGCTCGGGTCCGTTGCCGCCATATCTCTGCTGGTCGGCGGCATCGGGGTTATGAACATCATGCTCGTGTCCGTGGTCGAGCGCACGCGGGAGATCGGCATCCGCATGGCCTGCGGCGCGCGGCGGCGCGACATCATGGTTCAGTTCATCACCGAGGCCCTCATGGTCTGCGCGCTCGGCGGCGTGTGCGGGATTGCGCTCGGCCTGCTGGCGGCCGCCGTAGCCCGGTATTACGGGGCGGCCGTGGCCTACTCGGTCTCGCCGGCGCTTCTGGCCCTGTCCTGCTCCTTCGCCACCGGACTCATTTTCGGCTTCGCGCCGGCGCGCAAAGCGGCGCTGCTTGATCCCGTGACGGCTCTGGCCTCGGAGTAATTCCCCTTCCGGCGTACACTTGCCGCAACAAGGAGAGCCTTATGTCTGACACGACCATCCGGGCAGGCAGCGATTTTGCCGGTCCGCGCGCTGTCCGCCGTCTTGCTTTGCTTGCGATGATCCTCTTTCCGTCCGGCTGCGGGTTGAGTCCGAACTACGTGCGGCCCGATTTGGATCTGCCCGCCGCGTACACGGAAGCGGCGATGGAAAGCGCTTTGCCCTATGGGACCGTCATGCCCGCTCCGGTCGCGGACTACAGCGCGGAAAACCGCGGCTGGTGGGGCAATTTTTCCTCCCCGGCTCTGGCGGAGCTCCAGAAAAGGGCTTTGACCAACAGTTTCGCCTTTCAGGCCGAGCGGGAAGCTCTGGCCCAGGCGTTGTACCGGGCGCGGCAGGCAAGGGCGGACCTTTTGCCCGGCATTGACCTTGGCGGTTCCGCGAACCGCGGCGGCAGAGGCATGCCGGGCGGATACCAGAAAACCGACGCCTTTTCCGGCACGCTTCAGGCCAGCTACGAACTGGATATCTGGGGCGCGAACAGGGAAACCGCCGAGGCCGCGGCCCACCGGTATATTGCGGGTCTGAACGCCTGGCGCGGCGCGGGGCTTTCCCTGGAATCCGAAGTGGCGCTTACATATTTCGCCTACCTCGCGGCCGGGGAAAACCTCGCCGTGCATGACGCCATCCTGGTCAACGCCAGAGAGGTGCTCGCCTACCAGCGGACACGTGAAAAATTCGGCGCGGCGGCCCCCTTGGACGTGGCCCGCCAGCAGAGTTCCGTTTCCGGCATGGAGGCCGGGCGCATCAATTATCTCGTGAAAATGGTCGAAACCAGGAACAGCCTGTGCCGGCTCATCGGCGTTGCCGGGCTTCCCCAAAACCTCGCCGCCATGATGGAAAAGGAAAAGCTGGCGGACATGGTTCCTCCGGCCATTGAGGCCGGCATCCCCTCCGACCTCTTCTTGCGGCGGCCGGATCTGGCCCAGGCCGAGGCCAACCTCAAAGCCTCCAACGCGGATATCGGCCTTGCCCGCGCGGCCTTTCTGCCGGGCATCACCTTGAGCGCCGGCGCGGGCTGGCAGAGCGGTTCCTTAAGCAGCCTGATCAGCCCGGCCAGCGCGCTGTATTCCCTTGCCGCGTCGCTGCTGCAGCCGGTCTTCCATAACGGCAGGCTGTTGAATCAGTACAGGGAGACCGTTGCCGTGAACCGCGAGTTGATGGACCGCTACCGGGAGGCCGCGCTCAGCGCCTTTCTGGAAGCGGCGACGGCATTGGATGCCAACAGGTTTCTCCAGGAACAGGAGGCGCACAGAATACTTGCCGCAGAGCAGGCGACGGAGGCTTACCGTATAGCCCGGTTGCGATACGAGGCCGGGGCCGAGGATTTTCTCGCGGTGCTCAATGCCCAGGAAACCATGCTGAACGCGGATAATCAGGTTGTGCAGTCGCGTCTTGAGCGGTTGAACACGGTGGTGGCCTTGTTCAAGGCCCTTGGCGGCGGCTGGGGGAACGAGGCCGCCCCGGTTCCGGGAGGCGCCCCCGGCGTATAACGGCCGCGTTCAAGCTCCGGGCGCCGCCAATAACGCGGAGGAACGGCGCGATCCCGGAATCAGAGGACATATCCACGGGGCGTAAGCATGCGGGGGCCGGGGGTAAGGCGGGTTTCTCCGTTGCCGATGATGAGCAGGGTGAACATATCGGCTTCCTGGGGACTGGCCTCGGCAAGGGGGGCAATGAGGACGCGCTGGCGGGGGCGGAAGGCGTTTTGGACGATTCCCACGGGGGTGGAAGGGGGAAGGTGGAGGGCTGCCAGGGCCAGGGCCTCTCCCAGTTGCGTCGGGCGTCGGCTGGAGCGGGGATTGTAGAGGACGGTGACAAAGCCGGCGGAAAAGGAGGCTTCCAGCCGGCGGCGGATGCCTTCCCAGGGGGTGAGCAGGTCGGAAAGGCTGACGCAGGCGAAATCATGGCCCAGGGGGGCGCCCAGCAGGGCGGCGGCGGCGCAGAGGGCGGGGATGCCGGGGATGATGACCAGGGGAAGGGAATCCGGCGGGATGCCGTTTTTTTCCAGGTATTCCAAGGTAAGGCCGGCCAGGGCGTATATGCCGGGATCCCCGGAGCAGACCAGGGCTGTGGGGGCGCCGTTCCGGGCGCTTTGCGCGGCGGCCTCCACCCGCCGGACCTCGGCCCGCATCCCTGTGGCGATGACGCGCTTGCCGCGCAGGAGGGCGTCGGGCAGGAGGGCGATATAGGCCTTATAGCCGACGATGACGGAGGAAGCCTCAAGGCAGCGCAGGGCGGCGGGGGCGAGGAGGGAGGCGTCG
>JAITRL010000178.1 GCA_031288415.1 Deltaproteobacteria bacterium | reverse complement strand
CAGGGCATGGTGGATCTCCTGACCCGGCGCCTCAAGGATGAGATCCAGCCCGAGGTCCTGGGGAGGGTCCAGTGACCGGGAAAGCCTGCGGGCGGCCTGGCCCGGCCGCCCTTGCGGCCTCCCGGAGCCGCGCCGGCTCGGCAGGGGGCGGCGGCGCCCAAGGCCGGGAGGGCGGGCTTTTCGTCGGCGGGCTCCGCCCGCCGGACTTTCCTGAGACCCTCGGCCGGCTGGGGATCATGGGCGGCTCCTTCAACCCCGTGCACCTGGGGCATCTGCGGGCCGCCGAGGAGATGGCCTTCCGCTACCGTCTGGATGCCGTCTGCTTCATGCCGACGGCCCTGCCTCCCCACAAGTTCGATGACGAGGACATGGCCCCTTTCGCGGACCGCCTCAGGATGGTGCAGCTCGCGATCAAGGGCCGTCCCGGCTTCTGCGCCTCCGACCTGGAGCGGAGGCTGGAGGGCCCCAGTTATACCGTAAACACCCTCAAGGCCGTCAGGGAGAGCCTCCCGCCCGGCTCCAGCGTCTTCTTCCTGGTGGGCTTCGACTCCTTCCAGAATATCCGCCACTGGAAATCCTGCCGGGAGCTCTTCACCCTGGCCTCCTTCGCCGTGAACATCAGGCCCGGCGCCACGCGGGTCTCCCCAGGCTCGCGCACGCGGCTCGCTGCCATACTGCGGGCCGTCTTCAAGGCCGAACCCGTCTGGGACCCCGGCGAGGGCGCCTTCCTGGCGGAGGGCTTTCTCCCCGTCCATTTTTTCGAGGGCTCACAGCTGGCCATATCCTCCACCGACCTGCGCTCAAGGCTCGGAGCCGGAGAGTCAGTGCGCTACCTGGTGCCTGACCCGGTCAGGGCTTACCTGCTACGCAGGAAGGTGTACATGCCGGGAGGGCCTTCCGGCCTCGGCCCTGCAGAGGGAAGGCTCGCCGGGCCTGAGTCGGCGGGGCCCGGAAGCCGGAAGCCGGAAGCCGTAAAGGCCGGGCCGGAACTTCAGGAAAGACAGAGAGCCGGAAAGCACGAAAACCGCAATGACCCCATGAGGTGACGATGACGGAAGACCCCAAGGATAAGATCCTGGCTCCCGCCAGGGCCCCCCGGAAAAGGACAGCAGCCAGGAAATCCGAAGCGGCGGCGCAGCCTGATGCGAAAGACTCGACCGGAGAGGTAGCCTATGCAAAGCCAGCGGTCCCTAAGCCTGCGGCCGGCAAGGCCTCCTCCCCGAAGCCCGCGGCCGGCAAGGCCTCCTCCCCGAAGCCCGCGGCCGGCAAGGCCTCCTCCCCGAAGCCCGCGGCCGGCAAGGCCTCCTCCCTTAAGCCCTCGGCCGGCAAGAAAGCCGCCCCTAAGCTCGGGGCCGGCAAGGCCTCCTCTCCTAAACCCGGGGCCGGCAAGAAAGCCGCCCCTAAGCCCGGGGCCGGCAAGAAAACCGCCTGGCCTGCCGCCCCGAAAGCCCCTCGCTCCAGGACAGCGCCGGCAAAGTCCCGCTCTTCCGCGCCCGGGGGCGGCGGGCCCGTGTCCTCCAAGGCCGCTGCCGCCAAGACGGAACTTGAAAAGGCTCCGGCCGCGGCCGGGGCTTCCGCCCCCGGAAAGCCGAAGGCCCCCCCCGCGCCTGCCTCCAAGGCCAGGCCCAGGGCAAAAACCGTTCCGGAAAGCCGCGAGCTCGCGTCACTGATCTGCAAGGCGGCCGGCGAGCATAAGGTCGACTCTCCGGTCCTCCTGAACATCGCGGGTTCCCACCTCACCGATTTTTTCTACATCGCCTCCGCTGAAAGCTCGCGCCAGGTGAAAGCCGTGGCCGAGAAGATCATCCTGCGCCTCAAGGAGAACGGCATAAGGCCTCTGGGAGTCGAGGGGCTCGCGGCCCAGGAGGCCCGCTGGGTCCTTTTGGACTTCGGGGACGTGATAGCCCACGTCTTCCTGCACGAGGCCCGCGAACTCTACGATCTGGAGGGCCTCTGGGCCGATGCCCCCCGGGAGGACCCCGGCGCCTTGTCCAAGCCCGGAAAAGTCTCCCGGAAGCCCTCCGGGGTTCCCGGCCAGGAGAGCGCCCGGGCGATCTCCCTGGAGCCTAAGGAGGGGGCCCGGCCCTCCTGAAGGTTCCGGGAGGCGGGGGCCGGGCGGCTTCCGTGCCCTCAGGCGCGGGGAAAAACCCGCCCCTGTGGCTGGAGGTCCCGGCCGGGCGGCCGGCAGCTTGATTTTCCCTTGACGCCGGGCAGCTTAGGCCTGTATCTTTCTGCCCTTGACCGGCCGCTTAGGGCCGTATCCTTCTGCCCTTGACCGGCCCCCGGGGGAGGGACCGCCGCCTGCGGGCTTAAGGCCGCCTGCCCGCGGCGGCCCGCAGGGGCTCCCCAAGCCCCCTCGCTTTGCCTTGAAGAGACGCCTGGCCGTATGCTATTATGACGTGAGTTTTGTATTTTCCGCGGCTTTCCCCGGGCGCCCGCTTCCCGGAAGGGTACTGGCCACGCTCGGGCCCGGCCGCCGCCGCCCGTCCCAGCCGTCGGCCCGTTCCCCCAGCCCGGCCCTGCGGCGGCCCTTTAGGGGCCGCCGTTCACCCCGCCTCCCCGCCCGGCGCCGCCGGGCCGCGCCCTTGCGGCGCCCGAGCCCGGACAGGCTTTTGCCTGGCCGCGGAAGCGCTAATGGCAGCCACTAAAATTCTCGCGGAAAATCCGCGCTCGCCGGAGGAACTGGGCGAGGACCTGGGGGTCTTCCGCAAGTACCTCAAAAGCAAAGGCTTCCGGGTAACCCGCGAACGCGAGGCCATAGCTGAGTGCATATTGCGCAACCACGGGCATTTCGACGTGGACGAGCTCTTCATGACCTTGAGGTCCAAGAAGCCCATCTCCAAGGCCTCGATCTACCGCGCCTTGCCCCTGCTCATCGAGAGCGGGCTCCTGGTCGCGGTGTACCTGGAAGACGGGCACATGCACTACGAGAGGGCTTACGGCCGCGAGCGCCACAGCCATCTGAGGTGCCTCAACTGCAGGCGCATCTTCGAGTTCTCCGCCCCGGAGCTGGAGCAGGCGGAGAAGAGGATCTGCAGGCAGGAGGGCTTCAAGAGCAAGGGCAGCAAGTTCGAGATCTGGGGCCTGTGCTCCAATTGCCAGGGCGAACCCAAGAAATGAACAGGCGGCGGCCCCACCGCGGGTCCGCTTGGAGCGTGACGGAGCGACAAATGCCTGCTTTTGACATCACCGCCGCACGCCGCGGGCGGCGGCCCGCGGCAGCCATCCTCGCCGCCCTGGCCGCGGCGGCGCTGGCGCTCTGCCCCCGCCCGGCCGCGGCCGCCAACTCTGACTTCAAAGTCTACGAGTCGTTCAAGATCCTGGCCAGGGTATTTTACGAGGTGAACTCCCGCTTCGTCGAGGAGCCCGACAACACCTCCCTGGTCCACGGCGCGGTGCGCGGCATGCTCTCGAGCCTCGACCCGCACTCCACCTTCTTTACCGCGGACGAGATGGTGGAGCTCAAGCAGGAGACCTCCGGGGCCTTCTCCGGGGTGGGCATCGAGATCACCATGAAAGACGGCGTCATCACCGTCGTCTCCCCCATAGAGGACACCCCTGCCTTCCGGGCGGGCATCCGCTCCGGCGACCAGATCGTCTCCATCGACTCCAAGCCGGCGGCCGAGATGAACCTCATGGAGGCGGTGCGTTTCATCCGGGGTCCCGTGGGGAGTTCCGTCACCTTCTCCATCATGCGTTCCGGGGTCAAGGAGCCCTTCAACGTCACCGTGGTGCGGGCGAAAATCCCCATGATCTCGGTGCGCGCCCAGGAGATGGGGGAGGGCATCGGCTACATCCATATCCGCAACTTCCAGGGAGGGACCTCCTCCGAGCTGGAGAAGGCCGTGTCCGACCTGACCCGCAAGAAGTCCCTGAGCTCGCTTATTTTGGATCTCCGCAACGATCCGGGCGGGCTCCTGGACCAGTCGGTGTCGGTCTCCGGGCTCTTCCTGGGCCAGGTGCCGGTGGTGGAGACCAAGGGCCGGCGCGATGATCAGGATGCCGTCTACCGCTCCGACAAGGATCCCGTGGTGCCCTTCGCCACGCCCATGGTGGTCCTGGTCAACGAGGGCTCCGCCTCCGCCTCCGAGATCGTGGCCGGGGCCCTCCAGGACTACGGCCGCGCCGTCATCTTAGGCACCCAGACCTTCGGCAAGGGCTCCGTCCAGTCCATAGTGCCGCTCCCTGACGGCTCGGGCATGCGGCTGACCACCGCCCGCTTCTACACGCCCACGGGCAGGAGCATACAGATCGAGGGCATCCGCCCCGACGTGGAGGTCAAGAACCCCCTTCCCGCCGACTACCAGATGCCCCGCGAGGAGGACCTCGAGGGCCACCTGCGCGGCCAGAACGAGTCCGGCGGCCGCGGCAAGGCGGGCAGGTCCGGGACCTCCGGCAAATCCGGCTCCGGCAAGGATTCCGGCGGCGCGGAGGCCGATCCCAAGGACGGCAAGGACTCCGGCGGGGCCGAGGGTTCAGCCGGCGCGGACGGGGACGAGGACTCCGACTCCGAGGCCTACGTGCCCCCCGACAAGCACTACTCCCAAATGACCGCCGCAGAGCGCCTGGCCACCGACCGCCAGCTGGCTGCGGCCTTCAACATGCTTAAGAAAGGCGAAGTGCGCAACACCTATACCGGGCCCCCCCCCGAGGACAACCCCGTGGCCCGCGCCCCCAAGCCGGATGGCTCCGGGGAGATCTCTGACCCCGGAGTCATCTGAGGCCGGGCCGTCCAAAGGGCCGCCTCAGGCCTTCCGGGCCTGAGGCTTTTGTGGCCGCCGTGAGCCGCCCAAGGCCTCAATGGCCTGACAGGGCCATGCGGAGGCCCGGCGGCCCTCTGCGGCGCCAGGGTCTTTCCGGGAGCGCGGGCGGAGGAAATCCCTTAAGCCTCCCGCCTCAGGGGCCGCAGGCGCCCCGGGCCGCGGAGGCGCTCAAACCGCCGCGCCTGCCCCAGGCCCCGGAACGCCCCGCCGGCCTTCGGCCCCGGAGCGCCGCGGACGGTTCCCCGGCCTTCGCCGCAGGAGGCCAGGAGCCCTGAGCCCTGGCCGGAAAACCGGTTCCCGCTTAAGGGAGCGGGGCGCCCGTGACAGCCCCCCAAACATCCCCATGATCACCCGAAGCGGCGGCCGCGGGCCCCGCAAGGGCCCGCGCCCCCCGGCCTTCCCCGCCGGAAGGCGCGCGGCTCGTGCCGGCGGATCGGCCGGCGCCGAATATCGCCCCCCTGCGCGGCAGGGCGTCCTCCGGCCGCCTGGGGGATGGAAGGCGCATACCCACGCGGGCGAGGGCCCTCCGCGCATGAGAGGCCTCGCCCCCCGCCCCGGAGCAAGGGGCGGCACGCATCAGGAGCTTTTGATGACTTTTTCCAGCGGAGACGACGCGGAGTTCACCCAAGGGGGCGCCTCAGGCGCCGAAGGTTCCGGCGAGGGCCGGGACGGCGCGGCCTCCGAGGCCGCAGGGACCCGCGGCGGGGCCGGAACCACTGAGGCCGGCGAAGGGCACGGCGGAAGCGGGGCCCATGGCGCCAGCGGCGCCGCTGAGGGCCCGGAGGCCGGCCAGGCCGGCGAAGGATCCCCCGCAGGCGAGGGGGCGGCGGATGGAGCGGGCGGCGGCGACCTCCCTGCCGAGGAGGATGAACGCCCCGACAAGCCCAATTTCCTTACCACCGCCAGATTCTACGACTTTGACCTTCCGCCGAAGATCCTGGAGGGCCTCGACGCCGCCGGCTTCCTCTACGCCACCCCCATCCAGGCCAAGGTCATCCCGGAGGCCATGAAGGGCAAGGACATAGCGGGCCAGGCCCAGACCGGGACCGGCAAGACCGTGGCCTTCCTGGTGCCGGTGATGGCGCGCCTCCTGACCAAGCCGCCCGCCAAGCCGGGCATCCCCAGGGCCCTGGTGATCACCCCCACCCGCGAGCTGGCCGAGCAGATCTACTCCGACGGGAAAAAGCTCGCCTCGTACACGGGGCTTACGCTTTCCCTCATCATAGGAGGCATGGACTACCACGAGCAGGCCAGGGCCCTGGAGGCCGGCCCTGACATCGTGGTGGGCACCCCGGGCCGGCTCACCGACTACATCCACAAGCGGATCTTCAACACCTCAGGGGTGGAGGTCACGGTGGTGGACGAGGCCGACCGGCTCCTGGAGCTGGGCTTCATCAGGGACCTCAAGTTCATTCTCTCGCGGCTGCCCAGCTACGAGATCCGCCAGACCATGTTCTTCTCGGCCACCTTGAGCCACCAGATCCTCGAGCTGGTCTACCAGTTCATGAACCCTCCCCAGTACATCACGGCGGAGCCCGGCCCCCGCAACCGGGTCCAGATAGTCCAGGAGCTGTACCACGTCTCCCGGGCCGAGAAGCTCCCGCTCCTGCTGGGCCTGCTCAGGCGCGAGGAGCACTCCCGGGTCCTGATCTTCTGCAACACCAAGAGCGGGGTGGACTGGCTCGCCAAGAAGCTCGTGGGCAACGGGTTCCACGCCGAGGGCATCACGGGGGACCTGCCCCAGCCCAAGCGGCTGAGGCTCATGCAGTCCTTCAAGGACAACCAGCTCGACATCATGGTGGCGACCGACGTGGCCTCCCGCGGCATCCACGTCGAGGACGTCTCCCACGTCTTCAACTACGACCTGCCCCAGGATGCCGAGGACTACGTGCACCGCATCGGCCGCACCGCCCGCGCCGGCAAGACCGGCAAGGCCGTGTCCTTCGCCTGCGAGGAGTACGTGCACCACCTGGAGGCCATCGAGAACATCCTGGGCGAGAAGATCCCCGTGTCCTACGTGGACGATGACCTTCTTTCCGCCGACCGTTCGGCGGAGGCCAGGCGCCGCGACCCGAAGCCCCTCCGCGACCGCCCGCGGGACGGGGATCCCCGCGGGGACGGCCAGGGCCCCTCCGCAGGCCCGTCCAGGGAGCCCCGCGGCGCCCCGCACCGCGGCTCCGGGCCCAAGCCCGGCTACAACGGCAAAGAGGCCCGCGACGGCCGGGACGTGCGCGACGAGATCTACTTCGCCAGGGGGCTGGCCTTCTCCTCCCGCCCCGGAGGCATCTTCGGGCTCGCCCCCCGCCAGCCGGTGACCGCCGCCAGTCCCGACGTGCGCTTCGAGCTGACCTGGAAGCCCGAGGACATCAAGTGCCAGCCCTCGGAGATCCCCCGGCCCCGCCCGGCCTTAGGCCGCGGAGCCCAGGAGGGAGGCGCGGCAGAGCCGCAGGCGCGGGCCGCGGAGAGCGGGAGCTGGCAGGCTCCGGAGCATCTCCCTGACCGGGAGCCTGCGGGAAGGGCCGACGGCCAGGACTTCGGCCCGGCCGGCGCCTTCCCTGCGGAGGACGAAGCGGGCCGCCGGGAAGCCACGCCCGCGCAGGCCTCGGGCAACGGCAAGGCCCTGTCCCCGGAGGCCCCGCACTCCGGGCGGGAAGCCGCCCCGGAAACCTTGGCCGGCGGCGCCGCTTCCGAGGCCGCGGCTCCCCAGGCCGAGCCAGGGCAGGCGCCCGCCCAGGCCGAGCCGGGGCAGGCGGCCGTCCAGGCCCTTCCGGGTTCCGCTGAAGGGCTTCCCCGGGAAGGAGGCCGCCGCAGGCGCCGCCACCGCTCCCGCCACAAGGACGGCGCCTCATTCCCTGGCCTCCCCAGGGAAGGGGAGGCCGCCGGCAAAGACGAGGCGGCAGGGCCGCCGGAGGGCGCGGATCGCCCTGCTGACGCCGCTCCTCCCTTGGCGGCTGAGGCGCCCCGCGTTCCGGAAGCGCCCGGGGACGACTCGCCGGCCCACTGGTCCCCCTCCCCGTACCGCTCCTACGTCAACTTCCACGCCGCGGCCGGAAAGTCCTCCCTGCCGGAGCCCTCCATCCGCGAGGATATCCCGATCGCCTGTCCCCTGCCGCAGGCAGATGCCGCAAGCCCCCGCCCCGGCGCGGCCGAAGGCCGCGGACCTGCGCCAGCCGCAGGCCCGGGAGCGCCTGAGGCGCAGGCCTCTCCGCCTGAAGGCCCGGCTCCGACGCCTTCCAGGCGCGGCGGCAAGGGCAGGTCCGCCAGGCCGGCAGAAGCCGGGGCCGCCCTGCAGGCCGTCACGGCCGGAAAGCCAGCCAAGCCCTCCAAGACCCAGAAGGCCGCGGAAGGCGGGCAGCCGGCCAAGGCCCCGAAGGCCGCGGAAGGCGGGCAGACGGCCAAGGCCTCCAAGGCCCCGGTCGGCGAGGCCCCGGCCAAGGCCCTGGACGGCGAGGCCCCGGCCAAGGCCCCGGACGGCGAGGCCCCGGCCAAGGCCCCGAAGGCCGTGAAAGCCGCGGACGGCGAGGCTGCGGGCAAGCCGGCCAAGGCCGCCAAGGCTGCGGGAGGCGCGCTCTCCAAAGCCGCGAAGGCTACGGGCGGCGAGGCTGCCGGCAAGCCGCCCAAGGCCGCCAAGGCCGCGGAAGGCGGTGTCTCCAAAGCCGCGAAGGCTACGGGCGGCGAGGCGGCGGACAAGCCGCCCAAGGCCCCCAGGACCGCCAAGGCCGCCAAGGCTCCGGACGGCGCGGCCGCGGACAAGCCCGCCAAGGCCCCAAAGTCCCCGAAGCCCAAAGACGCCCAGGTTGCCAAGGCGGCCAAAGATGCCAAGTCCCCCAAGGAGGCCAGACCCGCAGCCCCCAGAACCGTCAAGGCCGGCCCGAAGGGGGCCGTCCCCGGCAAGGAAGACTGAGGGCCCAGCCCGCGCCGCGCCCCGCGAGGGCGGGGCCGCGGCGGCGCGCGGGCGCCTTCTTTGGATCTACCGGAGGCTTCACGCCCATTTCGGGCCGCGGAACTGGTGGCCGGGCGAGAACCCCTTCGAGGTCATGACGGGCGCGGTGCTCACCCAGAACACGGCCTGGCGCAACGTGGAGCGCGCCATCGCCAACTTAAAGGCCCTCGGGCTCGTGACCCCCGAGGCGGTGCTCGCGGCGGACCCTGCCGCTCTCGCGCGCGCCCTCGTGCCGTCGGGTTACTACACGGTGAAGGCGGCGCGGCTCAGGGCCCTGGCGGCTTTCGTGACGGCGGAAGGGGCGGGCGGGCTTGACCCGGAGGTCCTGCGGCTGCCTCTGGAGCCCCTGAGGGAAAAGCTCCTGGCGGTCAGCGGCATCGGCCCCGAGACCGCCGACTCCATAGTCCTGTACGCGGCGGGGCATCCCAGCTTCGTAGTGGACGCCTACACCAGGCGGATTCTCTCCCGCCACTCGCTCATAGGGGGATCAGAGCCTTACGGGGAGATCCGCGCCCTCTTCATGGGGGCGCTGCCGCCCGAAGCGGCCCTTTACAACGAGTACCACGCGCTTCTGGTGGCCGCCGGCCACCACTTCTGCCGTCCACGTCTCCCCCGGTGCGCGGAGTGCCCCCTGGGCGCCGACCCGCTCCTCCAAGGGGACCTCAAGCCGGCGGCCGGAGGAGGTGCGGGAGGCCGGCCCGCTCCGCAGGGCTAGCCTGGCGCCTTGCCCCTTGCGTTTTGCTCCCTGGGCTTTCGCCTCTCGCTTTTCCTCCTGCCCCTTACCCCTACAGCCCCTGGCTCCTGGCCTGTAGCCCCATGCCCCGCGCGGCATAGGGCCAGCGCCCTTGCGCGCGGAAAGCCTCCTTCCCAGTGTCGCCCGAAGAAAACGAAATGACCGGGGGCCCGCCGGATTCCGGAAGGCCCCCGCAAGTCCCCGATCCCGGCGGCCAGGGCGGCGGCGCGGCCCCAGGCAGCCTCCTGAGCAAGCGGGCGGCGCTCCTTATTTTGGCGCTTACGGCGCTTCTGTGGAGCAGTTCCGGGATCCTGGTCAAAAGCGTACAGTGGCACCCTATGGCGGTGGCCTCGGCCAGAGGCCTCATCGCGGGGCTTACGGTCTGGATGCTGTCCAGGGACGGGTTCAGGCCGCGGAGGATCACCAGGGTCCACGCCCTGTCGGCCGTCTCCCTGTGCATGCTCTCGGTATGCTTCGTGGCCGCCATGAAGCTCACCACCGCGGCCAACACCGTCGTGCTGCAGTTCACGGCGCCCGTGTGGGTGGCGATCTTCGCGCCGCTCTTCCTCAAGGAGAGGACCAGGGCCAGGGACTGGATCTTCATCTCCGTGATCTTCGGGGGGATCTTTCTTTTTTTTCTGGACAGGCTCTCGCCGGGCGGCATGCTGGGGAACCTCCTGGCCCTGGTGAGCGGGGTGTTTTTCGCCGCCCAGGCCCTGTGCCTCAGAAGGGTCCGGGGCGATTCCCCGGTCCAGGCCATGATCCTCGGCAACTTCCTGTGCTTCGGGGCGGGCCTGTGGTTCTGGCGGCCGCCTTTCCCCGATGCCATGGGCGTTCTCATGCTCCTGCTCCTGGGGGTCTTCCAGCTGGGCGTCTCCTATTGGCTCTACACCCTGGCCCTTCCCAGGGCCGGGGCCTTGGAACTCGTCATGATCACCATGCTGGAGCCGATCCTGAGCCCCCTGTGGGTATTCCTTTTCCTGGGGGAGCGGCCCGGCAGCTGGGCGCTCCTGGGCGGGATCGTGGTATTGGGGGCTGTTTTCTCCTGGGGCGCGCTCAAGGCCCGCGAGGACGACAGGGGCGAAGGCAAGAGGGCCTCCGGCGCGCGGCCTGCGGGCTGCGGGCCGGGGGCCCTCCCCGCAGGAGGCGCGGCCGCTCACGTGAACCTTCCCGGAGGCGCGGCCGCTGACTCATGCCCGGCTTCCGGCGGCCAGGCGGAAAGCCATGGAGCGGCTGAAATCCCCGCAGGGCCCGGGGAAGGGCGCTGAAGTCCCCCCTGCGCCGGCCGGCGCGGCCGGGGAAGGGCGGGCAACGGCAAATCCTCTGCGGCCTGCGGCCGGAGGCAAACGGACAGGGCCCGATTGCGGTTGCCTGCGGCAGGCGGCCTGCCCGGGCAATCCTCACAGGTCACCTCAGGACCCGCTTCCCCGTCCCTGGGGGAACGGCGCCTCGGGGCGGGCCTTCCGTGGGCTTGGTTGACACCGGACGAAAGCGACTCTACTATTCGAGTAACGGCGCGGCGGGAATGTCCGCCGCGCCGGCCAGAGGCGCCGACGCGGCTCCCGCCCCGTTTTTTTCGGAGCGGCCCCGGCGCCCGCTTGGCCGGGCTTCTCCCGCCGCGGCGGGGAGGCGCCGATTTTTCCCCGGCTAAAGGCCGAGGGCAAACTGGCTGGGTTCAGATGAGTCTCGATCCTTACGCTGTACTGGGCGTGGACAAGAGCGCCGGCGCCGAAGACGTGAAGAAGGCCTACCGGAAGCTCGCGCTCAAGTACCATCCGGACAAGAACCCGGGCGACAAGCGGGCCGAGGAGAAGTTCAAGGAAGTCTCCGAGGCCTACGACATCCTTTCGGATCCCGCCAAGAAGTCCGCCTACGACTCAATGGGTTCCGAGAGGTTCTACACCCACGGCACGGACGGGAGCGGCTATTCCGGGCCCGATTTCTCCTCCCTCAACATCGACCTGGAGGAACTCCTGAAGTCCTTCATGGGGGGCAAGGGCTTCGGGGGATCCGGAGGCTTCGACTTCCAGACGAAGACCCGTTCCCGGTCGCGTTCCGGCCGCGGCTCCTGGTCCTCGCCTCGCCCGGTCAAAGGCCAGGACTACGACTACACCCTGCGCCTGGGCTTCCGGGAAGCCGCCTTGGGCACCAAGGTCAGCCTCAGCATAGACGTGCCCAAACCATGCGCGCAGTGCGGCGGCACGGGCGTGACCTCCGCGGGGGGCGGCATGCGCTCCTGCCCGGCCTGCGGCGGACAGGGCCAGGTCAAGTCGGCCAACGAGCTGTCGGCCACTGTCCCGGCGGGCACCGTCGACGGCCAGAAGCTCAGGCTCGCGGGGAAGGGCGGGCCGGGCGAGAACGGAGGCCCCGCCGGGGACCTTTTCCTGATCGTCAGGGTGGATCCGGATCCGGACTTCAAACGGGTCCGGAACGACCTCCACCTGGACAAGCGCATCAGCCTATACACGGCTGTCCTGGGAGGCCAGACCGAAGTGAAGACCCTGACCGGCCGCTCCTCCCTGAAGGTGCCGCCAGGCACCCAGAACGGCGGCAGGGTACGCCTTAAGGGAATGGGCATCGCCCCCGCCAAGGCCAAGGCCGGCGATCTCATCGTCACCTTCAAGGTGGTGCTCCCCGGCAAGCTCGAGGGCGAGGGCAAGGAGCTTTTGGAGCGCCTCTCCCGCATAGCCCCGATAGAGGGGCTGGACTCGGATGCCTGACAGGGACACAAAGGAGGAGCCCCGCGGGCGCGCCCGCAAGCCCCCCGACAAGGCCAGGCCCGCCCGCGGCGCCCCCTCCGCCGGGGGCAAGGCCGCCCGCGGCGTCCCAGCCAAAGGCAAGGCCGGCCGCGGAGCCCCCGCCGAAGGCAAGTCCGCCGGCGGAGCGCCCGCCAAAGGCAAGGCCGCGAGGGCGGAGGCGGCGCGCGGGGGATCGGCCGGGACCGCGCGGCGCAAGGCCGCGGCTGCCGCGGAGCCGGGGCGCGTCGGCTCCGGCGCCGCGAGGCGGGGGGGCCCCCCGAGAGTCCCTGACAGGTCCCCGGCGGCGGCCGGGCGCTGCGCCGCGAGGCCTGCGGAACCCGCCAGGCCCCAACATGGCCGCGAGGCGCCTTCCCGCAGGGGAGGCGGCGTCTCGGAGCTGCTCAAGCACTTCTCCCACGAGGACCGGGTGCTGATCGTCATCACGGCCGACCCGGATTCCATCGCCAGCGCGGTGGCCCTCAAGAGGATCCTGTGGCGGAAGGTCGCGCACGTGGCGATCTGCTCCACCAACGAGGTGCGCCGCCCCGACAACCTGAGGCTCCTGCGCTCCCTGGACCTCAAGCTGCCGCTCCTTACCTCGGAGGACACCGGGCGCTACAACCGGCTCGCCATGGTGGACGGCCAGCCCACCCACTCCGTCCAGACGGCGGGCCTCTGCTTCTGGCTGGTGGTGGACCACCATCCGCGCTGCCAAAGGCCTGCGGGGATCCCCGCCCCCGCCTACGAGGACATCCGCCCGGAGTACGGAGCCACCAGCACCGTCCTGTCGGAGTACCTCAAGGCCGCCCGCATCAAGCCCAACAAGAGGCTCGCCACCGCGCTCTTCTACGGCATCAAGACCGACACGCAGGACTTCGTGAGGAGGGGCAAGGAGGAGGACATGCGGGCCTTCCAGTGGCTCTACCCCTATATCCACCAGCCCCTGCTCTCCGACATCGAGAGGGCCCCCGTCGACCGCTCGGCCTTCGAGGTGATCAAGAAGGCCCTGGGGCTCATGTCCTTCCGGAAACAGTACGCCTTCGTGTTCGTCGAGGAGCTTGACCACGCCGACACCCTGGTGATAGTCGCGGACTTCATCATGCAGATCGAGGGAGTCTCCAGGGCGGTCATCTCGGGCGTCTTCGAGGACCGCCTGATCGTGGTCCTGCGCTCCGCCGGCCTGAGGGGGAACCTGGGCGCCCTGGCCGCCAAGGCCTTCGGGGAATTCGGGACGGCCGGCGGCCACCGGAACATGGCCCGGGCCGAGATGAAGCTCGCGGATCTCGACCGCCGCCTCCAGGGCAACCCCCAGAGCCTGGGGCGCTTCGTGCTCAAGCATTTGAGCGAGGCCTTGGGGCGCCCCAGGCGCAGGCATCATGACCGCGGGGGCGAGGGGGGCGAGGGGTAGCCGGGCAGGGGCGCCTGCCGGCAGGGTTTTTTGCGGCGGCAGGGGGCCGGAAAGCCAAGGGCCAGGGCGATCCAGGGCGCAGGCGCGCGGGCAGGCCCTTGCGGGCGCGCCGGCAAGCGCGGAGACGCGCGCCTGCCGGTGAGGCCTGGCGCGGCTGCGGCGGACATTCGCCGCGGGGCTTCCCCGGCCACAGGCCGTTGGAGCCGCCGCGGTCTTTTTCGGCACGGCCTCGTCTTCCCGGGTCTTTTCGGGTCCCTTCAGCTTCCCGGCAGGCCGCGCTTCGGCGTTCCCGCGGCCTCTTTCACGCTCCGGGGTATTTTTTTCCTTCAGCGTTCCGGCCCGCGCTTTCCGCGGAATATCCCCGCCGGTTCCGCGCCGCTTTGCCTTCCGCGCGGCGCGCTTTCCCTCGGCTTAGCAACCGCTGTCGCAGGCGCGCTCCGATTTTTCTTCCCCTCGCGGCGGCTTTTCCGCGGTTCAGGCGCCCTCCGTAAAAACCCCGCGGAATGCCCAAGGCCGGCCGTCGGCGGGGATTTCGCGGTTTCGCAGCTCCGGCCCTGCAGGCGTAGCGGCAAGTGGCCGCCTGAACCCGCAGGCGGCTGTCCGCCAGGGAAGCCTGAAGGGCCCGGGGCGCGTCGGCGGGCTCGGGAGTCTTAGGCGATCCGGGGGCTTTGGCCGTCTTGGGGGCGGCGGCGCCCGATCCCCCGATCCCGGGCGGATTTTGCCGCGGCCCCCCTCCGGGTGTATACTGCGAAATTGCCGCAGGCCGGCCCATACCGCCAGAAAACATAATGCCCGCCCGAGCCCGCCCCGGCACTGGCGCCGCGCCGCCCTCCCGCGCCCCCGCGCGCCGGGAAGATGCGCGGAGGCGCGGGATTTCAAGGCCCCTGCGGGAAGAGACGCGGAGTGCGCGGTGAAGGCTGACGTGATTTTCCATAACGGGGAGGTGATCACCCTGGACGGGGCCTCGTCGGCCCGGGAAATTCGGGCCAGGGACTCCATAGCCGTCAAGGATGGCAGGGTGATCTTCCCGGAGGATGGGAAAAGCTGGAAGTCGCTGGAGGGCTTTACCACCGAGACGGTGAACCTGCATGGGTGCGCCGTCATTCCGGGCCTGGCGGACTGCCATATCCATCCCTTGTGGGGCGCGAGGACCCTCTCCGGCCCGTCCCTGGCGTACGAGCCTTTGAGCCTGGAGCGCACGATAGAGGCCATCCGGGCCTTTCTCGACGAGGATGCGGGCGCGGGCCCCG
>JAITRL010000078.1 GCA_031288415.1 Deltaproteobacteria bacterium | reverse complement strand
ATACAATAGTGCCGGAGCCGGTTGCGGGCCCTACCGGCCGGCGGCCAGGGAACCGGCAGATCGCGTGGCCCACCCCAGAAGGCGGCGCTTCCGGGGAGGGCGGTTTTCGCCCCCGGGCGCTTCCGGGGTATTGAGTTTCCCGCAGGCGAACCGTCGGCTGCGGCGACCGCTTCCGCCCCGCTCGGCTTTCCGAAGGGGCCAGGCGCCTCCCCCGGCAGGGGGCGCGCGCCCCGGAGGCCGGTTTTCCGGCTTCCCTAAAGAAGGCGCCCAATGTTCGGGCCGCCTTCGCCCGCGCCCCCGCCCCTGAGGCGGTTTTCCTCCGGAAGGGGGCCGCAGTTTTTCCGGCTGGCCGGATTTTTTTTCCGGGCTCCTGAAGCGATTTCAGGTTTTTTCCGGAATCTGGAAGAACCGCTTGCCATAATTTGGAATGGTTTCCGGCGGCCCTTGACGTAAACGCTGGCGCGGGGTTCCGCTTCCGCGGCCGGCCTAAGAGCCGGCCCCCCCGGAGATTCCCGAGGCATGCTGAGGCCCCAGAAGCTTCAGCGGCCGATGCCCCGGCCGGCCGGCCGCCCGGCGCCGATACAGTTTGGCCGCTTTGCCGCCCGGCGCCGCGAGGCCGTGACGGTCCGCGTTCCGTCCGCGGCCCCGGCGATCATGCGGAAGGCCCCGGCAGGCCCGGAAAGAGGGCTCAGGCCGCGGTCCGGCCCGCCGGCGCGCGCCTGCGGCCCCCCTAAGATTCCCGGCAGGCGCGGCGGATGCCGGCAGTCGGCCTGCGGTGCCCGAGGCGGCGTTGCGGAAGGCCCGCCGTTGCCGCTCAGGGCGGCAGGCCGCCGGTTCCCGGCGGCAGAAATGTGCCGGCAGCGAGGAGCGAAACTTGGCTGGAAACTTGCTTAGATTCCTGCGCAAGGGCAAGAAGAAGGGGGGGCCAGCCCCTGACGGCCGCCAGCGCGGCCCGGTCGCCCCGGTGATGCCCGAACAAAGGAGCCTTGCGATGGGAGTCCAGACCCACGATCCTCAGACCGTGAACGACCTTAACCATTTTGAGACGGTGGCCAAGGTGTTGGCCAGGGAGCTCGGCGGCTTCAGGCTGGGCAGCGATCCCTTGGACGTGGCCGAGACCCTGGAGCAGCTAACCGAGGAGATGGAGGACATGCCCAGGGTCATCAGCGACTGCCGCCGGGCCATCGAGGCCTTCGGCGAGCTCGAAGGCGCCCTTGACCGCATGTACTCCCTGGCCGACAGGGCCGCGGAACTCGCCGACTCGGATTCCCGGCTCCTGCTCACCATGGACGCCGAGTTCTCCGGTTACGCCCACATCGTGGCTCGGCTGGCGGGGGCAGGCGACTTCGACGGGCCTTGCCTCTCGCTGGTCACCAGCGCCGAGGCCAAGGTCACGCGCACGGTCCTGGCCTGCCTGTCCGCGGCCCGGCACGGGTTCGCCGCCAAGCTTGAGGAGCAGCGCCGGCACATCAGCTCGGCCATGAGCGAGGCGGTGGAGCTGCTGGCGAGGATCCTTGAGGACGGCGAGGAGATCTCCAACGAGACCCGCAGCGGCCTCAACGGCCTCATGGAAACCATCAAACTGATGGATGGCGCCGGCGCCGGACCCGCGCGGCGCGAGACCCGCCCGGCCCTCCTGAACTAGCCGCGCCTCCAGGGCGGTTTCCCGCGAAAGTCCCCCGCGCGCTTCGCGGGCGAACGACAGGAGCCGGCCGGGCGCCTGGCGGCCGAACGGCGGGCTCAGCCCCCGCGCTTCGCGGGCGGCCTGCCGGCAGCGCGGGCGCGCCGCAGGCGCCTACGCGCGCGAATCATCGGCGCCTGTCGGGCGCGACACAGGGTATCGTCCCGGAAGCGGACTTAAGCGCCGCCCGGGACCGCCGCGGGACAGGGCCTGGACACCCTGCCCCCCGGATAGGCCGGCCCCGGGGCGGAAATGAAGCCGTTCCCCGCAGGAGCCGGCGGGCCAAGGAGGCGGGGACCCCGCCGCCTTGGCGTAACCAGGCCTCAGACGACCGGCCCCGCGCCAGGGGCCGCCGGCCCCCGGGCCCCTTCTCCGCGAGGGGCACGGGGGCTTTTCGCATCCCGCGCGCGGGGCCGTAGCCCTTCCCCGGCCGATGCGGCGGCCCGTCTCGGGCAGGGACTCAGGAGGGTTCAGCGCCGTCGTCCGGGGCGCCTCCGCCTTCGCCGCGCGCCTCGGGATCCGCGAGCCGCACCGGGGCGGGCCCCAGCTCCAGGACCCGGAGGAGATCGGGGCAGGAATCGAGAAGGGCGGGATCCGCCTGGTGCCCCGCCAGGGCCACCGCGCCTCCGGCCTCGGCCTTCCCGCGGATCAGGGAGGCCGCCGCGCGCCGCCAGCGGTCGTCAAGGAAGGCGAAAGGCTCGTCCAGGAGAGTGATCGCCCTGTCCGCGGCGAAGGCCCGGGCGAGCCCGAGGCGCCTCTTCATGCCGGAACTCATGGCGGGCGGGCGGGTCTTCCCGGCCAGCTCGAAGATCTCCAGGAAGCGCGAGATCCTCTCTTCCCGCTCCGCCGCGGGGAGGGAGGGGGGGAGGATGTAGGCCAGGTTCGCGGCGGCCCCCAGCCAGGGGATGAGCGCGTTGTCCTGAAACATCAGGCTGGCGGGGGCTTTCCTCTCCACCGTGCCCCGATCGGGGTCCTGAACGCCGGCCAGGATCTCCAGAAGCGTGCTCTTTCCGGTTCCGGAAGGCGCCGACAGGAGAGTCACGGTCCCCGCGCGGAGGGACAGGGAGGCGTCGGCTATGACCGGCGCGCCGGCGTGGCTCTTGGCTATGCGGAAGGCTCGCAGCAGTGGCATGGGGGGGCCTGCGTTCAAGGCCCGCGCGGGGCGGGCCGGCACGGATTGAAGCGGCCGCGGCGCTGGCGGCCGCAGGGGGATCGCTGTTTTGAGGGCCTCACGGGACCGCGCGGGGCGCGCCCCGCTTCTCAGTCCGAAAATCCAGGGCCTGCCGCCGGCTTTAGCGGCTCAAGGGCGCCTGAGGCTTTCGCGGGCGCCCGCCGATCTCCGCGCGCGGCGGGAGCCTGAATTCGCGCTCCCCCCGCGCGGGTCAGCGGGCCCTGGCTCCCCGGCCGCCCCGCAGGCGGCCCGCCGCGGCTTTCGGCGCCGCTTCAGGGCCCCGGGCGAAAGCGGGAGCCGCAGGTCAAAGGCCCGCCGCGCGCCTCATGCGGCGCGGGCTTTCCGCGGCCGCCGTCACGCGCCCTCCGCCGACAACCTCGCGGCGCGGCGGCGCAGGGGGGTGATGATCAGCGCCTCGAGGGCAAGGCCCATGGCTATCAGGGAGAAGGCCCAGGCGTTGAGGTCCTCCATGTTCATGCGGGCGTAGCTCCAGTAGATGGCCGCCCCCGCGCCGTCGGGGCTGCCCATGTACTCCGCCACCGCCGCGGCCTTCCAGGCGGTGGCGAGCACCGTCGAAAGGCCCGCGAGGTAGTAGGGCAGGACCGCCGGCGCCGCCACCCAGGCAAGCGTCCTGAGCCTGGGGACGCCGTAGAGCCTCCCCACCGCCAGGAGCCTCTCCGGGAGCCCCATCACCCCTTGGGCGACCGTGCTGAACACGAAGGGCACCGTGGCCGCGAAAACCGCGGCCACGGGCACGAGGGCCCCGGTGCCGGCCCAGACCATGACGAGGGTTATCCAGACGATGGGTGGGCAGGACTGGATTCCCGCCACCAGGGGCCCTGCCAGCCTGAGGGCCCAGGCGGACCGGCCCGCGAGCGCCCCCAGGAGGGCGCCCGCGACGTTGGCGAGGAAGGCCCCGGCCAGCCCCCTTAGGACGGTTGTCCCCAGCCCCCTGAAAAGCTCCAGGGAGGCGCAGAGCCCCCAGACGCGCCTGAGCACGGTCCAGGGGTCCGGGGCGAGCAGCGGGCCCAGGGCGAGCCGCGCCGCGCCGGTGAAGGCCGCCCAGGCCAGGAAGGCCGCGAGGTAGGGGAGACACGCTTTGGCAAGTCGCAAGCGGGGTCCTCCGGGGAACGGCGGCAGGACCGCCTCGCGGGCGCCTGCAGCGCCGGCAGGCCGCAAGGTCAGGCGGAGGCCGGTCCGCCTGCGGCCGCAGGGGGTTTCGCCAAGGAGGCCGCGGAGGATTTCGCCAAGGAGCCGAAGGGATCAGGCCCTGGAGGCCGCAGGCGGTTTCGACAGGGAGGCCGCAGGGGATTTCGGCAACATGGCCGCGGCGGGTTTTTCACTGCCGGGGCGCGGCAGGCTTTCCCCGGTAAACGAAGTCGGCGGGGAAGGGCGGCGCGGGGGCGCCGCGGCGGCAGATTTCAGGGGCGGCGAGGCACAGGAAGGTCTCGACCTCCTTTTCCACTTCGGAGGCCCTCACGGCCAGTATGGGGTCCCGCGAGAGCGAGTCCGCGAGGGTCTTCTCCCCCAGCCCCTCGCGGAGAGGCGCCGGGAGGCGCCTTGCCGCCTCCTCCGGAGGCATGGCCGCCAGGGACTCGGCGCCCTCGAGCATGAGGGACACCAGGGACTCGGCCCGCTCCGGGTTCGCGCCGATGAAGGCCGGGTCCGCGGCCACGCCGGCGTGGGGAAGCCGCGCCTGCCCGCCCGCGATGGCGGCGTACTCGTCTTCAAGACTCCCCACGACGCGCAGCGAAGGGTTCCTGGCCAGGGCGGCCGAGACCCCCGGCTCAGGCACGAGGGCGGCGGTTGCCCTGCCGGAGGCGAGCTCCAGGAGGACCTGCTGGAGCGGGAGGGCTTTGACGTCGAAGGACGGCCCGCCCAGGGAGGCGATCTTCGCGAGGATGCCCGAGGCGGGGCTGGACTGGGGGGCGGCGTAAAGGGAAAGCCCTTTTCCCGCGAGAAGGCCGGCCAGCTCTGAAGGGCCTGCGGGGTAAGCGGCCTCTTTCCCGGCCGGCCCTTGGACAGGCCCCGACACGAAGTAGAACTTGCGCCATGCGGTCACCGCGAGGAGAGTCACCCGGGCGCCCTTGGAGGCCGCCCTTCCGAAGGCCTCCAGGTGGCCGACCCACACGTCCCCCTTTCCGGCGAGGACCAGGCTCCTGAGGTCGTCGAGGCTCTTCCATTCCTCGACGGCCGCGGGCGAGCCGGGCCAGCCCTTTTCCAGGGCCCAAAGGAGCGGCAGCACGGCCGTGGTGGCCCCTGAGGCGGTGTAGACGAGAGTCTCGCCCTTGGGGCCGTCTTCGGCAAAGGCTTCCGCAGGCGAAATGAGAGCGAGCCCCGCGGCGGCCAGAACGGCCGCGGCGGCAAAGGCCGCCTGCGGGATTGGGGCGCGGGGCTTGGAGCGGGCTGCGGGGAGGTTGGGCATCACTGTGGCTTTCTGCGTCTTCGGGCGGGAGAGGCCCTTGCCGGCGCGCCATGGCTTTCTTAAGGAGAAAGGGCGGAAGGCATGGCGCAGCCGTCCGCAGGGCAAGACAAGGCAGGGCAGGGCAGGGCAGGGCAAGGCAGATCAAGGCAGGGCAAGGCAAGGCAGGGCAAGGCAGGGCAAGGCGTTCCTGGGCCTGTAGCGGCCGGGGGGCGGTCAGGGGGGGCCGGCAGGGCGAGCCGGGTTCCACGGAAGGCGCGCGGGGGCAACGGAGCCTGGACGGCGAGACGAATAGGCCTGAAGGCCAGGGTCCGGGCGCGGAAGGAGGGGTTATCCTCTCAGGGTCCGGAGAGGACAGGAAAGGACCCTCTCAGGGTCCGGGCGGGCGGGGAAAAAGAATCTCAGGGCCGGCGGCGGGGCCGGGAACGGGGAGCGCCCGGGCCTCCGCGGCCTCCGACGGGCGGCCCGGGAGCCAAGGCTATTTCCTCCCGAACTTCTTTTCCAGCTCCGCGTAGGTGATCGAGAGCGACGAGGGCCTCCCGTGCGGACAGAAGCCCCCGGCCTCCGCCGCCGCCATGTCCTGGAGCAGGCGCTCCATCTCGTCCAGGGTAAGGTCGTGGCCGGCCTTGACGGCGGCGCGGCAGGCCACCGAGTGGAGCCAGGCCTCGGAGACCTCCCTGACGGTCTCGTCGGCCCCCGCGCCGTCAAGGGCGGCGTAGCTCCCCCGCGCGCCCGAGAGGATCTCGCGCAGGGCCTCGCCCGCGGCCTCCTGGGTGAGGATCTTGGGGATGCCCTTGAGGATCCAAGTGTTTCCCCCGAAGTGCTCGAGCCGGAAGCCCAGCGCGGAAAGCGCCCCCTCCACGCGCTCCAGGGCCGCCCGCTCGTGGGCGTGCAGCTCGAAGGAGTCCGGGAGGAGCACGTTCTGGGAGGGGAGGCCCTCGCGCTCCAGGCGGTGCTTGAGGCGGTTGAAGAGTATGCGCTCGTGGGCCGCGTGCTGGTCGATTATGCGCAGCCCGTCCGGCGCTTCGGCCAGGATATAGGTCATGGCCAGCTGGGCGATCGGCCTCAGGCCCGCAGGCCCCTGGCCAGGGAAAAGGCCTCTCCCGCCCTGGCCTTGCGCCGTCGGGAATCCCCCGGAAACAAGGGCGCCCGGCGCCGATCGTTCCCCGGCCGCCCCCGGCAGGCCCTGCCGGGACTCGCCCTGGAAGGGGCCGCCTGGCCCGTTGATCTCTTCATCGTCCAGGCCGCCTCCCTCTCCTTCCCCGCGGCCGCCCGCAAGCTCTTCCGCGCCGCTTCCCTGGCGCCCCTCGGCGCCGCTTGCCGGGCGCCCCTGCGCGCCTTCCGCCGCGCGCGCCTCAGGGTTTTCCGGCGGGCCGGAAGCGCCTGCGGGCGGAAGGTCAGGCCCGGACCAGGAACGGCGGGAGGGAAGCCGGGCAGGGGCATGCCTCCCGTCTCCGGAACCTTCCCCGAAGCCAGAGGCGCCCCAGCCGGCCTCGGGCAGGCCGTCGCTTTCCCCGGGGGCCCGCCAGGGAGGGGCGCCGGGCGCGGGCGGGGCAGTGACCGCCTCCTCCACGGCGCGGCTCACCGCGCTGAAGACTTGGCCGGGGCTGCGGAAGCGCACCTCGGTCTTGGCGGGGTGGACGTTCACGTCCACGTCTGCCGGGTCAAGCTCGATGAAGACCGCCCCGGCAGGGTAGCGTCCCTGGGGAAGGGTCCTTCCGTAGCCTTGGGACACGGCGCGCAGCAGGAGCCTGTCCCGCACGGGGCGGCCCAGGACGAAGACGAAGAGGGCCGCCCCGCTCCGGGCGCTGTGCTCCGGGCCGGCCAGGGCCCCGCGGACGGTCAGGCCGCCGGGACAGGCCTTGCCGAATTCCCGGAAGCCTCCGGCGCGCGGGCCCGCGGCCGACTTGAGGCGGGCGACGAGGCTCTCGCCCGGGGCGACCCGCATGATCTCCCTGCCGTCCGCGACCAGCGAGAGCGCCAGATCGGGGCGGGAGAGGGCGTAACGCTGGCACGCGTCGACGAGGTGAGCCTCCTCGGTGGGCACGGTTTTGAGGAACTTGCGCCGCGCGGGGGTGTTGAAGAAGACGTCCCTCACCTCCACGACTGTCCCGCGGTTGGCGGGGCAGGGCGAGACCCCCAGGAGCCTTCCCCCTTCCACCTCGGCGCGCTTTCCTTCCGCCCCTTCGCGGCAGCTGGTTATGGTCAGGCGCGAGACGGAGGCTATGGCCGGGATCGCCTCCCCCCGGAAGCCTAAGGTAAGGATGCCTGACAGGTCCGAGTCAGGGTCCAGCTTGCTGGTGGCGTGCCTTGCCAGGCACATGCGCAGGTCCTCCTCGTCCATGCCCGAGCCGTTGTCGGTGACCCTGACGAGGCGCTTGCCGCCCTCCTCGGCCTCAACCTCTATCCTGTCGGCTCCGGAGTCCAGGCTGTTCTCCACGAGTTCCTTGAGGATAGAGCCGGGCCGCTCCACCACTTCGCCGGCGGCGATGCGGTTGATGAGGCCGTCTGGCAGGAGTCTGATGCGGCCGGGCATGAGGAAGAGGCCTCCGGGAAGGGTAACCGTTCGGCGCCTGCGGGGCTCCGGCGGGAAAAGGACCGCGCGCCTGAGGGGCTCCGGCGGGAAAAGGACCGCGCCCCTGCGGGGCTCCGGCGGGATAAGGACCGCGAGCCTGAGGGGCACCGGCGGGAAAAGAAACGCGCGCCTGAGGGGCACCGGCGGGAAAAGAAACGCGCGGCGCGGGCGAGACGGGCTTGAAGGGCGGCGCGCGGCCGCCGGAAGCGAAAAGCGGACGTGAAAGCGAACATGCCGCGGCGGGGCGAGGACGTGAAAGCGAACGGGCTCTCTTTCTGCTCGCGCGCGCGGCGGACAAGCCCGGGAACGCGCTCCCGCGCCGGGCGGGCATGAAGGGCGGCGCGCGCCCGCGCCGGCAGGGCGCGGGAAGCGAACGCCCAACGGCAAGGGCAGCCGCGGCCGGGCGCGCGCGAAATGGGGCCGCGCCCCATGCCGCGGCGCCCGAACGCGGCCGGGCAGTGTCCGGGAACGCGCCCGGCCGTGTATAATGCCTGCGGCGGAACGGGCCAGTCGTTCTTTCCGGCCGCGGGGCGCGGCCGCCTGCGTGTGGCGCGGAGGCGGCCGCCGCGCCCAAGCCCCCGCGAGGCGCGCCTCCGCAGGGAGGCGGGGGCCAGTCCCGGTTTCGCTCCGCAAGGCGCGGGGCGGCCCGGGCGCGGGCCGCGCCCTTCCCTGGAAAACCCGCTCGCCCCATCATGCAGGCGGGGTTCAGGGAGCCCCTTCCCATGGCCATTGCGCGCCGCCGGGGCCCTTCGGTCGCCGTCGGGGGCCATTATAACTTTTTTCCGCGCCGCGCGCGGGCGTTGCAGGATTTCGGCAGCCATGATTGAAAAAGACGGTACCGGCGCCATGGGAGGCGGCGGCCCCGCCGGAGGGGCGGGCGGCGGGGGAGGCCCTAAGGTCCCTTCCTCCGGGCCAGTTCTCCCGGCGGAGGCCCCGGAGCGGGCCGAGGAGCCCGCCCTGGAGGGCCCCCTGAAGGCCGAGGCGGGCGTGGACTGGTTTTTCGTGCTTACGGCCCCGGTGACCAAGTTCAGGGACAAGATGATGCTCCTGGAGGCCGACGGGGTCTCTTTCGCCCCGGTGTTCCGGGAGAAGGCGGCGGGCGAGGCCTTCCTAAGGAGGCTCGCCCCTCCCGAGGAGTACTCGGTCCAGGCCATGCACAGGCTGGACATCGAGGAGCTCGCGGCCTCCCAGCGGGCGGAGGCCCTGGTCCTGGACGGCGAGGGAAGGATACTCGCCGGGATCGAAGGCGTGGCGGAGGGCCGTGAAGCCGCCGCCCGGGAAGGTTCCCAGGCTCAGGAAGGCTCCGGCGGGGGGGCCGGTGCCGCCCAGGGGGCTTCCCCTGCCCGGGAAGGCGAAGGCGTACGGGGAAGCCGGCCTCCGCGGGAAGGCGCCCCGGATTCCCCCGGCCGCCCCCAGGGCGGGCGGGGGAAGGCATAGCGGGAGCCGTGCCTCCCTCCCGCGCGGAAGGCCCCGTGCTCGTCACCGGCGGCACCGGTTACCTGGGCCGCAGGGTGATCGAGCTTCTCCTGGAGGCCGGGGAGCGCGTTCTGGCCCTGGCCCGCCGCCCCGCCCCGGAGCTCGAGGCCCTGGGGGCGGAGGCGCGGCCGGGCGACCTGAGTGACACGGAGTCGCTGGCCCTGGCGGCCCGAGGCTGCGCGGCGGTGATCCACTGCGCGGCGCGCACGGGGGTCTGGGGCCCGCTTTCCTTGTACATGGAGGCGAACGTCCAGGGCACCCGGAACATGCTCTCCGCGGCCCGAGGGGCCGGGGCGGGGATCTTCATCCACGCCTCCAGCCCCAGCGCGGTCTACGACGGGAGGGATCTCGCGGGCGTGGACGAGAGCTACGAGGCCCTCCCCCCGCGCCGTTTCCCCTACGCCTGGACCAAGGCACTGGCCGAACGGGAGGTCCTCGCCGCCGACTCGCCGGAACTGCGGACCCTCGCCCTGCGGCCCCATCTGGCCTGGGGCCCCCGCGACCCGCATTTCCTGCCGCGGCTCGCCGCCCTCGCCCGCGCGGGGAGGCTCAGGCTGTTCAAGGGCGGGCCGTACCTGGTGGATCCCACTTACGTGGACAACGCCGCCCGGGCGCACCTGCTGGCCCTCGCGCGGCTCCGGGAGGGCGCCCCCTGCTCCGGCAAGGCCTATTTCCTCGGCCAGGGCGAGGCGGTGGACTCGCGCGACTTCATAAACTCGCTCCTGGAAGCCATGGGCCTGCCCAAGGCGCGGATCAGCGTGCCCCCCCGCGCGGGAAGGCTGGCCGCCCGCGCGGCCGAGGCGGCGTGGAGGCTTCTTCGTCTGAAGGGCGAGCCTCCCGTCTCTTACTTCACGGCGCTCCAGCTTTCCACCAGCCACTACTTCGATATTTCGCGGGCACGGGACCTGCTGGGGTACCGCCCCGAGGTGAGCATGGAGGAAGGCCTCAGCAGGCTCAAGGCGAGCCTGGCCGCGCGCGCCTGAGCCCTCGGCCCCCGGCATGCATGTGACTGCGCCGGAACATCCGGCATAGCCAGGCTGAGGCTGAAACGGCCGGGCCGGGCCGGCCGGGCGCCTTCGCCTCCGGCTGCGCGGGGCTGACCCGGAGGCGGGGAGCTTCGGCCTCAGCCCCGCCTCCGGGAGCTTCCCGGCGCGCGGGGGAGGCGATCCGCGGCGGCCGCCCGCGAAGCGGGCCCTGGCCGACGTTGCCCCGCGCGGCCCTGACGCGGCGCCGGCGCCCGCGCGGCCTTGGCGATCCCCAGGCGGAGGCTTCGCGGCGGGGGGGGATCCTGTTGTTTCCTTTGGCGTTTTGCAGGTTGACGGTCCGGCCGTGCTTTCTTTTTCTGCGGAAATGGGGTAGAATATGGCAAAAGCTGCAAAATGCGACAGAACCTCCTGTTGTCTTTTCATCGCGCCGGGAGGGCCGGGAGCCCCGCCGCGAGCGGCGGCGGCCAGGGCAGGCGGGGCCTCCCGGCGGGCCCCCGTGTCGATCCCGCCTTGCGGGATCTGTCGGGTCGCGGCGCGGGAGCGCCGCCGCGCCCCGGATTGGAGTTCAGGGTACCCATGCTCGGCATTGAAAGGCGGCAGGCCATACTGAACCGCCTGCTGGAAAAGCGCAAGGTGCACGTGGCGGAGCTCTCCGAGGAGTTCGGGGTCACGGCTGAGACCGTCCGCAGGGATCTCGAGAGGCTGGAGAAAGAGGGGCGGGTCCGCCGGAGTTACGGGGGGGCGGTCCTCGCCCGGCCCTCCAACGAGGATCTCCCCTTCAACAGCAGAAGGACCGTGAACACGGCAGAGAAAGAGACGATAGCCGTCAAGGCCTTAGGCTTCGTGAACAGCGGGGCCACCCTGATGGTCGACGCCAGCACCACCTCCCTCGCCCTGGTGGAGCTGCTCACCGGCAAGAACGACATCACGATCATCACCAATTCCGTGAAAGTCCTCCACGACTTCTCAAGCTCGCGCCTGAGCCTCGTGGGCACCGGCGGGGTCCTGCGGGGGAGGTCGTACTCGCTCATCGGCGAGGGGGCCAGGGCCACCCTCGAGTCCCACAACGTGGACCTCGCCGTCATGGGCTGCAAGGGCCTCGACATCGGCAAGGGCATCATGGAGTCCAACGAGCCGGAGGCGGTCCTCAAAAAAATCATGGCGGGTCAGGCCAAGACCCGGATCCTGCTGGCGGATCACTCGAAGTTCGATCAGGTGGTCTACCGGAAGGCGCTGGAGTTCTCGGACATCGACTGCCTCGTGACCGACCGGGAGCCGGACAGGTCCTGGTCTGACTTCTGCAGGGCCAGGGGGATACAGCTCATCTACTGAA
>JAITRL010000376.1 GCA_031288415.1 Deltaproteobacteria bacterium | reverse complement strand
GACGACCTCGACCTTATCAAGAAGCACCTCTTGGAGGACACCGTCGACACAGTCATGGGGCCCGTGCGCTTCGACGCCAAGGGCGACGTGATAGGCGCGGGCTTCAAGCTTTACGAGGTGAAGGACGGGAAGTTCGCGGAGGTCACGCTCTAGCGGCCCCACATGGAACTTTTCCTGAACCTCTGCGTGAGCGGCCTCACCAAAGGCAGCGTCTACGCCCTGATCGCCCTGGGCTACACCATGGTGTACGGCATCATCGCCCTCATCAACTTCGCCCACGGCGAGATCTACATGATAGGGGCGTTCACGTCCCTCATCTTCAGCATGGCGCTGGGGGCCCTCGGCCTGTCCGGCTGGGGGCTCCTTTTCGCCGTCGGCTTTTTCGCCGTCGCCTACTGCGCCATGTACGGCTGGACCGTGGAGAAGATCGCCTACAGGCCCCTGCGCGGGCAGTCGCGGCTGGCGCCCCTCATCAGCGCCATCGGCATGTCCATCTTCCTCCAGAACTACGTGCAGCTGGTGCAGACCCCCAACTTCCTGCCCTTCCCGGACCTTATCCCGGATCTCGGCCTCAAGGGCGGCGTCTCGCGGTACGCCTCCCAGACCCAGCTCGCCATAGTCGCGGCCACGGCGGTCTGCATGGTGGCCCTCACGCTTTTCATCAAAAAGACCAGGCTGGGCATGGCCATGCGCGCCGTGTCGCAGGATCCCGTGATGGCCCGCCTCTCCGGGGTCAACATCGACAGGGTCATCTCCGCGACCTTCGTCATCGGCTCCATGCTGGCCGCCGTGGGGGGTCTCCTCATCGGCAACTACGCCCACCAGACGGACTTCTTCACGGGCTTTCTGGCCGGCATGAAGGCCTTCACCGCTGCGGTCCTGGGCGGCATCGGGAGCATCCCCGGCGCGGTGGCGGGGGCGCTGATCCTGGGCTTTTCCGAGAGCCTCGCGGCCGGCTACATCTCCAGCGACTACGAGGACGTCGTGGCCTTCGTGCTCCTCATAGCCATCCTCACCCTGCGCCCCGAAGGGATCATGGGCAGCGCCACCGCCCAGAAGGTCTGAGGGGACTGCCGGGATGACTCAGGCGCCTTTTTCCGTCAAGGGCCAGGCCGGCCCCGCTTCCGCCGCGGCCGCTTCAGGCGCGCCCGGAGGCCCCGCAGCCGCCGTCCACGCCGAAACCGCAGGGCCTTCAGGCCTTTCCGGGCCCCCCGCCGCTCCGGCGGCGGCCTCCCCCGGCTCCAAGGCGGCCCTCCTCAGGCGCCTGGCCGGCGAGCTCAGGGCGGCGGTCATCTCCGCCGCGTGGCTGACCTTCCTGGCGCTCCCCCTGGTGGTGTTCCGCATCAACTCCGCCTTCGGGAAGATCGACTACCTCTGGGGAAGGCTCCCCAAGCTCGCGGCCGTGACCTTCCTCGCGACCCTGGCCTGGCGCTTCCTGCTGCGCAGGACCGCCTTCTCCCGCGTCAAGGAGGCGGTCTCCGAGGCCGGCGGCCCGCCCCCCGAGGGGGCGCGCGGCCCCGCGGGCCGGTCCTGGCTCTCCCTCCTGGACAGGGCGCCCGCAAAAAAGGCCCTCTTCCTGGCCTTGGCCGCCTTTCTCCTGAGCGTGCCCTTCTGGACCTCCCCTTACGTGGTCCTCATCCTGATCACGGCCCTCATCTACATCACCCTGGGCCTGGGCCTCAACATAGTGGTGGGGGTGGCCGGCCTTCTGAACCTGGGCTACGCGGCCTTCTTCGGGGTAGGGGCCTACACCTTCGGCCTCCTCCATTCCGGCCTCGGCCTGGGCTTCTGGGCATGCCTTCCCCTGGGGGCCCTGTCGGCCACCGTGCTGGGGCTCCTTCTCGGCATACCGGTGCTGCGGCTCTCCGGGGACTACCTGGCCATAGTGACGTTGGGCTTCGCGGAGATCTTCCGCCTGGTCCTCGTGAACGTGGACTTCACCAACGGGCCGCGCGGCATCCGCAACATCCCTCCCCCCAGCCTCTTCGGGATCGATCTTAACGGCGCCGTCAAGCCTTTCCTGGCGGGCAAGGGGCTCCTCCACCCCGACATGGACCTCAACAAGGTCCTCATCTATTTCATAATCCTGGCCATCGTCGCCCTCACGGTCCTGTGCGTGTACCGCCTGGAAAACTCCAGGCTGGGCCGCGCCTGGCTTGCCCTGCGCGAGGACGAGGTGGCCTGCCAGGCCATGGGCATCAACCGCACCCGCGCCAAGCTCACCGCCTTCGCCCTGGGCTCCACCTGGGCGGGCCTGGCCGGGGTGGTGTTCGCCTCCCAGATCACCTTCATCAGCCCCGCGAGCTTCGACTTCATGCTTTCGGTAATGGTCCTCTCCATAGTCGTCCTGGGCGGCATGGGCTCCATCCCCGGAGTCATGATAGGGGCCGCGGTGCTGATCCTGCTCCCGGAGTACCTGCGGGAGTTCCAGGACTACCGCATGCTCATCTTCGGCCTCATCATGGTGCTCATGATGGTCTTCCGGCCCCAGGGCATCATCCCCGGCACGCGCCGGGTCTACCTCTACAGCCCTTCTCCAGGCGCGGGCGGAGGAGCCGCGCCCTCCGCCGGCGACGGCGAAGGCCAGGGCGAAGGGCCGGCGGCTCCCTCGCCTGCCGGAGCATCCTCGGCCCCCGCCGCCCCGGCCGGCCCGGCGGCGCCGTCATGAGCGGCGAAAACGCCCCGCTCAGCCCCGGCGTCCCGGGCCCTGAGGCGGGCCAGGCCGCGCCGGCCGCAGGGGACTCCCCCCGCGACCCTGTGCTGTCCACCTCCGGGGTCACCATGATCTTCGGAGGGCTCACCGCGCTCTCGGACGTGTCCTTCGCGGTGGAACGCGGCTCCATAACCGCCCTCATCGGCCCCAACGGGGCCGGCAAGACCACGCTGTTCAACTGCCTGACCGGCATCTACCGCCCGAGCCGCGGGACAATGACCTTCAGCCCGGAGCCCGGCAGAAACATCCCGCTGCGCCGGCTGGCCCCGGACCGCATCACCTGCCTGGGCATAGCCAGGACTTTCCAGAACATCAGGCTCTTCAACAACCTGACGGTCCTGGAAAACGTGCTCATCGCCTGCCACTCCCGCATGAAGGCCGGCCTTCTGGGCGCGCTCCTGCGCGACCGGAGGACCCGTGAGGAGGAGCGCGCCATGGCGGACTTCAGTTACCGGCTCCTGGAACGCTACGGGCTCGGCCCCGCCGTCAACCACCTGGCCCGTAACCTGCCTTACGGCGCCCAGAGGCGCCTGGAGATCGTGAGGGCCCTCGCCACACGGCCCGCGCTCCTGCTCCTGGACGAGCCGGCGGCGGGCCTCAACATCTCCGAGACGCGGGAGCTCGACAGCCTCATCAGGCGGGTGCGCGACTCGGAAGAACTCTCCGTGCTGCTCATCGAGCACGACATGTCCCTGGTCATGAGCGTCTCGGACCTCGTCTACGTGCTGGACTACGGCGCGCTCATCGCCGCGGGGGAGCCGGGGGACATCCGCCGCGACCCCAAGGTCGTCAAGGCCTACCTGGGCGAGGATTAGGTGGCTTCCATGGCGCCTGACGGGGCGGACAGGGTGCTCGAGATCGACTCGGTGCGCACCTTCTACGGGAACATCGAGGCCCTCAAGGGAGTCTCCTTCCATATCGACCGGCAGGAGATCATCGCCATCCTGGGCTCCAACGGCGCGGGAAAGACCACTTGCCTGAGTTCCATAGTGGGCCTCGCGCCCCCGCGCTCCGGCAGGGTCGTCTACGAGGGCAGGGACATCCGGGGGGCGTCCACCGATTCCCTGGTCCGGGACGGCCTCGTCATGGTCCCGGAGGGGAGGCGCATCTTCCCCGCCCTCACCGTCAGGGAGAACCTCCGGATGGGGGCGTACCTGCGGCGCGACCGCCAGGGCGTCAAGGACGACCTCGACTACATCTTCACCATGTTCCCTATCCTCGCGGCCCGGGCCGGCCAGGACGGGGGAACCCTGTCCGGGGGGGAGCAGCAGATGCTCGCCATCAGCCGCGGCCTCATGGGAAGGCCCAGGATGCTCCTCTTGGACGAGCCCTCCCTGGGGCTCGCTCCCATAGTCATCCGGAACATCTTCGACACCATCCGGAGGATCAACCAGGAACAGAAGACCACGATCCTCCTGGTGGAACAGAACGCCAACCTGGCCCTGCAGGTGGCCCACCGCGCCTACATCATGACCACCGGCCTCATCACCCTCTCAGGCACGGCCTCCGAGCTTTTGAACGATGAAAACGTGAGGCGGGCGTACCTGGGCGGCTGACCCCCGGCTTCCGCCGAATCGCCGCCCCCGTATTTCACCGCCTGCCCCCGGACTTTCCGGCTTGCCTTCCGCCCCCTCGGCGCTCGCTGAAGCCTGCGAAAGGCCCCTGCGGCGCCCGGACCGTTCCCCCCTGCCCCCTCCCTCCGCATTCTCCCTCGCCCTGCCCCCGTTCCGCCTGCCGCTCCCCCTTCCCTGGCCCCGTTCCCCCTCTCCTTTCCCCCGTTCTCCGTCCTCATCGCCTCCGCGCGCCCGCCTTTCGCCTCTTTTCACCCTTCCGCCTTCCCCGGACCTTTCCCCCCTCCTCCTCCCCGCCCCCCTGTCGCCTTGCCTGCCATTTCATCCCCGAAATCCACCTGCACTGCCTGCATTGTGGTAGAATGACCTTACCGCAGGAACGAACCTCCCGATTTTTGGCTACACTCCCGGCTTCCAGGCCGGTCCGCCTCCAACTGCCTTGCCTTGCCCGCTTTCCAGGCCCGACCGGCAGTTAGGCACCAGGATCCCCTCACGCCCCATGCCCGCTAGCCGCCTTGCCATCCACCTAGCCGCAGCGGCCCTGGCCTGCCTCGCGCCTCTCCCCGCCCTCTGGCCGTCCGCGGCTGCGGCCGCGGACGGCCCCGCGTTCAAGATGCCCGCCTCCGTCTCCGCAGGGGACCCTCTGGCCGGGCTGCTCGAATCCTGGGCCGGGGAATTCTCCCGCCGCACGGGCTGGAGAGCCGAACCTGAACTTCTCGGTCCGGGGGCGCTGGCGGGGGCCAGGGTAGTCCTGGGGGAGCACGACGGGCTCACGGCGGGTTTCCTCAGCTACGACGAGGCCGTCACGCGGCCTCTCCAGGACCTTGCCCCGTACGATGCCTCCGAGCTCAAGCCGGCCGCGCTCTTTCCCAGCGGCTCCCCGGCCCTGATCTACCGGCCCGGCTCCCCCCCGGCGAACCTGTCGGCCCTCAGGGGAACCAGTGGCTTCAAGGTCGGCCTGCTCGCGCCCACCTTAAGGCCGGTGCCGGGCCCCACCCTGCTCGCCCTTGACGCGCTGGAGGCCTTGGGCGCCAAGGTCGAGCTCCGCGCGCTTCCCGCCTCTCCCGGCGGGCCTCAAGGCCCTGAGCTTGGCTCCGGCCCCCAGTCGCCCTGGGCCGCCTGCTATCTCGCGCTCCTTCCGGGCGAGTTCCTGGCCATCCCCTACGAGGGCCTGGAGGCCCTGGACGCCATGGGCCTCAGGCCTGGGATAGCCCTGGCCCTTGCCGCTCCGGAAAGCCCGGCTGCGGCGGGGGCGGCCTCCCGCTTTCCCCTGATCCCGGACGGCACCCCGCGCTTCTCCGACCTGGGACTGGCCGGCCGCGTCAGCGAGGCCTTCGGCTTCTACTACCCTGAAGACACGGGGGAAAGGATCCTGGGCGAGGCGCCGGGAATCCTGGCGGCCCTGATCGACGAGGCGGCGGCTTCCCCGGCTCCTGTTGCGGGGCCGGCGGCTTTTGCGGCCCAGGCGGCCGGTCCGGCCGCTTCCCCGGCCCCGGGCCGCCTCGTGCGGGGCCTGGCCCTCAGGGGAGAGGAGGCGGCCCGGGCCTTCGCCTCCGAGACCGAGGCCCGCAAGGCCCTGCTCAACGCCTTCTCGCTCGCCAGGGACGGCAACTAGTGGCCGGGGCCGAGTCTCTCTTTTGGGAGGGGCCGGATCCGTCGGGGGTCGTGCGCCTGGCCGGTCCGCTCACGGCCTTCTCGGCCCCCCCGGAGCTCCTCAGTCCCAAGGCCTTCCCCCCGGGGAGGGTCAAGGCCCTGGATCTCTCAGGGCTCACGCATCTGGATCTCAACGGCGCGGCCTTCCTCATCGCGCTCAGGGACTCCCTGGCCGCCGGGAACAAGTCCACGCCGCGCAAGGCCGCGGCGGCCGCCGGGCGGGCGCCCGCCGGCCTGGCCCCGGAACTGCGCGGCCTGCCGGAAGCCCTCGCCCCGGTCTGGAAGCTCGCGGAAGAGAGCATGTCCCCGGATGGCCTCCCGAAGCCCGAGATGCCGGGCTTCGTCGAGCGCGTGGGCTTCGGCGCGGCGGAGTTTTCCGCGGACTGCCGGGATCTGGCGGCGTTCCTCGGGGAAATCGTCGTCTGCCTGGGAGCGGCCGCCGCCCGGCCCTGGACCGCCCGCTGGGGCATGGTCTCCCGGTACGCCGAGCTCAGCGTCGTCAACGCCCTGCCGGTGACCGCCCTGGTGGCCTTCCTGGTGGGGCTCATCCTCGCCTTCCAGGCGGCCATGCAGATGCAGATGTTCGGCATGGAAATCTACGTGGCGGACCTGGTGGGCATCTCCCTCGTCCGCGAACTGGGCACGCTGCTCACCGCCATCGTGCTCGCCGGCCGGAGCGGCTCGGCCTTCTCCTCCGAGCTCGCCTCCATGAAAATCAACCAGGAGATCGACGCCATCCTCACCATGGGGCTCTCCCCGGCCGGGCACCTGGCCCTCCCCCGCATTATCTCAGTCACCCTGACCGCCCCCCTGCTCACGATCCTCGCCGATCTCTCCGGCCTCCTGGGCGGGAACGTGGTGATGATGGGCATAGGCTACCCCTTCCCGATCTTCTGGGCGGAACTCTCCCAGCACCTGGACATGTCGGACATCTCCACCGGCCTCTTCAAGGCCGTCGTCTTCGGCTTCACGGTGGCCGTCATAGGCTGCCAGCGCGGCCTGTACGCCGGGGACTCGCCCGGGGCCGTGGGCGAGGCCACCACAAGGGGGGTGGTGACCAACATCATAGCCATCGCCATCCTGGACTCCCTCTTCGCGGTGCTTTTCTATGCCCTTGAATGGTAGCCCCGACATAACGCCGTTCGGGGGCGAGCCCGGCCCGCCCGTCCAGCCGGCTCCCGGGGCCGGGCAGGGCAGGGCAGGAAAGGCCCGCGAGGCCGAGCCTCCCCCGCAGCCCTCGCCCGGCCCGCAGGCTGACCAGGGGAACGGCCCCGGCGCGGCGGAGCCCCTGGCGGCCAGGGACCTCACCGTCGCCTACGGGGACGACCCGCCGCTCCTGGAAGGCATGACCTTCTCGGCGCGGCGGGGCGAGATCCTGGGGATACTGGGCCCCTCCGGCTGCGGCAAGAGCTCGCTTTTGAGGCATCTCGTGGGCCTGTCGTCGCCCCGCGCCGGCGTCGTCAGGCTCTTCGGGGAAGACATCTTCGCCGAAGGCGAGAAAAGCCTCGCCCGGGCCCGCCGCCGGTTCGGCATCATGTACCAGGGGGGGGCGCTTTTCGGGGACATGAACCTTTTGGAAAACGTCTCCATGCCCCTGAGGGAGTTCACGCGCATGCCCCCGGCGGCCCAGGAGTCCGCCGCCGCCCTCAAGCTCGCCCTCGTGGGCTTAAGCGGCTTCGAGCGGCACATGCCCTCCGAGATCAGCGGCGGCATGCGCAAGCGGGCGGCCATCGCCAGGGCCATGGCCCTGGAGCCCGGCCTCCTTTTCCTGGACGAGCCCTCGGCCGGCCTGGACCCCGTGACCGCGGCGAGCCTGGACGGGCTCATCATCTCCCTGTCCCGGAACCTGGGGATCACTTTCGTGATGGTGACCCACGAGCTCAGGAGCATCATGCGGGCGGTGGACCGGGCGATACTGCTGGACAAGAGGAAGCGCGGGATAGCTGCCCAGGGCGCGCCGAAGTTCCTGGCCGAGGAGTCCGACGCCCCGGAGGCCAGGGCGTTCTTCCTCAGGGGATAGGCCGCAGGTTCAGGGAAAGGCGAAGCTGACGCGATGCCGCGCGACGCGGCCTGTGAGGTGAAAATGCCGAGGAAAAAATTCGCGCTCAAGAAAAACGACAAGGCGGAGATCCTCAGGATCAAACGTTCAGGGGACATGAGCTGCACGACGTTGTACCGGCTCCTGATCCTGCTGGCTCTTGACAGCCAACATGACGTGACGTCGATCGCGGGCTTTCTCAGGCTCAGCAACGTCACCGTCACCCGCGTGAAGGCCCTCTACGCGGCGAAGGGGCTTCGGGGGGTGCTCAGCGACTCGCCCAACCCCTGGGGCGGCAAGAAATTCGGGGAAGAGTTCAGGCTCCTGCTGCTCATGCTTGCCGACACGCCCCCTCCGGAAGGGAAAAAGAGGTGGACCGTACGGCTCCTGTCGGAGGAAATCAAAAGGCGCTTCCGGATTGACATCAGCCACGAGACGGTGCGCAAGATCCTGATGCAAAACGCCCCCAAGCCGCGAAAGCCCAGAAAGTGACGCGGGGGCGGCCCGGCATCCCCGGAGGGACTGAAGAGGGCGCGGCCTGAGGCGGGGCGGGCCCAGGCGCCGGAAGACACTGTTTCACGCGGCCTTGCCCGCAGGCGGGCGTGGCCTGCCGCCCCTCGGACGGGCGTTTTCCCGTCCGAGGGCCTCAGAGAGGGCTCATGTCCCGTAACTCAAGCTACCTGAAGGTGGGGATATTCTCCCTGGCGGCCTTCGCGATCCTCGCGGCGGGCCTGATCTTTTTCGGGATCTCCCAGGCGTTCCAGCCGGTCCTGGAGTGCGCCACCTACTTCGACCACTCGGTCCAGGGCCTCGGCAAAGGATCCGCCGTGAGCTTCCGGGGCTTCCACGTGGGGCAGGTCACCTCCATCTCGGTCGCGGACGGCACCGGCGTGCCCGGATTCCGGAACGAGGCGACCCCCAAAAAGCTCGTGAAGGTCACTTTCATCGTGACCCCGGAGCTGCTCACCGGCAACGCCTCAAGCGACCCTGAGCAGGCGGCGGAATTCATCATGAACGAGATGGCCTCCGGCCTCAGGTGCTTCTTCAGCTTCCAGGGGGTCTCGGGCATCAGCAACCTCAACCTGGACTACATCGACCTCGCGCCCCAGAACCGGGAACCGGACCCGTTCGGCCCTCCGGGCCCCAAAGGGGGGGCCCCCATGGCCCCGGAACCCCCCTCAGGGGCCGCGGCCCCGCAGGGCTCCGTGCACCAGGACATCCTCACGCGGGGCGGGGAATACGACGGGCGCCTGCTCATTCCCAGCGCGCCCGGATACATCATGGAGGTGGGCGAGACCCTCAACCAGATCCTGCGCTCCCTGCGCGAGGTCAATTTCGCCGCGATCTCCCGGCAGGCCGAGTCCCTGCTCTCGAACCTCAGCAGCATCTCCGGCCAGCTCAACCGGGAGTCCGGGGGCTTTTCCGACAAGCTCCTGTCCTCCATGGACAAGCTGGAACAGGCCGCGACCGACGTCTCCCGGCTGGCCGTGACGGCCGAGAGGGAGATCTCTTCCATGTCCGCCGGAGCCCGGCTCCAGGAGCTCGAGGCCGCGCTAAAGGACGCCAGGCGGACCCTCAGCCGGCTGGACTCCGTGCTGAGGATCCCCCAGGCCACGCTCCCCGCCACCATGGACAACCTGCGGGTCATGAGCGAGAACCTCAGGACCCTCTCCGAGACCGCCAAGGACTACCCCAGCAGCCTTATCCTGGGATCCCCGCCGCCGCGCATGGACCGTTAGCCCCTGAGTTCCGGCCGATCGCCCGGGAGGGCCGGGGCCGGGAGGCCCTCCGGCCGTCCCCGTTCACGCGGCCTTGCCCCCAGCCGTAAGAGGCCGGCCGCCCCCGGAAGCCCAGTCCGCGCGGACAGGGGCGGCCCGGAAGGCGCTCGCTTTCCCGGGGCGCCTGTTCTCCGGGCCGCTCAGGCGCGGACTTCCCCCGACTGAAGAGGAGCACCGTCAAGATGCCCAATACCGTGACCACGCCCGCCCGGCCTGAGGCCCCCCGAAGCGCCCCCGGAGCCGCCAAGGCCATGCTCGCGGCCGCGCTGGCGGCGACGCTGCTCGCCGCCTGCGGGCTAGGCTCCCGTCCCTACCCCCTCGTGCGCACCTTCACTCTGGACCCCCCCGCCCCCGACGGCATCCGCCTGGGAGGCGGCAAGAGCCCCCTGTCCTCGCTCATCGTGACCGCGGCCCCGCCCCCCGGGGCCTACGAAGGCAAGAAGCTCGTCTACAGGCTCAAGAGCCGCGAGCTTTCGGCGGACTTCTACAACGAGCTCTCGGCCCCGCCGGCCAGGGCCGTCGCCGACGGGATAGCCAAGCACCTGGAACTTACCGAGCCCTCTATCCTGGTCGTCCGCTCCCAGGGCGCCCAGGAGCCAGACTGGGTACTTGAGATCGGACTCCTGGACATTTACGGCGATCTCACCAAGGAGCCCATGACCGCGGAGCTGACGGTGACCGCCACCCTGTCCGACCTGCGGCGCTCCGCCCGGCGGCCCGTATTCGCCAGGGACTTCATGAAAAGCCTGCCCGCCGTCCAGGGCCCTGAAGAGACGATGGCCGAGGCCCTGGTCCGGGCCTACTCTGAAGAAGTGTCTCAGATAGCTGAGGAGCTCCGGCCGGAAATCAGGAGGGCCCTCCTTGGACGGCGCTGAAACTGACAAGGGCTCCGGCCCCCCTGAAAGCGGCCCTGCGGGGGAAGCTCCGGGCGGCTCCGCAGGCGGCCCTGAAAGCGGCCCTGCGGGGGAAGCTCAGGGAGGCCCAGAACGCGGCCCTGCGGGGGAAGCTCAGGGCGGCCCAGAAAGCGGCCCTGCGGGGGAAGCGCGGAGCGGCTCCGCGGCTGCCCCTGAAAGCGGCCCTGCGGGGGCAGGCTCCCGAGGCGGAGCCAAAACCCGCGCGAAGCTGGCCGTGCCCGGCGGGCTCCTGCTCCTGGCCGGGGCCGGGATCCTGGCCTTCACGCCAGGCCTCACCAGGCTGGCGGGGTTCCTCGCTCTCCTGGGGGCCCTCCTTGTCGCCCTCTCCCTGCCCGGCAACCAGGCCGCCTGGCGCGCCCGCGCCCTTTCCGCCCCGGGACGGCGCCTGGCCAAGGGCGCGGCGAGGCTGGCCGTGTGCCTCGCGGCCCTCCTGGCGGCAGGGGCGCTCACCGCCCTCCCCGCAATCAACGTGGCCGCGCCCGACGAGGCCTTTCTCCCGGAAGAGACCCTGGCTCTCCTGCGGCGCCTGGACGGCGAGGTCACCCTGACCGCCCGGACTACCGCGCGCTCGGAGGGGCCGGCGCGGCGCCTGCTGGGGCTTTACGCGAAGGCTTCCCCGCGCGTGATCGCCGCTGTCGAGCCTGCCCAAGGCCGCAGCGCCGGCCTGGGCGAAGGCGGGCTCGCGCTGGCCGAACAGGACACCGTGACCGTGGCGGCGGAAGGTTTCGAGGAAACGGTCTTCCCCGTCAGCCGCGGCCAAATAGACGCCGCCCTCCGGCGACTGATCAGCCCTCCCAGGCTCGTCTACTGCCTCATGGGCGAAGGGGCCAAATCCTCCATGGACACGGGGCCGCGCGGCCTGTCCGTATGGGCGAGGCACCTGGCCCGCAGGAAGATCTACGTGCGCGACTGGGAGTGGACGGCGGGGGAGCCCCTGCCTCCCCAGGCGCACGCCTTCGTGCTCGCGGGCCCGCGCATGCCGCTGGACGAGGCCAAGGAGCTGGAACTCCTGGCCCTTCTCTCCAGGGGCGGCAAGCTCATGAGCCTCAATGACCCCCTGGTGGCCGCCCTCTCCCCCGGCCTCTTCTCTCCCCTGACCTTGCTGCTCCCCGAAGGGCTCGTCATCGATCAGACCATGAGCTGGGCCGGCACCGAAGACTCCTTCGTGGTCTCGGAAGACTTCCCGGCGCATCCTGCGACCATGGGGCAGCGCGAGCCCGTGATCTTTCCGCTGGCAGGCGCGGTCTTCGCCAGTGACGTCTCCGCCGCGGCCCCTCAGGCCCGGAAAGGCTCCGGGACGGCGCCAGCGGGGCCGCCTGCTTCCGAGGCGGCGGCGGCGGACGAGGCCGGCCCCCCGCCACCCGGCGGCGCCGCCGCTGCAGGCGGCGCCGGCCAGGTTTCGGACTCGGCGGCCCCCGGGACCCGGGGCGGCGAAGCCGAAGCCCCCCAGGCGCAGGGCGGCGGCCCCCTCCCGGCACCGGCCGACGGGCAAGGCCAGGCTTTCGTCGGACACACCTGGGCCGTGGCCGTTACCTCCGGCGGGGCCTTCCTGGAGACCGACCGCGAGTCCGTGGGCCGCAAGGAGCCGCGCTTCGACAGGGCCGCCGACCCGGCAGGCCCGCTGGTCCTGGCCTCGGCCACTTCCCTCGCCGGGGGAGGCAGGCTGGTCCTGGCCGCGGACAGCGATTTCGCCTCCAACTCCTACATCGGCTTCGCCGGGAACCTCTCCTTCGCGACAGGGCTCATTTCGTGGCTCACCGGGACGGAGGACGACTTGGCCGGCCCGCGTCAAGGGACCGTGCTCATAGTGACCGATTCCCTCTCCCGGTTTTTCTTCTGGGGGCCGGTGGTGTTCTGGCCGCTAGCGGCGCTTCTGGCCTGGGGCCGGCTTTTCCTGCGCAGGAGGAAGGCATCGGCCTGACCCCTGTTCCCCGCGGGAAGAGGGCCTTCCCGCGCGGGAATCAATATTAGATTTGCAAAATCTCAGGGAAAATTTTGAGTGCCGGAAAGGGAAAAAATCATGCGATTTTTAACAGGTAATATTGTATCCGTTCACCCCCCCCTCCTGATCACATTCCTCCCAGCCTTCCTGCTTTTGGCATCATCTTCTCCCCTTCTCTCTGTCTCTCTTCAGATTTCCAAAAGTTTGCCGTCTCTCACTTCCGGCTTCATTTCCGCCAACCCGCCGGCCTAAGACACGTTTGGCTTGCCAAACGCGCATGGCGACGTAACCCCTCGGTTTTCCTCAGGCGATCGGCCGCCCTCAGGGCTCTGCCCTTTGCGGTCTTGAGCCGTTCGGGGCCGGCGAGAGCGCTCGTAGCCGTCGTTCCTCTGGAGAAGACTGAAATTCTTCCATGAAATCCCGCAGACCTTGCCGTCCCTCGCGCTCAAGTCGAAATAGCCGCTTTTCCTGACGATGACGCGGCCGATCCGCCTCCCTTGCAGTTTGCCCCGGGTGACTTCCGCTTTCGCCAGATCACCTGTTCGGAATCATCTCACTGACTTTTCGCGCTTGCGGAAGGCGACCGGAAAGCCCTGCCTGTCGGTTTGCGCGCGCTGGCGCCTGCCCCTCCCCCGGCTTTTGACGGCCAGGACCTCCCGGCTCGCGCGCGTGACCCCCGAGACCGTGCCG
>JAITRL010000328.1 GCA_031288415.1 Deltaproteobacteria bacterium | reverse complement strand
GATGCCGCGAAACCGACTCCCGCGGCCGCGCCACGGGCCGGCAGGAATGCAGGGCCGACGGCTACGGGAAGACCACGTGCCGCCGGACCGACAACCGGGGCCGCGCCGCCGGGCGGCAGGAATGCAGGACCGACGGCTTCGGGAAGACCACGTGCCGCCGGACCGACAACCGCGGCCGCGCTACCGGGCGGCAGGAATGCAGGACCGGCCGCCACGGCAAGACCGCCTGCCGCGATCTCTGAACCCGCGTGTCCCGGGCCCGCCGGATCCGGGCCTGCCGCGCCTGATCGCCATGACCCGGGCCCGCCGGATCCGGTCCTGCGGAATGCGGGCCGCCGGAACCTGAAACGGGGTCAAATTTTCCCGCGTTCCCCGCGTTCAGCCCGGCGATTGCCCGCAGGGTCAGAGGGCGCGGGCAGGCCTTGCGCCGCCGGCCGGCCGCAGCCGTCCTCACGCCGCCTCCCCGAAGCCCGCCGGACGTCGTCCGAACTTTTCGGCTCATGGCCGCGGCGCTCCTCAAGCGATCACGCCCGAAAAGCCCTCCGGCCCGTCATTCCCCCGGGCCGCCGGGATTTCCGGCCGGCGCGGCCTGCGGCAGTCATGTCTGATCCGGCGGCCGGCCGCGGGCGCGGGAAATCATACGGTCATCCGGAAAACGACGTCCCCCCGGCGCGCGACGGATGAATGCCCCCTCGGACGGGCCCTCTCTTGGCGGGCCAAGCCCGGGCGGCGCGCCGCGCGCGGGGATCCCGGGAAGCTTTCCGCGGATTCCCGGCCGCGCGCGGCTTCATGAGAAATTCTTGCCCTTCGGCATGGCCGCGCGGCTTTTCCGGAAATGCCTTTCCCGGAAGTCATTGCGCGGAAAGCCTTTGAGCAAGGGTTTTCCGGTGAAGTTTTTCGGCGGCGCCTTTCCTTGTCGGCATGCCCGTCAAGGGCTCATGCGCGGCAGTTCCGGCAGGCCGTTCCATGGCCGCCCTGGCGGCGCCCCCCCGCGGCCGTCGAGGCGCGACGGGCTTGCGCCTGTCACGCCTGCCCCTTGCGGTTCGCGGCCTCCCGCACCCAGGCGAAGCGTTCGATCCCTATGTCGGAGGGCACGGTGCAGTCGGCCCCGATGATTATCCCCCTGAGGCCTGCGGCCTCCTTAAGGAGATCCTCCGTGTAGGCCTCCACCTCGGCCCTGGTCCCCTTGTGCAGGACCGACCCGGGCGTGTTGGGGAAACCCGCGATCAGGGCCCGCCCCGCAAAGATCTCCCTGGCCTCCGGAAAGCCCACGCCTTCCACGGTCCTCGCGAAGCTCACGGCGCTGGCCGGGTAGGAAGCGAAGTCCCGCAGCCGGTTGCGGGCGCCGGCGTAGCCGCAGACGTGAAGGATGGAGCGGCCCCCGGCGGCGCTCGCGGCCTCCAGGATCCTGATCTCGGAAGGGGCGATCCGGCTCAGGTAATCTTTAGCGGAAATGGAGGCCGAGTCGGGGTTCTGGACCGAGAGGTAAATGCCGTCTGCCATGCCTCTGGCGATGACTTCCCGCGCCAGGACGGAGAGGCCGTCGCCTATCCGGTTAAGAGCCTCCTCGACCGCGGCCGGGGCCTCGCGCAGGAAGGACAGCAGCTTCTCTCGTCCGACGAGGAACCTGAGGGAGGTGAGCGGCGAGAAAACGTTGTAGAAGTACGGGAGCAGGGGATCGCAGGCGCGGACCTCGCGCTGTAGGCCGGCCTGGCCGACAATCCAGGGATGAGAGGCGGGGATCGGCCGGAGGCCTTCCAGGCCGCCGGGGGAGTCTGCCGCGCCCTCGAAGGGATAGAAGAAGAAGCCGTCGGACATGGTCTTCACGAAATCCGGCCCGGCCGCCGCGATGAACGCCTTGTGGGCGGCGACGCTCTTGGAGGGAAGGGACGGGTCCTTCAGGGCATCCCCGGTCTCCGCCTCCGGTATGAGATGGAACCAGAAGCCCACGGGGATCCTTGAGGTCTCCTCCAAGCCGAAGGTCCGTTCCAGAAGCACTTTCTTGAGGCTCACGCTTTTCCCTCCTTTCGGCATGGGGCCCTTCGCCGCGCCGGCCGGCCCTTCCGGCGGCTCCGGTTCCGGACGATGCGGCCGGTCGGGCAGGGTGTTGACGCCGGCTCTCACGCAAAGGGCGCGCCATCCCTTCATCTTACCGAATCGGACTCGCGGGGGATTACGTCCCGGCGCAAGCCGGCCCAGGCGTCTGCCGGCGCCTGAGAATACCCGATCCAGCCGACCGGCGCAAGCCAGGCCTCACGCGCCCCGTGACTTTCCGGGCCGCCGGCCGGCTCCCGCCTTCCCCGTTTCCTGCGGCAGCGGGCGCATGTCATGCGGCTCGGCGTCGATTCCAGCCTCCGCAGCGCGCCGCATGCGCGAGCTTATTTTTTTCCGCTCCTCCGGTTTCCGATCGTTGCTTACGGTCCGGAACGGTTCCTGCCTCTCGCGCGCGCGGCCCGGCAAGCTTATCGGGTTTCTCTCCCCCCCCCGCAGGCGCCGCGGCCCGTAATGATCGTCTCGCGCCGCCGCCGGGCCGCCCGCCGGGCGCCCCGGGAGTAACGGCGCTGCGCCGCGGCTCTTCCGCGCGGGTTCCCGCCCGCCGCGCGGCTGACGGGCCTGCCCCGGCCGCCAGGCGAAAACCGCCTGTCCCGGCATTGCCGGGGCTTCCGACGGCCCGCTGCCGCTTCGCTTTGCGGGAATCCGTAACGGCAGGGGCGGAATCCCGGCTTGACAAGCGCCTGCAGCGGCGCGTGGCGCGGTTTCCTCCGGGCACGTGAAGCCCGCCTCAAAGCCGAACAGGCCGCGCCTTCCTTTCCCGTCAGGCGGATCAATTCAGTCTCCTCAGGGCCGAAGCTCCCCTCAGGCCCGGGACGGGCGCGGGAACCGATGCCGGCAGGGGCCCGTAAACGCTCCCGCCTCCCGGCCGCCGGCGCCGCCGGAGACTCAATCCTCAGTCTCTTGACGCCAGGCGTCGGAACTCATCCGGTTGGCCAGCCGCGATCCCTTCAGGCCCGGCAACATGCCCCGCGGAACATCGCGGTCCCGGGTCAGGCGGAAAGGGCCTGCCGCGGCCTGGCCGATCGGCGCCGTGAACCGGCTTCCCTTCCGCCGCCCATTGAGAGGCCCCTCGCTTCCGCCTTGAAGCCCGCGTTCGCGGCGCCCCCGCGTGAAAACCTTTTCCAGTAATTTTCCCGGCTTGTCCCCGGCGGCGGTTCCTCCCGCGGGTTTTTGAAACGATGGCCGCGGCCGCGAAAGTTATTTTGCGCGGCGATCCTTCGCATTCATGAGGCGCCCGATCAGCCGATGCCCGCGCCGCTGTCCGGCATGGCGCCTGCCTGCGGTTCCCGCGGGCGACGCCGCGCCTGCTCAGAGCTTAAAGTTCCCTGACGGTACAACCCGGTACCGCCTGAGCGGCTTCGCCTCCGGAAAAATTTCGGCGTTCCGCCTGCCCCGCGGCCCGCTTGAACCGGCCTGACAGTCTATTCGGCCGCCGCCGCAACAGCACCAACAGCAGCAGCAACAGCAGCAGCCGCCGCCGCCGCTGCGGCAACGCCAACAGAGCTGCCAGGCCCTCATGATTTTAGCTGCCGAGAGGCCTTAAACGGGCCGTAAAGCCGCGCGTTCCGGCGTGCTTTGTTTTCCCGCCCTCAAGCCGGGTAATCCCTCCCGCTCCCCTGCCTCTTCGCCCGCGGGCGGGAAGGCGGCATCGCCAAGGCCAGGCCGTAAATTTTCGCTGTCCCCTGCCGGGATGCCCCAAACAGCCGAGCGGAAACTTCGCGCATGTCCCGCCGAGGGGCTCTCCCGCGCGCCGCGCCTGAGGCGCGCCAGGCGCGCCTGCGAATCTTGCCGCACGGCGGCCCGGCAGACGTTTCCGGCGACGCGCAGGCGCCTCCGTCGGCGCGGCTCGGCAAGGGCCTCTTTCATAGCCTTCAGGTCAACCGGCCCGGCACGCCCCGGGCCGCTCCGCTGAAGAGCGCCCCTTAAGGAAAACCCCGTCCCCCGCGGCCTTTTCCGCCAAGGGGGACGGGGTTTTCAGGTTCATCGGAAGCCGTCCCGGAAGTCTCCTCCCGCAGGCAGGAGGCCTTGCGGACCGAGGCGGCCAAGGTCCGGGGCGGCCACAGGGCGGCCGCGCCCTTGGGGCCTCAGGGAGGCTCAGGGATTTCCGGCCAGGCCCCTCCGCGCGGCCCGGCCGGCCGATGCCGTCCCCTATAGCACCCGGATCAGGGTCTGGTTCACGGCGGTGGCGACGGCCAGGGCGAGGGCCAGGTCGAAGAAGAGGCTGAAGGCCAGCCACCTCCATTTACCCGTCTCCTGCTTGATTATGAGCAGGGTCACGAAGCAGGGCGAGTACAGCAGCGTGAAGAACAGGAGCGCCATGGCGTTGGCTTCGGTCCAGGTCGGGTCGCCTCTGATGCGGTCGGCCAGGCTCGACTTCTCGGCGTCGTCCGGGTCGACGGAACCGAGCGCGTAGGCGGTTCCCAGCGTGGATATGACGACCTCCTTGGCAGCCACGCCGCCGATGAGGGCTATGTTGGTCTGCCAGTTGAAGCCGGCGCCCCGGGTGATCGGCTCGACGAGCCTGCCCATCCTCCCGGCGTAGGAGTTGTTGAGGGCCAGCTCGGCCTCGTGGTTGTCCACCGCGTTGATCTTCCCGTCCACCTGCTCCTGGGGGAGCCCGGCGGAGTTGGCCTCGATCGCCTCGCGCTCCGCGTGCAGCGCCTCATGCTGATCCTCGGGAAGCCCGGGGTAGGTCATGGCGGCCCACAGGAGGATGGAGATGCCCAAAATGACCGTGCCCGCCTTCTTGATGTACTGCCAGGTCCGTTCCCAGGTGTGCAGGAGCACGCCGGTCATGATCGGGAAGCGGTAAGGCGGCAGCTCCATGACGAAAGGCGTGGCCGGGCCGCGCACCAGGGTGGACCTGAGCAGCCGAGCGATGAGGAGCGCCGCGACCCAGCCCAGGAGCGTGAACATGAACATGTACAGGGCCTGGTTCTTCTCGAAGAAGATGTTCACGAACAGCAGGAACACGGGGATCTTGGCCCCGCAGACCATGAAGGGCACGGTGAGGATGGTGGCCAGCCGCTCCCTGGGCGACCTGAGGGTCCTGGCGGCCATGACCCCGGGGACCGCGCAGCCGCCGGCGATGCCGCCCCCGATGATGAAGGGCATGATCGAGGCGCCGTGGAGGCCGAAGATCCTGAAGACGCGGTCCATCATGTAGGCCACGCGGGCCATGTACCCCGAATCCTCGAGGATGGAGATGAGGAAGAACATGATCATGATGAGCGGCACGAAGCCCAGCACCCCGCCCACCCCGGCGATGGCCCCGTCGGTCACGAGCGATCTCAGGCCCTCGGAGGAGATGAGCGAGCCCGCCGCTCCGGAGAGCCACTCGAAGAAGGTCTCGGTCCAGCCCAAGGGGTAGTTGCCCACCTCGATGGTGATGTAGTACATCAGGTACAGCACGGCCAGGAGGATCAGCGGGCCCACGAACCTGTGGGTGAGCACCGAGTCGACCTTGTCGGAGGCGGCGGTCCTCTCGTAGACGTCCTCCGCCTGCTCGAGCACGCCGTTGCGCATGATCGAGCTTATCCAGCCGTAGCGGTAGTCGGCTATCACCGCCTCGGGGTAGGTGTTGAGGGTCACCCGCAGGTGTTTCGTCACCTCGTCCGTGATTTCCTGGAGCTTCCTGGATGCCTCCGGGCCCGCCGCCTTGGCCTTGGCGACGATCTCCTTGTCCCCCTCCAGGAACTTCAGGGCCACCCAGCGCGCCGGGTAATGCTCCGTGAGGAGCTTCGCCTCCTCGGCGACGGGGGTCATCTTCTGGAGGGCGAGATCGAGATCGGTGCCGTAGGAGATCTCCAGGGGCTTGTCACGCCCCTTCTTCTCCGCCGCGAGGGCCACCGCCGCGCGCAGCGCGTCGTCGAGCCCGTTGCCCTTCCGCGCCACCGCCGAGAAGCACTTGATGCCGGTGAGCTCCTCCAGGCGCCCGACGTTGATCTTCGTGCCGCTTTTCTCCACCTCGTCCATCATGTTGAGGAGGAGCACGAGCGGGCTTCCCAGCTCAAGCATCTGGACGGTGAGGTAAAGGTTGCGGTCGAGCACCCCGGCGTTCACCACGTCTATCACCGCGCCGGGCCTGTCCTCGGCCAGCACCCTTCTCGCCACCACTTCCTCGAGCGAGTACGCCGTGATGGAGTAGGTGCCGGGAAGATCGATCAGGGTCACGCTCTTCCCGTCCAGGTGCGCCGTCCCGTCCTTCTTTTCCACGGTGATGCCGGGATAGTTGCCGACGTGCTGGCGGGCCCCTGTGTAACGGTTGAACGCCGTGGTCTTCCCGGAGTTCGGGTTTCCCGCTATGGCGATAGCTTCCGCTGCGCTTGCAGTCACGATTCCTCCTCTTGCCTGCCGGGCCGGCCGGCCCGGCCGCCGGGGATGGCGCCGGCCTCCCGGACAGCCGGGGCCCCGCCGCGGGGCGGCGCCCGCCCGGCCTGTTCTTTCGGCGCTGCCTGGCCCGGGGCCTTGCGCGCTTCAGGTGTCTTCCTTGTCTTTCGCGGAGCCTCCCCGCGCTTCAGGGGGGCGCAGGCCCCGCGCCGGCCGCCCTGAGCCTGAGCCGCTTTCCCCGAACGGGGGACGGCCTTGCCGGGCCCGGAGAGGGGGCGCGGTCATGGCACGGGCTTCGCGGAGCCTTGGCGCCGCAAGACGCCCCCGGCGCGGAAGCCTCCGGGCGGGGAAGCCTCAGCTTGCGCGGAAAGACGGCCTTCATCGGGGGGCGCCGCCTTCCGGCAGGCCGGAAAACGTGCCGGAAGGGCCGCGCCGCGGGCTATCGGGGCGCGGCTGCGGCCGGGGCCCGGCCGTGACCGATCCCTTCGGGATCCTGAAGGGATCCTTAAGGGCTCCTGAAGGGATCCGAATGCATCCTTGAGGGAACCGGAAGGCTCCTGGAGGGAGCCGGAGGGCTCCTTGTGGTTCCGTAAGCGATCGCGGACGTTTCGCGGCGCGTTCGCGGGAAGTCCCTGCGGGATTCCGGAAGCGCTCACGCGAAGCTCTGAGACGGGCACGGGAAAATCACTGAATGGACGCGGGAAAATCAAGCCTTGCCGGGCGCCGCGCCTACGGGACTTGAAACCGCAAGGGCCGCCGCGCCTCGGCCTGGTCCGCCTGGGCCCGCCCCGGGACACGTCCCGGTCGCCCTTAAGGCAGTCAGGACCGAAAGCCGCCTTGCCCGCCTTAAGGGCGACGGGGCCCGGAGTCCCGGAAGCACTCTACGCCTCGCAGGGCCGCGCGGCGGGGCTGGAAAACCCGCTCCTCCCGCCGCCGGCATTTTCCGGGAAGGCGCGGGCCCCGGCAGGGCCGGCTCAGGCGGCGACGGTGACGTAGTCAGCCTCGTTGTTCCTCAGGGTCAGCGTGAAGCCCATAAGCCTCATGGCCATGGGGTCCTTCAGGGGGGCGTGCCCTATGCACTTGACCTGAACGCCGGGGATAAGGCCCATGTCGCGGATGCGGCGGCCCATCTCCCCCTCGGCGGTGATGCCGGTGATGACGGCGCTCTGTCCCCGTCTCAGTTTCCGCAGGGACATCGTTTTCTTGTCTGTGTCGGCTGACATGCGCTTTCTACCTCGCGAATCGTCAAAGTCAAGCTTCCGGCGCCCGGCCCGGCTGCCGGAAGGCGCGCCTGAGGGGCCGCGCCCCGCTATTCATCGGAGAGCCCGTCGGCAAGGCTCGGGCACTTCTTGTCCTTACGGCCTTTCTTGCCGCCGCAGCCGCAGCCGCATGAAGGCCTCACGAAGACTTTATAGAAGGTGAGGCCCAGGGCCCCTAAAATGATCACGCCGATAATCACCTGTTCCATAGCTTCAAGGACCCTTGGCGGGGCCCGGGCGCCCCTGTCCGGCGTAAGATCGGGGGCCCCTCCCGGCAGGGCGCCCTGAACCGTTCCCCCCGCGGACGGAAGCCGTCCACGAACTGAGATTGATTCTCATTATCATTATAGTACTTACTTTCGGCGTGTCAAGGGCCTAATCCGTCAATAAAAGCACCGTTTCAACCGGAAGCTAGGATCTCAGGCGCCGCCTTGCGCCATCAACTCCCTATTTTGCCTGATTAATTTTCCCTCGCCCCGCCCTTTTCGCCGGCGCCGGGCGCCTCAAAAAATTTTTTTTCAGTAAAATTTCCCGTGATTTCAGATAGTTGTATATTTTATCCTTATATATCGCTCTCTCTCTTGGCTCATATTCCGGCGCCTCGCGGACTTGCTTAGAGAGAGCGCGCGACATCGGAAAATGCCCGCCTCGGGCATTTCCGGCCACGTTTCATCCCGCCCCTGGGAAAAACCTCCCGCAGGGGCCCGGGAAGACTTCAGGCGGCCCGCCGCAGTCCGGTTGCCGAGGCCAGGACGAGGCCGCCCGCCGGCGCTTCGCATTCCGGCCGCCCATGGCAATGGTACCCGCCAACGCTTCGCCGTCCTGACTTACAGGGCAAGGCTGTCCGCCCCAGCTCCGCCTTACGGCGGCCTCGTCAAGGCAGCCAGCCCGTCTTCATCTTCCTGCCTCCAGGGACATGGCTATCGCTCATCATTTCGCCGTCAGGACTCCCGGGGCAAGGCCCCGCGCCCTCGCTTCAACTTCCGGCGGCCCCGGTCAAGACCGCCGGCCCCTCTATCGGCTTCCCGTATGCCGGGCAAGCCGATTCGTCCCGGCTACTGTTTTCGGCGGGTCAGGTCAGGGCCGCCCTCCCCCGCAGGAGCTTGTCTTCCGGCAGGAATGCCGCAGACCCGCAAGCCCCCTGCAGGCTTGAAGCATCCTGAAGCCCGCCCTGGCCCGGAAACGCCGCTCCAGCGCGGCCAAGCCGCTCAAGGGGGCTGCCTCGCCTCGCCTGGCCCCGGCCTCAAGGCCCGGCACGCGCTTTCGCCGGCTGCTGACTTCCCCAGGCCCTCACCCTTCACGGGCCTTCGGCCCCCTGCCGGAAGCCTTGTCCCGCCCTGCGGCGCTCCCCGCCCGGAGGCTTCTTCAGGTCCGCGGCCTCATGACTCCCGCAATGCCCATTGCCTGCCGGCGGCGCCCATGGCCCTTGCCCCGCAAAAGCCCGCCCGCTGAATCGCTCCGCCGGAAAAATCGGCCTGCCAGGGAGACTTGCGCCGGGCGGCAGGGCTCCTTCTCCAGACGGCCTGGCCGAGTCCCTGCGCGGAAAGGCGGAGGGGCCCCGCAGGCCTGGCTTTTCCTGCGGCCGCCGGCATTCAGCCGCGAGGGGCCCCATGGCCGCCGGCGCCCTCTGGCCCCCGCCGTTCTTCGCTCCCCGGAACCACATGGCCGCGAGGCTTCCTCGCTTCGGCGGCCCCGACGCGGAGGCCCCGCCGCAGGCGGCGTTCTGTCCGCAGGCGGGCGGGCGGCCTCCGGACTGCCCGCGGGTCCGGCGACTTGGAGTTTCGGCAGGTCCGACGGCTTAGGGCTTTCGGCAGGACCGGGGCCTCAAGGCTTGCGGCGGGACCGGGGGCCTTAGGCGCCGCCCGGGCGGCCGCGGCGGCTTCAGTCCATGTTGACAGAAGCGCGCTGTTTGTGCTTAAAAACAGTCTTCTGACGCGGTTCTCATCCGACGGGGCGCCTCGCCGACGGCAACGGCTTAAGGCGGGCCCGAGGCCGCGGCGCCGACGTCAAACTTCCGGCCCGCGCCGCCTTGCTGCGGACTCCTGAAGACCGCGCTGAACCGCTCCCGCCCGCGCCGACCTGCCGGAGCTCTCTCCGGTTCGGCCCGCGGCCGCAGGCGCTTCCTCCGGCCCGGCAGATCTCTCGCCGGGCCTTCCCAGATCAGGCCTGACTTGGGGCCATGCCGGGGCAGACAGCCTGGTCCGGGCCTGGTTTCGGCCGCAAAGGCGCGGCCCGGCGCCCGCCCCGGCCTCTCCAGGCCAGCAAGCGCGCCCTGATTTCGCCCGGCCGGCCGCGGGGCGCGGCGGCCGGCACCCTGCGAGGCACCATGCCAAGTTACGAGATCGCCGTCATTCCCGGAGACGGCATAGGGCCTGAAGTGATCCGCGAGGCCTTGCGGGCCCTGGACGCCCTGGCCCCCCGCTTCGGCTTCACGGCGCGGACCAAGAGCTACCCCTTCGGGGCGGAGCACTACCTGAAGACAAAGGAGATCCTCCCTCCGGGGGCCTTCGACGACCTGGGCGCCGCCCAGGCGCTCCTTCTGGGGGCCGTGGGAGACCCCAGGGTCCCCCACGGCCCCCTGGAGCAGGGGCTGCTCCTCGCCATCAGGTTCCGGTTCGACCAGTACCTGAACATCCGCCCCGCGCGCACATGGCCCAAGGCCCCTATCCCCGTGAACATCCCGGAAGAGGCGGAGATAGACATCCTGGTCGTGCGCGAGAACACGGAGGACTTCTACATGAACCTGGGGGGAGTCGTCCAGGCCGGGAAAGCCCGGGCGGATATCCCTATCGAAAGAGGCCTGTACAAGGGCGCCGCCAAGGTTGAGGTCTCGCTGGACCCGCCCGCCGAGGGGGCCTTCACCCTGGGGCTCCTCACCTCGCCCGCCACCCTCAGGGTCGCGCACAAGGCCTTCGCGCTGGCCGAAGGGAGGGGCGAGCGCGTTCTCCACTGCGCCACCAAGTCCAACGCCCTGCCCCACCTCTACGGCTTCTGGGACAGGACGGTGGCCGAGGCGGCCGTAAGCCACCCCGAAGTGAAGCTGAGGCCCATCAACGTCGACAACCTCGCCTACCAGCTCTCCCGCTCCCCCCAGAACTACGGGCTCATACTCTGCCCCAACCTCTTCGGGGACATCGTCAGCGATCTGGCCGCGGGCGTCACGGGCGGCCTGGGCCTCGCCGCCTCCGCCAACATCGGGGAAGGGCTTTCCATGTTCGAGCCGGTGCACGGCTCGGCGCCCGACATCGCCGGCACCGGCAAGGCCAACCCCCTGGCCGCCATCCTCTCCGTGTCCCTCATGCTCGGCCACCTGGGCGAAAAAGACGCGGCCCTCGCCCTGGAGGAGGCCGTGGGCCTCTACCTGAACAAAAGCCCCCGCGGCCTCCTGCCCTACGAGCTCAACGGCGGGGCCGCCTGCAGCAAGGTGGGCGATCTGGTGGTTCAGGCCGTCGAGGGCCGCCTGTAGCCGTGGCCGGCCTGGCGGGCGGGCCCCATGGCCCTTCAGGCGCCCCGGCGGGCGGCCCTCCCGGCGCCGCGGCCCCCCTCAAGGCCGCCCCGGCAGGCAGGCCTGCCGTCTTCCTGGACAGGGACGGCACCCTCAACCTCGACCGCGGCTACGCCTGGCGCTGGGAGGACTTCGAATGGCTCCCCGGCGCGGTGGAGGCCTTGCGGCTCCTCCAGGGCCAGGGCCTCTTCGTCGCGGTCGTCACCAACCAGGCCGGCGTGGCCAGGGGCCTTTACCGCGCAGAGGACGTGGCCGCCCTCCACCGCAGGGTCGCCGCCGACCTGGAGAGGCGGGGCCTTGCCCCGCCGCCCTTCTACCACTGCCCGCACCATCCGGACTTCACCGGCCCCTGCGGCTGCCGCAAGCCCGCGCCCGGCATGCTCCTCCAGGCAGCCGCCGACCACGGGCTGGATCTCTCCCGCTCCTTCATGGTGGGCGACAAGCTTTCGGATCTGGGGGCCGGGCTCGCCGCCGGCTGCGTGTCCATCCTCGTCCGCACCGGCTACGGGGCGGGCATAGCCGCGCTCCCCCCGACCGCGCTCGAGGCCCCGGACGTCCTGGAGGCCTCCAGGCTCATCCTGAAGCTTGCCCGCTGAGGCATCCTGTCGCGCGGAGGCGCGCCGCAGGGCGGAGCCGCCGGAAGCCCCGCGCCGCGGCGCCTCCGGAGCCGTCCCCTGAATTCCCGCCCGCGGCCGCCTTCCGCCCCGGAAGGCGGCCGGTATCCCCGCCTCCCCATACGGAGCCGATGCCCCCGCGGCTCCAAGCCCAAGCCGAAAAAGGAACCACCAGCCCGTATGCCCATCGAAGAAACCACCGTGACGCTCCCCAAGTCCGAGATCCCCCGCACCTGGTACAACGTGTTGCCCGACCTCCCCGAGCCGCTCGAGCCCTACCTCACCCCGGCGGGCTCGCCCGTCAAACCCGAGGACCTGTCGGCGATATTCCCCGCCAGCCTCATCGAGCAGGAGCTTTCCCCCCGCCGGCACTTCGACATACCGGAAGCCGTGGTGGAGGCCCTCTCCCGCTGGCGGCCCACGCCGCTCGTCCGGGCCGCGGCCCTGGAGGCGGCCTTGGGCGTGAAATCGAAAATCTTCTACAAGAACGAGTCAGTCTCCCCTTCGGGGAGCCACAAGAGCAACACCGCCATCGCCCAGGCCTACTACAACAAGGAGGCGGGCATCCGCAGGCTGGCCACCGAGACCGGGGCGGGCCAGTGGGGCACGGCCCTCGCCATCGCCGGCAGGGCCTTCAGGCTCGAAGTGCGGGTCTACATGGTGCGCGTGAGCCTCGAGCAGAAGCCTTACCGCAAGACCATCATGAACCTCATGGGCGCGGAGGTGCTCTCCAGCCCGTCCCAGCTCACCGCCGCCGGCCGGAAGGCCCTGGCCGAGGACCCCGATACCCTGGGCACCCTGGGGCTGGCCATCAGCGAGGCGGTCGAGGACGCGGCCTCCCGCCCGGACACCAACTACAGCCTGGGCAGCGTCCTCAACCACGTGGTCCTGCACCAGACCGTCATCGGCCAGGAGCTCAAGAGGCAGCTCAAGGCCCTGGGGCTCTCGCCGGACTACCTCGTCGCCTGCCACGGCGGAGGCTCCAACTTCGGGGGCATGGCGGCCCCCTTCGTCCCGGAACTCAAGGACGGGGCCAGGATCACCTTGATCGCCGCCGAGCCCGACTCCTGCCCCACCCTCACCCGCGGGAAGTTCACCCACGACTACGGCGACGCGGCGGCGCTCACCCCGCTTCTCCCCATGTACACGCTGGGCAAGGACTTCCAGCCCCCGGCCATCCACGCGGGAGGCCTGAGGTACCACGGGGCCTCCCCCATCGTGAGCGCGCTCGTCAAAAGCGGCATGGTCACGCCCCAGGCCGTGGGCGGCTCGGACCTCTTCAGGTTCGCCTCCCTTTTCGCGAGGACGGAGTACGTGATCCCCGCCCCGGAATCAGCGCACGCCCTGGCCGCCGCGTGCCTCAAGGCCCTTGAGCTGGAGCGGGCCGGGACCCCCGGCGTCATAGTCTTCGTGCTCTCCGGCCACGGGCTTCTCGATCTCTCGGCGTACGAGGACTTCATCAACACTTACTGAACCTCAATGAGGCCCGCGAAAGCTCGGCCGAGGCGGGGCGCGCGGGAACCCGCCCGCGCCGGGGCGGCGGAAGCCGCGCCGGGGCAAGGCCTGCGGTTCGATCGCGCCGGGCCGAAAAACACAAGGCCCGCAGGCCTCCGCTTTCCGGCGGGGGGCTGCGGGCCTTGCTTTCGGACGGCCTTTTCCTTGCGTAGTTTCGGACGGCCTTTTCCTGGCGGCGGACTGACAGGGAGAGGAGCGCGGAAAGCCCGGAGCCAAAAGGCCGCAGGCTCGACTTAGGCCCGGTCCCAGGCCAGGGGAGGGAGCTTGCCTCTTGAACCTTTCAGGACCCTCAAGGGTTCTTCCGGACCCTCCCGGACTCTTCAGGACCCGGCGCAGGTTTCCAGGGATTCCGGGGGGCCTTCAGCCCTTTCCAGGGCTCTCCAGGACCCTTTCCCAGGCTTCTCCGCCTTCAGGACCCTCCCAGGGCTCTCCAGGGCCTTTATGGCCTTCAGGACCCTCCCGGAGTTCCCTCATGAGCCTTCAGGCCGGCCGCGGGCTCTGAAGGACGGCCCCAGGCTATTTCTCGAAGATCTCCACCAGGAGTCCAGCAGGCTTCCAGGCCCCGGCCTCGGCGGTGAGTATCAGCGTGAAATTAAGGGCGGTCTTCCCGGTCCGCCACTCCCCCCTCACCAGCCAAGGGCTTTCCGGGCCCACGTTCTCCCGCATCTGGGCCGGGGCCTCCGGGGCTTCCTCGCGGTAGGGCTCGGACTGGAGCAGCACGAGCTTGCCACGGGACGGAAAGCTCCTCAAGGCATCCCTCCAGGGCTCGAGGGGCCGGTAGACGGCGGCGAGCCCTGCCGCGGTGTCCTTGGCCTTCCAGTCCGCGGCGGCGGCGGCGTGAAACTTCGCGAAGTTCCCGGAGACCAGCCCCTCGGCCCAGAGACCCAGGACGTTCTGGAGGACTGTCCGCACGGGGACCGTCTGAGGCGCTCCCCTGGCCGTGGCGGCGGAAGAGGCCGCCGCCGGGGCCTGGCCAGGGCCTTCCGCGACGGCGCGCGGGGCCCGCGGCGCGAAAAACCACAGGGACAGCGCGGTAACCGCTGCAGTGGCGCAGACGATGAGGGCCAGGCGCGCCAGGGCCGTCCCCTTTTGCGCTCCCTTGACGAGGGCCCGCCCGCCCGCGCCCCGGCGGGCCTCTGTGTTCCCCCGGGAGATATTTCTGAGGTAATTTACCGTAGGAACGCCACCTCCTTCCGCAAGGCCCCCGCTTCCGGAGGGCCGCTGTCCCGCGGTTCAGGCTGCCGGACCGCAGGAGAGGTTCCGATTTATTCATTGTAGGGCGATATTTTTCTCAAGTCAACCAACTTCTGATATTTATGGCATATTGAGAAACTTTAATATATAATCGTGGCACAACAGATAGTATAATGCTCAGGGAATTGTGGCCAGCCTCCGGCAATTCAAGCCAAACCCGCAGGAATTCAGGCCAGCCTTCCGGCAATTCCGGCAACCCTGCAGAAGTCGAGCCAGAACTCCGGGCTCTCGCGACAGGGTCATGGCTAAAGCCGCCCGCGAGCGGCCCAGTCGCTCTGTCTCCCCAGGAGGCAACGGGCCGGATGACAGGTCAGGGACATCGCCCGGAGAGTTTCCGGACGGCGATGAAGATCCGCGGAGGCTGCGGCAGGCCATGTCTCAAGGCTCTGGACGATGCGGAACAGCCAGGCCTGACAGGGAGCGGCGCGCTTGGGGACAGCCAGGCCTGACAGGGATCGGCGCCTTTCGTGACAGCAAAGCCTGACAGGGATCGGCGCGCTTCGGGACAGCCAGGCCTGACAAAGCTTGGCATAGGGCAACGCCGGCCGGCCGGCGCTTTCCCGGGAAAAACCCTCAGCGGGGGACAGCTTCCCGCAGCCCGGGCCTGACCGCATGGAGGATAATCGCCGTCGCCGAAAGCGGCGGCGGCACGGCCCCCCCCGTCGGCGGGCTCCCGATGATCGGGGGCTATGGGGAGACGGGCGCGCCATGCCGCCGCGCGGGCCGCGTCAAAGCTTTTTCCGCCGGCGGAACCCCGTGTCGCGATTACATTAAGGAGAACCCCGTGCCATGCCGCCGCGCGGGCGCAGCTCCTGCCCTCCTTGTTCGCCTTGCCAGCCCTGTTCGGCAAGTTCGCCGAGTTTGCCCTGTTCGGCAAGTTCGGCAAGTTCGCCATGTCCCGCCCGGAGAAAAGCCTGCGGGGAGGCGCCCTTGCCGGACAACGGCATGGCAAGCGTTCCAGTCCGCCCCGCAGGCGTTCCCGCCCTGACAAGACGGGGCGTGGCCCGTGCCGGGCGGCCGGGCGCGCAGGCGGCCCTGCCTTCCCGGGATTTCACCCGCCAAAGAGCGAAACCCGCAGGGAGCAGGCCGCTCCTTGCCGCCCCGCGCGCCGGAGCCTTTCTTCCTTGCCGCGAGATCCCGGCCGCGGAAGCCCTCAGGGACCGTATGCGGGAAGCCGGGCCGCGGCAGCCCGCAAGCCCGAATGGCCTCTTCGCTGAGGATCAAACCTCCGATGAGGGCGGTCCGGGTCCGGCCTGTTTTCAAGCGGGCGCCGATGCCGGCGCTCTAGACGCTTTCCGCGCCCGCGGCGGAACGGCAGCCCCTTCAGCCGTCGTTTTCCTTGCCTCCGCCTTTCGCTTTGGAGGCGCGCCCTAAGCATTCCCGCACGGTCCTTCCCTCGTAGTCCACCAGCGCCCACAGGGTGAAACCTTCCGGAAGGCGGCCGCGCCTGGCCGCCTCGTGAGCCACCGTCCATCCCTTCTTGTCCGCCAGCTCCCACCTGCCGAATCCCTGGGGAAGGCCGCCCCGCCTGGCAGCCTCGTGAGCCACCGTCCATCCCCTCTTGTCCGCCAGCTCCCACCGGCCGAATCCCTGGGGAAGAAGATCATGCCTGGCCGCCTCATGGGCCACCGTCCACCCCCTCTTGTCCGCCAGCTCCCACTTCGAGACGCCTTCAGTAAAAATGAATTGACCGGGCGCCTCATGGGCCACGGTCCGGCCCTTCCTGTCGGCGAGTTCCCACCGGTTGAACCCTTTGGGGAGATTCCCGCAACAGGCCGCCTCGTGGGCCACGGTCCGGCCGTCCTTGTCCGCCAGCTCCCACCTCGAAAATCCTTCAGGAAGACGGTCGCGCTCGGCCGCCAAATGCGCCACGGTCCGCCCTGTCCCGTCCGCGAGTTCCCACCGGTCAAAACTTTTCGGAAGATTGTTCCACCTGGCCGCCTCATGGGCCACTGACCACCCCTGCTTGAACACAAGTTCCCACGGCGTTAAACCATTGGGGAGCCGGCTGCGCTTTGCGGCCTCGTGGGCCACGGTCCATCCGTACTCGTTGGCGAGTTCCCACCGGAGGAAACCCTCGGGGAGATTCCTGTTATTGGCCGCCTCGTGGGCCACGGTCCAGCCGTGCCTGTCCGCCATCTCCCAGCCTGAAAAGCCTTCGGGGAGCCGGCCGCGACCTGCCGCCACGTGCGCCACGGTCCGGCCGTTCTTGTTCGACATCTCCCACCGCGCGAAGCCTTTAGGAAGGTAACCGTACAGGGCAGCCGCGTGGGCCACGGTCCAGCCCCGCCCGTCGGCGAGATCCCACCGCGCGAAGCCGCAGGGAAAATGGCCGTGCGCGGCCGCCGCGTGAATCACGGTCCAGCCGTCCTTGTCCGAGAGGTCCCACCGCGAAAACCATTTGGGAAGGAAGCCGCCCAGGGCCGCCTCGTGCGCCACTGTCCTTCCTTTGTCGTCGGCAAGCTCCCAGAGAGCGAAGTCGCGGGGAAGGCCGCCGCGGAAGGCGGCCGCGTGGGCCACGGTCACCCCCTCCTCATCGGCGAGCTCCCACCGGGAAAAGCCTTCAGGGAGGCTGCCGGCCTTGGCCGCGGCGTGCGCCACTGTCCTCCCTTTGCCGTCGGCGAGTTCCCACCGGGAGAAACATCCAGGAAGGCGGCCGGCCTTGGCCGCGACGTGGGCCACCGTCTCCCCATCCTCATCGGCAAGCTCCCACTGGGAAAATCCTTCAGGAAAGCCGCAGGCCTGAGCCGCGACGTGGGCCACAGTCTCCCCAGCCTCATCGGCAAGCTCCCACCGGGAGAAGCCTTCCGGAAGGAGGCCGGCCTTGGCCGCGGCGTGGGCCACCGTATACCCGCGCTCGTCGGCGAGCCCCCACTGGGAGAAGCCTTCAGGGAGGCGGCCGTCCCAGGCCGCGACGTGCGCCACTGTCATTCCATGGCCGTCGGCGAGCTCCCACCGGGAGAAGCCTTCAGGGAGGAGGCCGGCCCTGGCCGCGACGTACGCCACTGTCTTTCCTCGGCCGTCGGCGAGTTCCCAGCGGGAGAAGCTGTCAGGAAGGCGGCAGGCCTCGGCCGCGGCGTGCGCCACCGTCTTCCCGTACTTGTCGGCAAGCTCCCACCGGGAGAAGCCTTCCGGAAGGCAGCCTCCCTTGGCGGCGGCGTGGGCCACCGTCTTCCCGTAATCGTTGGCAAGCCCCCATCGGGAGAAGCCTTCAGGAAGGCAACCGCCTTCGGCGGCGGCGTGGGCCACGGTCCATCCTTCCTGGTCGGCAAGCTCCCACCTGACGAATCCCTCGGGAAAGCGGCCGCGCTTCGCCGCGACGTGCGCCACTGTCCGCCCGTACCCGTCGGCGAGCTCCCACTGGGAGAAGCCTTCCGGAAGACAGCCTCCACTGGCCGCGGCGTGGGCCACGGTCCGGCCGTCGCTGTCCGCGAGGTCCAGCCGCGTGAAGCCAGGGGGAAGGCGGCCGCCTTCGGCCGCCGAATGGGCCACGGTCTTGCCGTTTCGGTCCGCGAGCTCCCACTTGGCGAAGCCTTCGGGCAGGCGGCCCGCCTCGGCTGCCGCGTGGGCCACTGTCCTGCCGTGCCCGTCCTCGATCTCCCACAGCCTGAAGCCTGCGGGGAGGCTTCCCCGCTCCGCCGCCACGTGGGCCACGGTACGCCGACGCCCGAGTTCCCACCGCGAAAAGCCCGCAGGGAGGTCTCCCCGCTCAGCGGCCTCGTGGGCGGCGGTCCAGCCGTCCGCGTTCTCCACCTCCCACCTCGTGAAATCCGCCGGAAGCTTGCCTTCCCGGGCGGCGATGTGGGCCACGGTCCAGCCTATATCGTCCATGAGTTCCCACCGCGTGAAATCCGCCGGAAGATGCCCCTTCCCGGCGGCCTCATGGGCCACGGTCCACCCGCCGGTCAACCCGTACTTGCCTGCCAGTTCCCAGAGCGCGAAGCCGGCGGGAAGCCGGCCGCCCCCGGCCGCCTCGTGGGCCACGGTCCAGCCCTTATAGTCGGCGAGTTCCCACCGGGTGAAGCCTGCGGGAAGATGGCCGCCCCCGGCCGCCTCGTGGGCCACGGTCCGACCGTTCCTGTCCGCGAGCTCCCACCCCGAGAAGCCCGGGGGAATGTATCCCCCGGCGGCGGCCTCGTGGGCCACTGTCCGGCCTTCCCTGTCCGCGAGCTCCCACCGGGCGAAGCCCTCCGGAAGGCCCCCGCGCCCGGCGGCCTCGTGCGCGACTGTCCGGCCCTTGTCGTCCGCGAGCTCCCACAGGGCGAAGCCTGCGGGAAGAAAGCCGCCGGCGGCCGCCTCGTGGGCGACTGTCCGGCCTGTATCGTCCTCAAGCTCCCATCGCGTAAAGCCGGGGGGGAGCCGGCCGGACCTTGCCGCCTCGTGGGCCAGGGTGCGGCCGCGGCCCCCGGCCAGCCCCCAGTCAGTGAAGCCCTCCGGAAGCGTGCCGTCCCGTGCGCGTTCCCAGAGAGGATCATCCTGGGCCAGGCGCTTCTTGCCGCCGTTCATGGTCTTCCTTCCCGCCGCCGCGCGTAAGCGGCGCCTCCAGGCATCCTGTCCCCGGCCTGCCCCGGCCAAGCGTGGGGCCGGCGCCGAAATAGGCCGCGGCGCCTCTCGCCGCGGCCGGGCCGCCCGGCAGGCGCGCCCTAAGGCGCTCTCCCCGGCCGCGAAACCTTCCCGGCCGCCCGCCCGGCCGGGCCCTCCCCGCCTGCGCCGCGGCCCCGCTCGCAAGGCCCGCGGCCTGAACCATTCTCCTTGCGGCATCCTTGCCGTAGAGCCTCTCTTGTCCGCCAGTTCCCGGAGACTGATGCCTGAAGCACCCGGAAAGCCGCGCCCCGCATCCCCGCGGTCCGCGAAACAGCCGCCACGCCCCGCGGCCCCGCGGGCCGCAAACAGCCGCTCCGCCCGGCCAGGCCCAGGGGCGTGAATCCTTGGGGCAGATGCCCCCATGCGCAGCGGCCTCGCGGACGGCTGTCCCGGCAACCTCGTCGGCCAAGCCCGGAAGCGCGAAACCTTCGGGAACCAGGCGTTCCAGGCGGCCGCGCGGGCCCTGGTCCGGCCTTGTTCCCGGGCGGGCTCCCGCGCGCTCTTGCTCGACGCTTTCCGCGCGCCTGCGGCGGGAAAGGCGGCCCTCAGTCATCGTTCCGCCGCCTGCCGCCGCCTCCGGCGGTTTGGCCGAAGCGCCATGAGCATTCCCCCACGGTCCGGCCGGTGTAGTCCGCGAGCGCCCACAAGGTGAACCCCTCAGGAAGGTGGTCGCGTTCCGCCGCCTCGTGGGCCGCCGTCCAACCCCTCTTGTCCGCGATCTCCCACCGGTCGAATCCCTTGGGAAGATTGCCCCACCTGGCCGCCTCGTGGGCCACCGACCACCCGTTCCTGTCCGCGAGTTCCCACAGCGCGAAGCCTTCCGGAAGCGGGTCGCCCCAGACCGCCTCGTGGGCCGCGGTCCGGCCTTCCTCGTCGGCGAGCTCCCACCGGGAAAAACCCTTGGGGAGATTCCCGTGACGCGCCGCCGCGTGCGCCACGGTCCAGCCTTTCCTGTCCGCCAGCTCCCACCTGGAAAAACCTTCAGGAAGACGGGAGCGGGCGGCCGCCGAGTGCGCCACGGTCCAGCCGCTCTCGGCCGCCATCTCCCAGCGCGCGAAGCCTTTGGGCAGATGGCCGCCGCAGGCCGCCGCGTGCGCCACGGTCCAGCCGTTCCTGTCCGCCAGCTCCCAGCGCGAGAAGCCTTCGGGAAAATGACCGCGCTTGGCCGCCGCGTGAATCACGGTCCGGCCGTTCTTGTCCGCCAGCTCCCAGCGCGAGAAGCGTTTGGGAAGGCTGCCGCTCGCGGCGGCCTCGTGGGCCACGGTCCTTCCCATGTCGTCGGCAAGCTCCCAGAGCGTGAAACCGCGGGGAAGACAGCCGCGGCGGGCGGCCTCGTGGGCCACGGTCCTTCCCTTGTCGTCGGCAAGCTCCCAGAGCGTGAAACCGCGGGGAAGGCTGCCGCTCGCGGTGGCCTCGTGGGCCACGGTCCTTCCCTTGCCGTCGGCAAGCTCCCAGAGCGTGAAACCGCGGGGAAGACAGCCGCGGCGGGCGGCCTCGTGGGCCACGGTCCAGCCGCCTTCGGTCGCTAGCTCCCACTGGGCAAAGCTTTCCGGAAGCCTCCCTGTCCTGGCCGCGACGTGGGCCACCGTCTCCCCGCGCCTGTCGGCAAGCCCCCACCGGGAGAAGCCTTCAGGGAGGCGGCCGGCCAAGGCCGCGACGTGGGCCACCGTCTCCCCGCGCCTGTCGGCAAGACCCCACAGCGAGAAGCCTTCAGGAAGGCGGCCGGCCGCCGCCGCGGCGTGGGCCACCGTCTCCCCG